>NZ_JAPKNJ010000003.1:600000-805967 GCF_026343945.1 Kaistia algarum
GCGACAGCGTCACGCCTTCGGCGGTTCGCTCCAGGGTAGGCGGGCGGAAGCGGACGAAGCGCAGCGGCGCGCTGGATCGGCCGACTTCGCGAACCGATTCCGGATCGTTCGGCAAATCCCCGGGAAAGAAGGCGATTTCGGTCTTGCCGTCGAAGATGTCGCCGTCAAAGCGTTCGCCCGGCAGGGGCGTGCCGATGATCGAGGGCAGCCGCTCGCCGCCATTCGAAACGATGCCCTCCTTGGTGGCGCGGACGGAGGCAAGCGCCGCGATCTCGACCCGCGCACCAGCATTGGCTGCACGCTCGATGGCGGGTGCGAGCAGCGTGCCGAGGATACGCTCCAGCCGGTCATGGTCGGCATGGTGCAGATGGTCGGCCTTGGTCGCGCCGATCAGGATGCGGTCAATGCGACGCGACAGCAGGCTGCCGAGCCAGGAGCCGGCGCCAGGGCGGTAGCAGCCGAGGATCTCGGTCAAGGCCGCGCCGAGGTCCGCTACAGCGGCCGGCCCGGCGTTCAGCGCCTGCAGCGCGTCGACGAGCACGATCTGCCGGTCGAGCCGCGCGAAATGATCGCGGAAAAACGGCTTCACGACGACGCTCTTATAAGCCTCGAAGCGGCGCGTCATCATGCGGGCGAGCGAGCCGGACGGAGCGGCGGAGAGATCGCCGGGCAGGGGGCAGAAGGTGAGTGCCGGCGAGCCATCGAGATCCCCCGGCATCAGGAAGCGGCCGGGCGGCAGGGTGGAGAGCGCGTTCTCGTCGGCCCGGCATGCCCGCAGATAGTCGGTGAAGGCGGCCGCGAGCGTCTTGGCGACGACCTCGTCTTCGGGAGCATTGGAGTCGGCCGCGTCGAGGCGGGCATGCCAGGCGTCTGCGGCGGCGACGCGCGCGGCGTTCTTCGAAAGCGCCATCGATTCCCGCGACCAGGTCTCGAAATCCTTGCCGAGCAGAGGCAGGTCCAGCAGCCATTCGCCGGGATAGTCGACGATGTCGATATTCAGCGTTCCGGAACCGAAGCGCTGCTTCAGGAACGAAGCCGATTCATAGGCGACGGTCAGGCGCAGTTCGCTGATGCGCCGCGTCGAATCCGGCCAGATGCGGTCCTCAAGCAGCGCACGGACATGATCCTCATAGTCGAAGCGCGGCACCCCGTCGTCCGGCTGCGGCTCAAGCCGCGCATCGGCGATCCGCCCTGTCGAGAAGGCTCGGAACAGCGGCAGACGCCCGCCATGGACGAGATTGTGGACGAGGGCGGTGATGAAAACCGTCTTGCCGGCGCGTGCGAGGCCGGTCACGCCGATCCTCACGGTGGGCGACAGGAGATCGCTGGCCCGATCACCAAGCGTCGACAGCGCGAGCCGGGCCTCGTCGGTCAGGGAGGAAAAGTTCAATCGCGTCGGTCTCGTGCGGGCCGGCCAAGTCCGGCTGGACGCATGTAGTCACGGCAGGTGCCATCCGGAAGATGCGCGTTTGCCGCTTCTATTCGTCGTCGCTCGGCGGCTCGCCGCCGACGACCTCGAGTTCGCGGGGCCGGAAGAAGGCGACCACCCGGCCGGTTTGAGGACGCAACTCCGACCATTTATGCAGTTCGAAATCGATCACGGCGAGCCCGGCAGTCGGGAACTTGCCGGCGATCTCGTCGCGGAGGGCCGGATTTCCGTTGCCGATCAACTCCAGCGCCGTGTCCTGAACGGTTGGATTATGCCCGATGAGCAGGAGCGTGCGCGCGCCGCCGCCGAGCGCGGAGATCGTATCGATATAGACATCGGCGCCGACTTCGTAGAGGTCGCGCGTGATGCGGATATCGAGGTCGGTCGAGATCAGCGGCAGAAGCCCGGTCAGCGTCTCCCGAGTCCGCTTGGCCGAAGAGCAGAGAATGCGGTCGGGGATGAGCCGGTGCGTCGAGAGATGTTCGCCGATCATCGTGGCCGCGCGGCGACCCCTGGCGGCGAGTGGACGGTCGAAATCCGGCTGCCCGGAGACGTCCCAGGAAGATTTGGCGTGGCGGAGCAGCAGGAGGCGCATCATCGTCGACGTCATTTCCTGTCATGGGCGACCTTGCCGAGGCGCCGCTTCCGGACCGGCCCCGATCCTGGCGGCCGGCGTCGCTGCCGAGGCGGCGCTCCTAGCACGAAAACGGCCCGAGGTCGAACCCTCGGGCCGCAGCAAGCATCGCTGCCCGCTGGATCAGCGGCAGAAGACCTGCCGGCCTCCGTTCGCGGTGAAATAGCCGGTGTTGGGATTGAAGCTGCGATAACGCGCCGAGCAGTACTGGTACCATTCTCGCGACCAGGCCGGAGGCGCGCCGGCACCGGGCGGCGGACCGGGCGGACGCGGGCGTGCGTTCGAATTTCGTGCCATGCAGTCGTTGAAGGCCTGGTTGTAGAGCGACTGCCACTGGCGCCCGCCCTGCGTCCCGCCGACGATCGCGCCGCCTGCGCCGCCGATCAGGGCTCCCGTGCCGGCGCCGCGATTGCCGTTGATGATGCCGCCGAGGATCGCGCCGCCGACCGCGCCCATGGCGCCACCCACGGCCGCGCCGCCTAGCGCGTTGCCGCCTGCATATTGATTGGCGTATTCGCGGGCGGCGCCGTCGCAGTAGGACTGCTGGGCCGCCGCCGTTCCGGTCGTCGCCGCCAGGGCGGCGAGCCCGAATCCGACCGCTATCAAGCTCTTTCTCATGACATCTTCCTTATTCCGGCGCGGCGCCTGTCGGTTCTGCCCGACCGTCGCTCCTTGATGACGGCCCGCATCTGGCAAGAATAAGGCGCCCAGGTCGCTGGGCAATGACCCATGTCACAGCCGCGCCGCGCCGCCGGAGTCGGGTAATGGAGAATGTGCGCAGTCCATTGCATTTTAAAGATTGCGGCGAGCCCTGGTTAAGGAAGGGCGCCCTAGCGTTCCCCGGCAGCGATGGAAGTTAGGCGGGTGATTCGAACGACATGGCGCTCAAACTGGAACTGAAGGCCGGCGAGCGGCTTCATCTCGGCGACTGCGTCGTGGTGAACGAAGGCGGTCGCGCAAGGCTCCTGATCGAAGGCGATTGGCCGGTCCTGCGCGGGAAGGACGTCCTCGAGCCGGAACGGGCCGATTCCGAGGCGAAGCGGCTCTATCTCGCTGTGCAGTCGATGTATCTGACACGCCGGCCCGGACGTTTCATTGCCGATTATGCCCGTCTGTCGCGCGAGATCGTCAGTCGCGTTCCTGAGCGGCGGGCGCAGGTCGAAGTCGTCGATGGCCTGGTCGCCTCCGGCCGGTTCTACCTGGCGATGCGCGCCGCCCAACGCCTCATCGACGAGGAAGGCCGCGTTGCGCTTTAGCGATCCGTGAATCGCTCGAACGACTTGTTTCTTAGTCTTAAGGCGCTCTCTTCGCGCGAACCGGCTTCGGCTTCGCTCGGAGCGCTCCAGCTTCGGCGGGGATCGGCGGCGCGCTGGGTGCGTTCGCGCTGTGGGGCGGCCGCTCGCCGGGTCGGTCTTGCACTCTCCGGCTCGACGCTGGCGCGGGCCGTGGCGAGCGCGGCGAGGTCGATCTGCAGCAGTGAGACGAATTCCTCGTGCCGGTGCCGCAGCCTCTCGACCGACCCGGGCGCATAGGCGTCGATTTCGGCGCCGCTGGCGCGGATCAGATCGAGTTCGGCCATATAGGCTCGGGCGCAGTCGTTCTTGGCGGGTTCGAGCGCGGCAGCGGCAATCGACTTGCCCGAGCGCAACAATTCGCTTTCTCCCTCGATCAGTTGCAGGAGCGCATCCATCGTCGCCTCAATGCGATGGCACAAGCGCGCCGCGTCCTCGGCGCTGCTGATCCGGCTGCGGAGCACCGGGGGAAGAGGAGTTATGGCTTCGGCACGCATCGGCGATCATCCTCTCAAGGGTGCTGCGCGTCGGCGCCCCGCACCGAGGGTGGATCGCCTCATTAAGCCTTCGTCATCCTTAACAAAGCCTATCCGGCTCTGTCGTTTCACGACGGCCGGATATGGCAATCGGCACGCCTCACAGCAAGGCGGCGGGACCGATTCGTTCGGGTCCGATATGATTTTGCCGCCCGAGCCTGACGTTGCGGGAGACCTCCCAGCGAGCCGACTAAGGCCGATCGCCGTGTGGTTCCAACGTGTTCCGGCGCGATTCCTGCATGCCGGAATCAATGCCTCGGCCCGGTGTTGTCCTCCGGGCAAGGCGTCGCTATATTCCGCGCCGCAAAACCACCGGACCAGGGGTTGTTCATGACGCTAGAAAGTCTTGAAGAGTATCGGCCTTCCGAGACCGAGCCCTTCATGAACGAGCGGCAGAGGGAGTATTTTCGCAAGAAGCTCCATGCCTGGAAAGAGGACATCCTCAAGGAATCGCGCGAGACGCTCCAGCATCTGCAGGACGAAAACCAGAACCATCCGGATCTCGCAGATCGTGCCTCATCCGAGACCGACCGCGCTATCGAGCTCCGCGCCCGTGACCGCCAGCGCAAGCTCATTTCCAAGATCGATGCTGCCCTGCAGCGGATCGAGGATGGCAGCTACGGATTCTGCGAGGAGACCGGCGAGCCGATCAGCCTAAAGCGGCTGGATGCTCGTCCGATCGCGACGCTGTCGATCGAGGCGCAGGAGCGTCACGAGCGCCGCGAGCGCGTCTATCGGGACGATTAGGCCACGCGACGGTTTTCGCCTCTCCCGGTGGGAGAGGCGTTTCGACAAAGGCCTTCGGCGACAGCGCTTAGCGCTTGTTGCCGGAAATCTCGCCCAGCAGGCGCGCCATTTCCTTTTCGAGGTCTCCGACCTGCGAGGCGCGCTCTTTTGCAGGCTCCGTCTCGTCGTCGGCAGCTTCGACGGTTGCGTCACGCTGATGCGGCACGGGCAAGTCTTCCCCGAAAGTCTCATCGAACGCTACCGGCTGGTCGTCGCGCGAGGGCGGCGCGACATCCGGGATGAGCGAAGGATCTTCCGCCAGCGGCGCCAATTCTGCTTCTGACTTGTGACCGAACACCGGCTCGAAACGGAGCGGTGACGGCGACGCGCTTTCGGGAGTGCCAAAGGGCTCGCTGCCGAAGGGCGACGTGGGTTCGACCGGCGGGGCTGGCGGCATGGGCCCGCGAACGACCGGCGCCTCGACCGGCTCGGAAGCTGGCTCCTGGCGGATGGGTTCGCGCGAGAATGGCGAAGGCGTTGCCCGCTGCAGGGGCCGGGACGCCTCGGCGCGCGAAGGCTCCGGCCGCGACGTTTCCGGCCGCGATGTTTCGGCGCGTGCCGCCTCGGCGACGCGGTTTCTCGCCTCGCGGCGCGGCGGATTGGGTTCGGCTGGCTGGGACTGGCGCGAGCGGCCGCCGGTCAGGAATGCGGGAACGCCACGCATCGGCCTGGAAGCAGGCTGCGGCTGCGGACGAGCCGCGACGGGAGCTGTCTCCTCGATCGATGGCTCGGACGGTTCCAGCGACGGGAGCGATTCGGCAGGAGCGGTTTCGATCGCGCGCGGTGGGGCCTCCTGCGGCGGAAACTCCGGCTCCGGAGGCTGCGGCTCTGGACGGCGATGTTCCATCGCTACCGCGGCGGCACGCTGCGCCTCACCGGAAGATGTCGGTGCGCCCTTCGCCGCGACGGGGCGGGGCGGCTGCGCCTCGGCGCGTCGCTGTCCGGGCGGCAGGCGCTGGATCGACGCCTCGACCACCACGTCGGACGGACCGCCGATCAGCAGGAGATGCTCGACATTGTCGCGCCGCACGAGGATCAGCCGGCGACGCTGGTCGATCGGCAGCGCGTCGAGCACAGAGAGGCGAGGCTGGCGGCTTTTCGGCCCACTATTGCCGAAGCGCCCGCCCGAAAAGCGGCGGATAAGCCAGAAGACGATCAGGATCAGGATCAGGATCACCATGAGCGTGATCGCGAACTGAGCGATCAGGGCCCCGGTGGTGCCCAGCATCGGTTCGAAATAATCACGCATTCTGGTCTCCTGACATCGCACGGGCGCGCCCGTGAGCATGGGCAAGGCCCGGACCGGCAAACAGTCCGATTCTCTCGTCAAGCGCCGTTTTCGGGCCGAGGCCCCGGCTTGGCAAGCTCAATCCGTCCATCGGTCTCCATTCCATGCGCAAAAGACCTTAGCAATCCACTAACCATCGAATGCCAGAGATTGTGCCGCTTTCCATCCGATTCGTAAGGGCCGACGGATTTGTCGCGCCCCTCGGTGGGCGGCATGCCCCGGCCGGGGCAGATCCGCAGCCACGGATATGGCCATGGCGATGCGGGCTCACGCGTTGTAATCGCGCGCATTCCTCCGCATTGTGACGCTGCCGGGTGCGTTCGATTCTCCGTATTGGCGTCCGCCTCGCGGCCGCGCGGAAATCGCGGGCGGACCTCCGATCGATTGTGGGCGCGAATGAACGACAAGCTGCGCGATACTTCCCTCGAATGGCCCGCGATCGACCGGGGCGAGCGCACCGGAGGGATTGGCCGTCTTGCCATTCTCGCCGCGATCTTCGTCGCCGCCGCGCTGGGGCTCGCCTTTCTGCCGGAGCCGATCGCCGAGCCGGCCGTCTATGCGCTGCTCGGCCTTCTCGCCGTCATCGGCGTCTTCGCGCTATTCGCGCTTGCCATCGGGCTGATCAAGATCGGCGGCAAGGCGCCGCGCGATGAACTCGCCCGCGGCTTCATTGACACGATGGCCGAGGGGCTCCTGATCACGGACCGCGAGGGTCGCATACTCTATGCCAACCGTTCCTATGCCGATCTCGTCGGCGCCGAAGCCGAACGTGACGTGCGCGTCGTCGAGCGCGTCTTCTCTGGCGATCAGGCGGCGAGCGAGGCGATCTATCGGTTGTCGCAGGCGATCCGCGCCGAGAATACGGCGACCGAGGAAGTGCGCATGCCGCAGCCGGTCGCGGCCGGCGCGCGCGGCGGGCCGCGCTGGTATCGCATTCGCGCGCGGCCGGTAAAGGCGGGCGAGCGATCCTTTGTCGCCTGGCGCGTCTCCGACATCACCGAGGAACGCGAGCAGCAGGAGACGGTGTTCCAGGACCTGCAGCATGCGATCGACTATCTCGACCACGCCCCAGCCGGCTTCCTTTCCGCCGAGCCCGACGGGCGCATCGTCTATCTGAATGCGACGCTGGCCGAATGGCTCGGCATCGACCTCGCCTTCTTCAAGCCGGGTTCGCTGTCGCTCAGTGAGATCGTGCGCGGCGACGGCGCGGCGCTGCTCGCCTCCGGAGCCGGCGGATCGGCCGAAACCAGGACCGCCATCGTCGATCTCGACCTCGTCAAGCGCAACGGGCAGAGTCTGCCGGTCCGCTTCCTGAACAAGGTGCCCTACCGCAGCGATGGCGCGCCCGGGGCGACGCGCACCATCGTGCTCAATCGCGGCCCCGGCGAGGATGTTTCGGAGGCGCTGCGCGCCGCCGAGGTCCGCTTTGCCCGCTTCTTCAATTATACGCCCTTCGCCATCGCCTCGGTCGACAAGAGCGGCCGCGTCGGCCGTACCAACGCCGCCTTTGCCCGCCTGCTCGGGCAGACGCGGCTCGAAGGGACGCGCGCGCGGCTGACCGAATTCGTCGCCGAGCCGAGCCGCCCGGCGCTGGAGGCGGCGCTGGAAGCCGCGGCCGGTGGGCAGGGCGAAATCCCGCCGGTCGATACGCTGGTCGCCGGTGGCGGCGAGCGCAATGTCCGCTTCTACGTCAGCGCCGTCGACGAGGAGGCGCGCGACGACGAGATCGCCACCGTCTATGCGCTCGACACGACGGAGCAGCGGGCGCTCGAAATCCAGTTTGCCCAGAGCCAGAAGATGCAGGCGGTCGGCCAGCTTGCCGGCGGCGTCGCGCATGATTTCAACAATGTGCTGACCGCGATCATCGGCTTCTCCGACCTGTTGCTTGCCAATCACCGGCCGTCCGACCCGTCCTTCCAGGACATCATGAACATCAAGCAGAACGCTAACCGCGCCGCCGGGCTCGTCCGGCAGCTGCTGGCGTTCTCGCGGCGGCAGACCTTGCGCCCGCAAACGCTGGCCATTGGCGACGTGCTATCGGATCTCTCGATCCTGCTGGAGCGGCTGCTGGGCGAGAAGGTCAAGCTCGCCGTTGTACATGGCCGCGACGTCTGGCCGATCAAGGCCGATCTGAACCAGTTCGAGCAGGTCGTCATCAACCTCGCCGTCAATGCCCGCGACGCCATGCCGAAGGGCGGCCAGCTGACGCTGCGCACGAAGAATATCGAGGCGGAGGCTGTCGCTGCCTATGGCTATAAGGATCTGCCGGCCCATGATTATGTGCTGATCGAGGTGCAGGACACGGGCACGGGCATTCCGCCCGAGATCCAGTCCAAGATCTTCGAACCGTTCTTCTCGACCAAGGAAGTCGGCAAGGGCACCGGCCTTGGCCTATCGACCGTGTATGGCATCGTGCGGCAGACGGGCGCGCATATCTTCTTCGACAGCGAGATCGACAAGGGCACCATCTTTCGCATCTTCGTGCCGCGCCATGTCGAGACGGAGACCAAGGCCCCGGAGATCGTCCCGGAAAAGGCCGAGCTTGCCGATCTCACCGGCAGCGCCAACATCCTGCTGGTCGAGGACGAGGAGGCGGTGCGCGCCTTCGCTGCCCGCGCGCTCGCCTCGCGCGGCTACAAGGTCCATGAAGCCGCCTCCGGCACCGAGGCGCTCGAAATCATGGAGCAGACCGGCGGTCTGATCGACCTCGTCGTCTCCGACGTGGTCATGCCCGAACTCGACGGCCCGTCGCTATTGCGCGAACTCCGCAAGACCCGCCCGAATTTGAAGATCATCTTCGTCTCCGGCTATGCCGAAGACGCCTTCGCGAAGAACCTGCCGGAGGGCGAGACGTTCAACTTCCTGCCGAAGCCGTTTTCGCTGAAGCAACTGGCGACGGCCGTGAAGGAGGCGCTCGGAGAGTAGCCTCTATGGCCCGTTGCGGTTGAGCGGACTGCCCTCCGCCTTGGTGGAGCGTTGAGATGATCGACGACATCGACCAATTCGTTCGAGTTCTTCGAGCGTCCGAACCGGATCTACGGATATCGGTGGATCGGGCACCCGATCCGGATGGGGAGGTCTTCATAGACCTTTCCGCGCATGGCTTGGCCGTAACGATCGCCTATCGACGTCATTCGGGTTCGGCTTCTTCGACGACGCGTCGGGCTATGGCGAGCGTGCAAATGGACGCATTGCCTCGGCCGATGAGGCTGCGATCGCAGCACCAGTCCTGCTGCGGAGCGCTCCAAAGACCGAGAACGTCGATAGGAAACTTGCCTCGGCACGTCGAAATCTAAACTGATCGGTTCGTATCCGGGCTCGAAGCAATTGGCGACGGCGATGAAGTAGGCGCGGGGGAGTAGGGCTATCCCCTCTTGCTGCTGGATAACCCCACTCTGAACCAGTCACGCGCTGTGGTTCGAAAAATCTGGTCGCGTTCTTCGTCCGAAAACGGTGCGAGGATCGTGTCATAGGCGTCGTAGAGGCGCGTGAAGCCGAAGGACAGGCGGCTGATCGGAAGGTGGCTGCCGATCATGCAGCGGCCCGGCCCGAAATGCTCGATCGCCGTCAGTAGCCAAGGCCGCACGGTCTCGATGGTCCAGTCCATCCCGAAGATGCATTCGATCGCCGAGAGGCTGGCGCAGACGTTCGGGCACTGCGCGAGGTTGCGGATGTTCTCCTTCCAGCTTGCAAAACCGGCCGGCCCCAGGTCGAGCGGCCAGCCCATGAGGGCCAGCGTGAATTCTATGTCGGGGTAGAGGTGGACGACCTCGACCAGATCGCACATCTGCGGACCGAATACCTCGAGGCCACACCGAAAATCATGATCGCGCAGCCGGCCGAGGCCGCGTCGCCAAGCCTCGTCCCGGAGGAAATCGGGACGCGCCGCCATCCGCCGCTGCGGGTTCACCTCGTCCCAGGCGAGGTGCTGGCGAACAGCCGTGACATTGGGCAGGGTGCGATAGGTATCGAGCCGTTCGTCCAGCCTCGGATCCAGGAAATCAACCATCGCAACGATCGACATTGGCACCGGTAGCGAGTCTGCCAGGCGCTGAGCCCAGTTCACTTCTCTCGCGGGATCGCGCGACATGAATTCGTGCCAGACGATCCCTTCGACGATCCGGGAATCTGTGTCTGCCGAATAGTGCTCGAACGCGTAGCGATGCGGGAGCGCCGAATAGTCGCCCACAAGCGCCTCGAATGTCGCGTCTGGCGCTTCGAAGACGGAATATGCGTTCGCCCGGTCGTCGAAAAGATGCAGATGGGCGTCGATGATTGCCTGCGGCCTGTTCACGCGATCTCCATCCACCCTTGGCGGCGCTGCGACCGCTGGCTGCGCCGATCCTGCGATAGCGGATCACGAAACGGCCTTTCCGCCAAGCGCCGCGCGGCCGGATTCGCCGGCGCTTGCAACGGCGGGTTCATTGCGGATGATGATCGTTCCAAGACCACGGATTTGACATGCCCCTCGATTTCCCGAGCCTGCCCGCCGAAGCCACATTGAACCCCGCCACTCGCCGCGTCTCCCTCAATGCCAAGTCCCCCGCGTTCTTCCAGAACCCGTATCCCGCCTTGGAAGCGATCCGCGCTCAGACGCCGGTATTCTTCTGGGAGCAGTCCGGCCTCTGGTGCTTCGTCAATGCCGACGACGTCAACGCGCTGTTTCGCGACCGGCGGTTCGGGCGGGAAATTCTGCATGTTGCGACCCGCGAGGAAGTCGGCATCCCCGAGCCCGAGGCGCGGCTGAAGCCTTTCTATGATGTCGACGGGCTTTCCATGCTGGAGCGCGAGCCGCCGGTGCATACGCGGCTTCGCACGCTGGTCAATCGCGCCTTCGTCTCACGCCAGATCGAGAAGCTGCGGCCGCGCATCGAGCGGCTGTCGCATGAACTGATCGACAAATTCGAGGGGCGGGGCGAGGCGGAGCTGATCGCGCAATATTCGACGCCGATCCCGGTCATCGTCATCGCCGAACTGCTGGGCGTGCCGGCGGAACGCGCCGACGATCTGCTCGACTGGTCGCATAAGATGGTCGCCATGTACCAGTTCGGGCGAACGCGCGAGCAGGAAGATGCCGCCGTCGCCGCGACGCTCGCTTTTTCTGAATTCCTGCGCGGCCATATCACGGAGCGGCGCGGCAAGCCGGCGGATGATCTGATCTCGACGCTGATTGCCGCCGAGGAAGCCGGCGACAAGCTGACCGAGGACGAACTCGTCACTGCCTGCATCCTGCTGCTGAATGCCGGCCATGAGGCGACGGTGCATGCGACCGGCAATGGCGTGAAGGCGATCCTTCAATCAGGGCTCGATCCGAAGGCGCTATTCGCGGATGCGGACAAGACGGCGGCCACCGTCGAGGAGTGCCTGCGCTTCGATCCGCCGCTGCATTTCTTCTCGCGCTATGCGTTGCAGGATCTCGACTATGGCGGGATCTCGTTCCGCAAGGGCGGGAAGGTCGGCCTCGTCATCGCCGCGGCAAACCGTGATCCCGCGCGGTTCGTGAACGCGGACCGGTTCGATCCGGCCCGGCCGCTCCGCGCCAATGTCTCGTTCGGCGGCGGCATCCATTTCTGCATCGGCGCGCCGCTGGCCCGCCTCGAAATGCAGGTTTCGATGCCGATCCTGTTTGAGCGCCTGCCAGGGCTTCGTCTTACGACCGACCCGCTCTATCGCGAGGCCTTTCCCTTCCATGGGCTCGAAGCGCTGCGCGTCGCCTGGTGAGGGGGCAGAGCTTGCCTTTCCTGCTTGCAGGGTCCGATAATGCAGGCCCGAGCCACCGGACGGCAGGCATCATGCAAGAAGCGACCGAAGCTAACGCGACCGGCTCGATCCCGGCGCGGATCGATGCGGCGAGCGGCCGCGTTTCGATCAACCCTCGCGACCCCGCCTTCTTCCAGGATCCCTATCCGGTCTATGAGGCGATCCGCGCCGAGATGCCGGCGTTCTTCTGGGAGGAGTTTCGCAACTGGAATTTCCTGGACCTCGAGGACGTCAATGCGATAACGCGCGACCGTCGCTTCGGGCGCGAGATCCTGCATGTGGCAAGCCGCGAGGAACTCGGCTGGCAGCCCGTGCCGGAGCCGCTGAAGCCGTTTTATGAGATGGATGCGCTGTCGATCTTCCAGCGCGAGCCGCCGAACCACACAAGGCTCAGGACCGTCATGGCCCGCGCCTTCGTCCCGCGCCAGATCGAGAAGATGCGCGGCCGTATCCACGCTATGGCCAACGCGTTGATCGACGGTTTCGAGGCGAAGCGTGAAGTCGATCTCGTGCCGGCCTATACGACTCCGGTTCCAGCCTTCGTCATTGCCGAGTTGCTGGGCGTACCGCAGTCCAGCGTGCCGGAAATGCTCGACTGGTCGCACCGGATGGCGGGCATGTACCAACTCGGCCGCACGCCCGAAATGGTGGCTGCCGCCATCGCAGCAACGCATGAGTTCACCGCCTTCCTCATCGACTATATCGCCTATCGCCGTTCGAACCCTTCGGATGATCTGATCAGCACCATGATCGCGGCGAGCGATACGGGCGAAACCCTTTCCGAGCCGGAGCTCGTCTCCAACTGCATCTTCATTCTGAATGCCGGCCATGAGACGACGGTTCACGCAACCGGCAACGGCATCAAGAGAATCCTCGAATCGGGGATGGATGCCGAGATCCTGCTGGGCTCGCCGGAGATGATCGAAGCCACGATCGACGAGTGCATTCGCCTGCATCCGCCGGTCCATATCACTGATCGCTACGTGCTGGAGGATCTGGATTATCGCGGCGTGGCGCTGAAGAAGGGCCACCGCGTCGGGCTCGTCATCGGCGCGGCGAACCGCGACCCGGCCCGCTTTGCCAATGGGCAGAGCTTTGATCCGTCTCGGCCGCGCCAGCCGCACGCCTCGTTCGGCGGCGGAATCCATTTCTGCCTCGGTGGCGCGCTGGCCCGCCTTGAAATGGAAGTGACGATGCCAATGATCTTCCGCCGTCTGCCCGGGCTGCATCTGGTCGATACGCCGCGCTATAGCGACACCTATCGCTTCCATGGCCTCGATTCCCTGAATGTCGCGTGGTGAGGGAAGGCGTCTCTATGTTTCCTTTGCGATCGGTTCTGGGGACGCTGATGGGGATCGCCGCGATGTCGACTGCTTCCGCGCAGACGATTCTGGGCCTGCCCCTCCAACCGGCGGCGCTGAACGAAGCCATTGGTGCCGCTGTCGCTGCCAAGTTCGATAAGGGCACGGCGCTCTGGGTCCGCGATCTGAAGAAGTCGCTGGCGCGCAATGGTCATGGCTATTGCGGCGAAGTCGCCCTCGCCGAGTCCGGTCCATTCTCGCCGTTTCAGGTGATCCTGGAGCCGGGCGGCGATGCTTCGGTGCTGATCCTCTCCGATGCGGACAAAGCCGATGCCCTCGTTGCCCGGGAGAGCGCCACGGCGCTGCTGAAGAATGCCGGCTGTATGGAGTAGCGTCTCTTGATCGAAGGCCAACCGAGCGCCACGGCGCTACGCACCGCGATGCGCCGCGCCGCCCATCAGCTTCTCGACGAGCCGCTCGTCTTCGAGGATGCGTTGGCGCTTACCATCATCGGCGGCGATCGGGGCTCGGCGATTGCCCGTGACGAGCTTTCGCGGTCCGATTCGCCGGGCGGTTCGGCGTTGCGCTATTTCCTCGCGGCGCGCAGCCGCTATGCCGAGGAACGGCTGAAGCTCGCCGTGCAGCGCGGCGTCCGCACGGCCGTCGTGCTGGGGGCCGGGCTCGATACGCTCGCCTATCGCAGTCCTTTCGCGGCCGAAGGCCTCGTCGTCTATGAGGTCGACCACCCGGCGACGCAGGCCTGGAAGCGCCAGCGTCTCGCGGCCACCGGCATCGCGATTCCCGACAGCGTCACCTTCGTGCCGGTCGATTTTTCCGTCGATCGCCTCGACGAGAAGCTGGCGGCCGCCGGCCTCGAACCATCAGCGCCGGCTTTCTTCTCCTGGCTCGGCGTCGTGCCTTATCTCCGCGAGGAGGCGGTGATGTCGACGCTGGGGCTGATCGCCGCGCGCCCGGGCGAGGTCGAGGTCGTCTTCGATTATGCCGAGCCGCCCGGCGGGCTCAGCCGCCTGCAGCGCCTCGCGTTCGAGACGCTTGCCGGAAGGGTGGCGAGCCTCGGCGAGCCGTTTCTCTCGTTCTTCAGGCCAGATGCGCTCAATGCGCGCCTGCGGGCGATGGGCTTCACGGAGATCGAGATGCTTGCCGGCCCCGATCTCGGGCGGCGCTATGTCGGCGGCGCGTCACCGCTGGATCGCGCCGGCATCGGCCATCTGGTTTCTGCGTGGCGCGGCTGAACCTTCCGGTTCTCAGCGCAGCGCCACCGCGATCTCGGCGGCCAGCCGGGCATTGTTCTTCACCAGCGCGATATTGGTGACGAGGCTCTTGCCCGCGGTCAGCTCCAGGAGGCGGCCCAGGACGAAGGGCGTCACCGACTTCGCTCGGACGCCTTGACGCTCGGCATCGGCGATCGCGGTCTCGATATGCTCACGCATGACGTCGGCCGGAATCTCGTTCTCGGCCGGCACCGGATTGGCGATGAGTACGCCGCCCGACATGCCGATTTCTTCGCGCTTGGCAATGAAGCCCGCGATCTCGGCCGGCGCGTCGAGACGGAGCGGCGAGGGGAGGCCGCTCTGGCGCGACCAGAAGGCCGGAAGCTCGTCCTGACCGGCGGTGACGACCGGAACGCCCAGCGTCTCCAGAACTTCAAGCGTCTTGGGGATATCGAGCAACGCCTTGGCGCCGGCACAGACGACGGCGACCGGCGTTTGCGCCAACTCGTGCAGGTCTGCGGACACATCGAAGCTCGTCTCTGCGCCGCGATGCACCCCGCCGATGCCGCCGGTAGCGAAGATGCGGATTCCTGCCAGATGGGCGGCGATCATCGTGGCGGCGACCGTCGTCGCGCCCGGCCGCCCCGTCGCCAGCGCGAAGGCGAGATCCGCGCGCGAGAGCTTCATGACGTTCTGGAGGCCGGCCAGGTGCTTCAACTCCTCGGCCGTCAGGCCGACGCGAATCTTGCCATCCAGGATCGCGATCGTCGCGGGAACGGCGCCGGCGGCGCGCACGATCCGCTCGACGGCCAGCGCCGTCTCGACATTTTCCGGATAGGGCATGCCATGTGTGACGATCGTGGTTTCCAGCGCAACGATCGGCCGGCCCTCGGCCTTGGCGGCGCGGACTTCATCGGAAAAGAGCAGGGTCTGGTCGAGGGACATGGCATTCTCCCGCAGGCGATTTTCAAAGCGCGAAGCGAGGCCGCCCGCGGCGGGACCATGCCGCCTGAGCACGCCGACGGCAAGTCGTGATCAAGACGGCGACATGCGGCTTGCCGTCCCGCTATCGGTTGTGAACGGACTTTTGACCCAGGAGAGGTTTCGCCGTGGCGCGGCGGCCTGTGCCGCTCTATGTTACGCGACGATATTGCACTGGCGCCGGTTCAGCTTCCAGTTGGGGGGCCATGTCGCTCGACTATAATTCTCTGCTTCTGTCCGTTGGATTCTCGGCAGCCGGGCTCGCCATCGCCATTCTGGGCGGTTGGTTGCTCGTTCGCACGGAGCGATTCATGCTGACCTGGGCGATCGGCCTCGCCTTTCTTGTCGGTCAGGTGGCCTCGTATAGCTACTATGTCCATCGGCCGACGGTGGTCGGGGCGACCGCTTCGATGGTTCTGCTTCTGCTCGGCTTTTCGACCCTCTATGGCGCTGCCGTCCAGTTCGTCTGTTTCCGCTCCCCGATTGCGCCTTTCGCCCGTGCCGCTATCCCATCGATCCTCTCCGTCGCAATTCCCATGGCGTTCGGTCTCGATGGGATCGGGTTCTTCACTGCCAATTTCGCTGCCGGGCTCATCTTCTGCGCGACCGCGGCGCAGTATTGGCGCGGTCGTCGCGAGGCGAGGGTCCCGCTGATCGGCGTGTCCATCCTCTACGGAGTCGTGGCGGCGAGCTTCTTCCTCTGCGCTGCCGTGATTGCGATGGATGGCAAGGCAATCCTTTCCGGACCGCCGGCGAACTGGGCAGAAGATCTGAGTCTTATCGTCGCGCTGGTGGGCATGACCGGAATCGGTGCGCTTTCGCTGGCGCTTAACCAGTGGCGGCTCGCCGCACGGCATCGCCAGGACGCACTGACGGATTCACTGACCGGGCTTCTCAATCGACGCGCTCTGTTCGAGGCCTATGGCGAAAGGCCGCTTCCGGTAGGCACCACGGTCGTCGTTTTCGATCTCGACCACTTCAAATCGATCAATGACCGGCACGGCCACGCGGTCGGCGATGCGGTCCTGCGCCGCTTTGCCGCGACCCTTGCGACCGTGATCCGTCCTGGTGACCGCGCGGCGCGAATCGGTGGCGAGGAGTTCGCTCTCGTCCTGCCGGAGACACCACAGCCCATCGCCGTCCAGATCGCCGAACTCGTCCGCCATGGCTTCGAGGCGGCGCGATTCGCCGGCGATAGTGAAACGATCCGCTGCACGGTGAGTGCCGGGCTCGCGGTCGCGGACGAAGACGCGGACTCGTTCGAGTCGACGCTGACCGCCGCCGATCGCGCGCTCTAAGTAGCCAAAGCCCGCGGCCGCAACCGCATCGTTCCCGCTTCGCCGCTTCTGGCCAGCTGAGAGCTGCCTTGTCGCCGACGCGGCGACGAACGGACCGGGAACGCAAGCCGGAATCGCAAATTCCTACAAATCCTTGTCACCACCTTGTTGATGGGAACAAAGCGTGTACATTAACGGCGTTTGATCGACTCTGGTGACTATGAAATAAGGAAGCTGGGATGTCCCAAACTGCTCTCCGTCTCGTCGAAGGGGCCACAATGGACAAGTCGAAGGCGCTGGACGCGGCGCTCAGTCAGATCGAGCGCGCGTTCGGCAAGGGCTCGATCATGCGGCTCGGCAAGAGCGACAAGGTGGTAGAGATCGGGACGGTGCCAACTGGCTCGCTCGGCCTCGACATCGCGCTTGGGATCGGTGGCCTGCCGCGCGGGCGCATCGTCGAGATTTATGGCCCGGAATCCTCGGGCAAGACGACCTTGGCGCTGCACACCATCGCCGAGGCGCAGAAGAGCGGAGGTATCTGTGCTTTCGTCGATGCGGAGCATGCGCTCGATCCGGTCTATGCGCGCAAGCTCGGCGTCAATCTGGACGATCTGCTGATTTCGCAGCCCGATACCGGCGAGCAGGCGCTTGAGATCACCGATACGCTGGTGCGCTCCGGCGCGATCGATGTGCTCGTCATCGATTCGGTCGCGGCGCTGACGCCGAAGGCCGAGATCGAGGGCGAGATGGGCGACAGCCTGCCGGGCCTTCAGGCGCGGCTGATGAGCCAGGCACTCCGCAAGCTCACGGCGTCGATCTCCAAGTCGAATACCATGGTAATCTTCATCAACCAGATCCGCATGAAGATCGGCGTGATGTTCGGCAATCCCGAGACGACGACAGGTGGCAATGCGCTCAAGTTCTATGCCTCGGTCCGTCTCGACATCCGCCGCATCGGCGCGATCAAGGACCGCGACGAGGTTGTCGGCAACCAGACCCGCGTCAAGGTGGTGAAGAACAAGCTGGCGCCGCCGTTCAAGCAGGTCGAATTCGACATCATGTATGGCGAGGGCGTCTCCAAAACCGGCGAATTGATCGATCTCGGCGTCAAGGCCGGCATCGTCGAGAAGTCTGGCGCCTGGTTCTCCTATGACAGCCAGCGGCTCGGACAGGGCCGCGAGAACGCCAAGGCGTTCATGCGCGACAATCCAGAGATTGCCCGGACGATCGAACTCGCGATCCGCCAGAATGCCGGTCTGCTCGCCGAAGCGCTATTGGCGAAGGATGGCGGCGCCGGGGAGGATGACGAGGCGATGGAGGCCTGATGTCGTCGATAGCGCAGGCGGCATCGTCGCTCGGGACGGTCACAGGCGGGTGTCATTGCGGCGCGGTGCGTTTCGCAGTGCGCGGTGATTTTTCGTCCGGAATCAGCTGCAATTGCTCGATCTGCCAGAAGCGCGGCCATCTGCTGGGCTTCGTCCCCGCGGCGAATTTCGAGCTTGTAGCCGGCGAGGACAACCTCGCCGACTATCTGTTCAACCGGCACGTCATCCATCATCTCTTTTGCCGGGATTGCGGCATTGAGTCGTTTGCGCGGGCGGTAGGGCCCGATGGCAACGAGATGATCGCGGTCAATATTCGTTGCCTCGACGACGTCGATCTCTCCAACGTCGCGGTCACGCCGTTCGATGGCCGCAGCCGCTGATCGCGGCGCGGGCGGGGGGATGCGATATCCCGCCATGCGTTTTCTGGACAGTACGGCGCTCGCTCGCTACAAACGCGGCACGTTCCCTCCAGCGGCGCCCGGACGGCGCCGCTTTTCGTGGTTTCAAGCGGGTTCCCTTGCATGAGCAGCGTCAACGACATCCGGTCGGCCTATCTCGATTTCTATGCGAAGAATGGTCACGAGATCGTCGCATCGAGTTCGCTCGTGCCGCGCAACGACCCGACGCTGATGTTCACCAATGCCGGCATGGTCCCGTTCAAGGACTATTTCACCGGCCGATCGGCTGCGCCCTATCCGCGCGCGACGTCCTCGCAGAAATGCGTTCGCGCCGGCGGCAAGCACAACGACCTAGACAATGTCGGCTATACCGCGCGCCATCACACCTTCTTCGAGATGCTGGGAAATTTCTCCTTCGGCGACTATTTCAAGGAGCGGGCGATCGAGCTTGCCTGGACTTTGGTCACGAAGGAATTTGGACTGCCGAAGGAAAAGCTCTGCGTCACCGTCTATCATGAGGATGACGAGGCTTTCGGCCTGTGGAAGAAGATCGCCGGCCTCTCCGACGACAAGATCATCCGGATTTCCACATCCGACAATTTCTGGCAGATGGGCGATACGGGTCCTTGTGGCCCGTGCTCGGAGATCTTCTTCGATCATGGCGAGGGCATCCCTGGCGGCCCGCCCGGCAGCCCGGGTGAGGATGGCGATCGCTTCATCGAGATCTGGAATCTCGTCTTCATGCAGTATGAGCAGATCGGGCCGGGCAACCGCGTGCCGCTGCCGAAGCCGTCGATCGATACGGGCATGGGCCTCGAGCGCATCGCCGCCGTGTTGCAGGGCGTTCACGACAATTACGACATCGACCTGTTCCAGGCGCTGATCCGCGCCTCGGTCGAGGCGACTGGCGTTCCGGCGGAAGGCGCGCAGCGCGCCAGCCACCGCATCATCGCCGATCACCTGCGCGCTACATCCTTCCTGATCGCCGATGGCGTGCTGCCCTCCAATGAGGGCCGCGGCTATGTGCTGCGCCGGATCATGCGCCGGGCCATGCGCCATGCGCATATTCTGGGTGCTGCCGATCCGCTGATGTGGCGGCTCGTGCCGGCGCTGGTCCGCGAGATGGGCCGCGCCTATCCGGAGTTGCTGCGCGCCGAGGCGCTGATCACCGAGACGCTCCGGCTGGAGGAAATCCGTTTCCGCCGCACGCTGGCGCGCGGGCTGACGCTGCTCGACGAGGCGACCGGCTCGCTGGGATCGGGCGCGACGCTCGATGGCGAGACGGCGTTCCGTCTCCATGACACCTACGGTTTCCCGCTCGACCTGACGCAGGATGCGTTGCGCTCCCGGGGCATCGCCGTCGATACGCAAGCCTTCCAGGTGGCGATGGAGCGGCAGAAGGCCGAGGCGCGCGCCAATTGGGCCGGCTCGGGCGATACGGCTGCTGAGACGATCTGGTTCCAGCTGCGCGACCGACTTGGGGCGAGCGAGTTCCTTGGCTATTCGGCGGAAGCCACCGAAGGCAAGGTGCTGGCGCTGGTGCGCGAGGGCGCCGAGATTGCGTCGGCCGGCGAGGGCGAGAGCGTCTCGATCGTCCTTAACCAGACGCCGTTCTATGGCGAATCCGGCGGGCAGGTCGGCGATGCCGGCACGATCGAAAGCGAATCGGGCGCGCTGGTGCGCGTCGACGACACGCAAAAGCGTGCCGATGGCCTCTTCGTTCATATTGGCGTGGTGGTGAAGGGCGAGGTGAAGACTGGCGATGCCGTCCGCCTGGTGGTCGACCATAGCCGCCGAGGCGCGATCCGCGCCAATCATTCGGCAACCCATCTGCTGCACGCGGCGCTGCGCAAGGTGCTTGGCGACCATGTGGCGCAGAAGGGTTCGCTCGTCGCGCCCGATCGCCTTCGGTTCGATTTCTCGCATCCGAAGCCGATCGACGCGAATGAACTCGCCGAGGTCGAGGAGATCGCCAACGAGGTCGTGCTGCAGGACGCGCCGGTCGTAACGCGGCTGATGGACCGCGACGAGGCGATGCACTCCGGCGCCATGGCGTTGTTCGGCGAGAAATATGGTGATGAGGTTCGTGTCGTCTCGATGGGGGAGCGCGGCGGCAAGGCCTATTCGGTCGAGCTGTGCGGCGGCACCCATGTCGGGCGCACCGGCGAGATCGGCCTGGTGACGCTGGTCGGCGAGGCTGCGGTCGCAGCGGGCGTTCGCCGTGTCGAGGCGCTGACGGGCAAGGCGGCGCGCGAGCATCTCGAATTGCAGGACCGGCGGCTGAAGGCGGTCGCCGCGGCGCTGAAGGTTCGGCCCGATGAGGCGGCCGAGCGGGTCGCCGTGCTGGTCGAGGAGCGGCGGAAGCTGGAGCGTGAACTCGCAGAAGCGAAGAAGAAGCTGGCGCTCGGCGGTGGCGGCGCGGCGGCCGGTGACGGCGTGCGCGAGATCGGTTCGCTGCGCTATCTCGGCCGCGTCGTCGAGGGCATCGCGCCGAAGGATTTGAAGAGCTTGGTCGACGAGGCCAAGAAGTCGGTCGGCTCGGGCATCGTCGCCTTTGTTGGCGTATCGGAAGATGGCAAGGCGGCGCTGGTCGTCGGCGTCAGCGAGGATCTGACAGCGTCCCGCAGCGCGGTGGATCTGGTGCGCATCGGCGCCGAGGCGCTGGGCGGCAAGGGTGGCGGCGGCCGTGCCGACATGGCGCAGGCGGGCGGCCCCGATGGTTCGAAGGCAGGCGCAGCACTGGAAGCGATCGAGGCGGCGCTGGCGAGCTAGCGACCGACGGGGGGATGGAACATCTAGCCGACGGCCGACAGCTCCTGGTGTTCCTGGTCGCGGCCGGGATCGTTGTTCCGCTTTTTCAGTATTTCAAGCTCGGCATCGTGCTCGGCTTCCTGATCGCCGGCATCATCGTCGGTCCGGGCGGCTTCGGGCATCTCGTGCCGCTCGAGCCGCTCTTCGCCTATGCGACCATCCAGGATGTAAGCCGGCTTCAAGCCTTTGGCGATCTCGGCATCCTCTTCCTGCTGTTCACCATTGGCCTGGAGCTCTCCTTCGCCCGCCTCGGCTCGATCGGGCGGCTGATGATCGGCGCCGGCGGGCTGCAGGTGGTGCTGTCGACGGCGGCGCTCTATGGCCTCGCGGCGCGGTCGGGCTTTGAGTTCGACGATTCGCTCGTCTTCGGCATGGCATTCGCTCTCTCTTCGACGGCGATCGTCACGCAGTCGCTGGTCGAGCGACGCCGGCTCGGCAGCCCGGTCGGGCGCACGGCGCTCGGCATCCTGATCCTGCAGGATCTGATGGTGGTGCCGATCGTGATCGTAGTCGGCATTCTCGGCCAGCAAGGCGCCAGCGTCGGACTCTCGCTGGTCAAGGGTCTCGCGATCGCCGCGATCGTCATCGTCGCGGTCATCGGGCTCGGCCGCTTCATCATTCGCCCGCTGATGGGTCTGGCCGGTGCGACCGGCAACCGGACGTTGCTGCTCGCCATCACACTGCTGATCATCGTCGTGGCCGGCGCGATCACCGCCTCGGCCGGGCTTTCGGCAGCTCTCGGTGCGTTCCTCGCCGGGCTGCTGCTGAGCGAGACGGAATATCGCCACCAGCTCGATGTCGACATTGAGCCGTTCAAGGATCTGCTGCTCGGCCTGTTCTTCATGACGGTCGGCATGACGATCGACGTCGTCGCGGTCGCCGGCGATCTGCCGCTGATCCTCGGCGCTCTCGCCGTCCTTTCTGTGGTCAAGCTCCTGGGCGGCTATCTCGCCTGCCGCATTACGCGAATCCCGCGCGGTGCGTCGATCGAGACGTCTTTCCTTCTGGCTGGAGCCGGCGAGTTCGCCTTCGTCATGTTCACCCTCGCGGCGCGCGATCATGTGATCGAGCCGGATATCGCCCGTCTCGCGACGACGATCGCGGCGATCTCGATGGTGGTGACGCCGCTCTTCGGCCTGATCGGCGTGCGCCTTGCCAAACGCTTCGACGCGAAGAGCAGCGAGGTCCGGCATGGCGTCCATGGCGAGCAGGATTATGCCGACCATGTGATCATCGGCGGCTTCGGCCGCTTCGGCGCGGCGGTGGCAGCGCTGCTGGACGCCGAGGACATTCCCTATGTCGCGCTCGATCTCGATTCCAGCCATGTCGAGCGGGCGAAAGCCGACGGCCAGCCGGTTTTCTATGGGGACGCGACCCATCCGGAAATCCTGCGCAAGCTCGGCGCCAATCGCGCCCGCGCTTTCGTCGTGACGGCCGATGACCCCAAGGTCGCGGAGCGCATGGTCGAGCTTATGCACGCGCAATGGCCGGGCGTGCCGATCCATGCGCGAGCGCGCAGCATCGCGCATGCTACGAAGCTGTTCGAACTGGGCGCCAGCGACGTCGTACCCGAAGCGCTGGAGGGCAGTCTGCAACTCGCCGGCCGACTGCTTTCCGATGTGGGCCTTCCCGACGAAGCGGTCGACCAGCGCCTCGCCGTAGCGAGGGAGGCGGTGCGGGCAAGGCTCAAGCTCGCCGGGGCGCCAGCCGATGAAGCGAAGCCGGCGCTGGACGCGTAGCGCCGCCGGCGGGCGAGAATCAATCGATCAAAAACCCGCCATCGACCGGCAGCGTCACGCCGTTGACCATTGAGGCGCCGTTGCCGAGCAGATAGGCGATGGCGGTGGCCACCTCGACCGGCTCGACGAAGCGGCCGAGCGGGATGCGCTTCAGCATTGGTTCCGATTTCGCCGGGTCGCTCCAGGCCTTCACCGCCATCGGCGTCAGCGTCACGACGGGGTTGACCGCGTTGACGCGAATGCCCTGGCGGCCGAGTTCATTGGCCATGACGCGCGTGATCGCGTCGAGCGCGCCCTTGGTGGCGCAATAGGATGCGTGGTCGGCGAAGCCGATCGTGGAGGAAACGGAGGAGACGTTGACGATCGAACCATGGACGCCGCGGGCGATCAGGCTTTTCGCCGTCTCCTGCGCGACGATCATGGCGGCGCGGACGTTGACGGCCATCAGATGGTCGAAGCTCTCGACCTTCGTGTCGAGAAACGACTCCAGCGTCGTGGTGCCGGCGCAGTTGATCAGATAGTCGGCCGGTTGCGCCTCGATCGCGGCGCGCCGGGTCGCTTCGGCGTCGGCAAGATCGACGGTGATCGTCTCGCAGCCGGTTTCGTCGGCAAGCGTCGCGAGATCGTCGGCGCTGCGTGAGAGCGCGATGACCCTCGCGCCGAGCCCGGCGAAATAGAGCACGCAGGCCCGGCCGATGCCTTTGCCGGCACCCGTGATCAGGATGCGCTTGCCGTGAAATTCAGACATGATTCCTCCCATCGTCGCAGGGGAGGCTAGCCATTTCCGCGTCGACGGGAAAGGCGGCGGCGTGAGCCGCCGCCTTCGCTCGTCAGCCAGCCTTGCGGCCCTCGCTCTGCCGCTCCAGCATCCAGCCGGGATATTCCGCCGGCAGGGCGCTTGCTGTGTCGAGCTTCTCGATCTCGTCCCCCGAAAGGGTCACGCCGACCGCGGCCAGGTTGTCGTCAAGCTGCTCGACTGTCTTGGCGCCGACGATCACCGTCGTCACGAAGGGCTTCTGCAGCAGATAGGCGAGGGCAATCTGCGCCACCGAGATGCCCTTCGCGCCGGCGATCTCGCGCATGACATCGACGACGTCGAAGGCGCGTTCCTTGTTGACCGGCGGAAAGTCGAACGAGGCGCGCCGGCCGCCGTCAGCCGATTTGCCGTCACGGTCATATTTGCCGGAGAGCAATCCGCCGGCGAGCGGGCTCCAGACCATCAGCCCGACCTTCTGGTCGAGCAGGAGCGGGGCGATCTCGCGCTCCAGATCGCGGCCGGCGATGGTGTAATAGGCCTGCAACGAGGCGAAGCGCGCCCAGCCGTGCGAATCGGCGATGCCGAGCGCCTTCATGATCTGCCAGGCAGCCCAGTTCGAAACGCCGACATAGCGCACATGACCCTGGCGCACGAGGTCGTCCAGCGCGCGTACCGTCTCCTCGACCGGCGTCAGCGGGTCGAAGCCGTGGATCTGGTACAGATCGATATAGTCGGTGCCGAGCCGCTTCAGGCTGGCCTTGACCGCGTCCATGATATGGCCGCGCGAAGCGCCGCGATCGTTCGGGCCCGGACCGACACTGCCGAGCGCCTTGGTGGCGAGCACGATGTCGGAGCGCTTGCGGCCGGAATTGACCATGGCCTTGCCGGTGATCTCCTCGGAAAGACCCTCCGAATAGACGTCGGCCGTGTCGATGAAATTGACGCCGGCCTCAAGGGCGCGGGCGACGATCTGGTCGGCGACCGACTGGTCGAGTTCGCCGATCGCCGTCCAGAAGCCGCGACCGCCAAAGGTCATGGTGCCGAGCGTGATTTCCGAGACGAGCAGGCCGGTGCCGCCGAGTTTGTTGTAGCGCATGGGATGATCCCTTCTTTGCTGTGAAATATTGTGGGAGCGAATGGCTTGGGAAGCGGCCGCTAGGCGATGCGGGCGACGGAGGCGTAGTCCCCGTCGGTCGAGATCGACAAGTCGCGATACTCCTGCAACTCCGTCCGCAACCTTTCGATCTTTTCCGCAACCATCTGGACGGCGTCGGAGCCGGCGGAGAAGCGGATGGGAGGCTTCGACAGCTTCACGAGATCGACGATGACCTTGCCGAGCTTGGCCGGATCGCCGGCCTGCTGACCGTTCCGGCCCTCGAAGCGGGCGCGAATCTGCGAGGAGATTCCGGCATAATCGTCGATCGAATTCCTTGCGAAACGGATCGAGCGCTGGTCGAGGAAATCGGTCCGGAACGAGCCGGGTCCGACGATCGTGACGGCGATCCCGAAGGCTTCGACCTCCTGCGCCAAAGCCTCCGAGAAGCCCTCGACGGCGAATTTGCTGGCGCTGTAGAGCGAGCCGCTGGGGGCGGTGCGGATGCCGCCGACAGAGGTGATGTTCAGGATATGGCCTGAACGCTGCCGCCGCATGGCGGGGAGCACGGCACGGGTGACGTCGAAGACGCCGAAGACGTTGGTGGCAAACTGGCGCTCGGCGTCCTCCGGGTCGGTCTCCTCGAACAGGCCGAGCTGACCATAGCCGGCATTGTTGACGAGGACGTCGATGCGGCCGAAATGCGCCAGGGCCGCGTCGACGGCGGCGGCAATTTGCGCGCCGTCGGTCACATCGAGTGGCAGGGCCAGCAGAGCGTCGCCCGCATCGGCGAATGCCGAGCGAACCTTCTCCGCGCTCCGTCCCGTTGCGACGACGCTGTCGCCGGCGCCAAGCGCGGCCTTGACGATTTCCGCGCCGATGCCGCGCGTCGCGCCGGTGACGAACCAGATCCTGCTCATGGGTAACTCCTTGGGTCAGCGTTCGGAAGATGGCGCTTGCGCCGCCATGGCGTTAGCCGGATGCTGGCGCCTTCTTGCACGATCCTCGCAGAATGCCGATCTTGAGCATGGCGGGGATTGCGCGGGGTGCCGCCTCGCGCGAAAGGAAGCGCATGCCTCAACTGGATGAACTGCGCGAGATTGTCTTGCGCAACGCCGTGCCCGGCCGCACATCGACGGCGGTTCCCCGCCTCCATTTGCTTCGTTCCGACGGAACCACGCTTCCGGCTCCCGCCTTTTACGAGCCTGTCTTCGTCATGGCCGTGCAGGGCGCCAAGCGGCTGCTGGTCGGCGGGCAGGCGCTTGTCTACGATCCCACGCGGTTTCTTCTCGTCGCCGTGGACCTGCCGGTAACGGCCTGCATCGTCGACGCCACGCCCGATGCTCCCTATCTCTGCGTTTCGCTGCGCCTCGATCGTCTTGCCATTGTCGACATCCTGGCGAGCCTGCCCCCGGCTGCCGATAGACCGATGCAGGATGTCAGTCTGGTCTTGGGCGAGATCGGGCCAGAATTGCTTGATCCTGTCTTGCGCCTCGCGCGCCTCATCGAATGCCCGCAAGACGCGGCGATCCTCGGTCCTCTGGTCGAGCGCGAGATTCTATACCGGCTGCTCATCGGCCCGGCCGGCGGTGTCCTCCGCCAGATGGTGGCGCAGAGCAGCCGCCTCGCGCGGGTCGACCGCGCGATCGACTGGATCAAGCGCCATTTTCACGAGCCGATGCGTATCGATGCGCTGGCTGAAATCGCCGGCATGAGCCCGGCGTCGCTGCATCGCCACTTCAAGGCCGTGACGGCGATGAGTCCGCTCCAGTACCAGAAGCAGATGCGCTTGCAGGAAGCACGACGGCGGCTCGTTTCCGAATCGGACGGCGCCGGGACAATCGGATTTTCGGTCGGCTATGAGAGCCAGTCGCAATTCAGCCGCGAATATGCGCGCCTGTTCGGAGCGCCGCCAGCTCGTGACGCCGAGCGGCTGCGCGCCTTCGCCGGCGGCGATCCGGGGCGTATCCTGTCACAGGCCTGAGCCTTCGTTCATCATGGAAATCAAAATGCGCCTCTCCCGCCCCGCTCTTCTCGCTGCTGCGCTCATCCTGACATCCGCCGCCGGTGCCGCCGCCACGGAGGGACCAGCGGGTCATTGGCGCGCCCTGACGATCTGGGGCAAGTCCGTCGCAGAAAAACCGGCAAGCGAGCTCGACCTGTCGGAAAAGGGAAACGTGACCGGAACGGGCGGCTGCAACCGCATGTTCGGCAAGGCAAAGATTTCCGGCTCCAAGATCCATTTCGGGCCGCTCGGCAGTTCGATGATGATGTGCGAGCCGGCTGTCGTGAAGCAGGAACAAAAGTTCCACGCTGCGCTCCACGACGTCCGAAGCTGGCGGATCGAGGGGAAGAAGCTGGTCCTCGAGAGCAAGACCCGCAAGCCGATCCTGGTGCTCGAACCCAAATAGGCGCGCCGGCCGGAAGTCTGGCCCCTTCCAGCGAAGCGGGAACCCGGCCGCGTGAAGGAAAACAGCTCATCCGGAGGAAGGAGCCATTCGGCGATTTCTCGGCCGCCGAATGGCTTGATAGGCCTCAGGCCGACATCGCCTTGTTCAGGTTCTCGCTGACCTTGTCGAGGAAGCCAGTCGTCGAGAGCCATTTCTGGTCCGGGCCGACGAGCAGGGCGAGATCCTTGGTCATGTCGCCAGCCTCGACGGTGTCGACACAGACCTTTTCCAGCGTCAGCGCGAATTTCGCCAGCTCGGCATTGTCGTCGAGCTTGGCGCGATGGGCGAGGCCGCGGGTCCAGGCGAAGATCGAGGCGATCGAATTGGTCGACGTCTCCTTACCCTTCTGGTGCTCGCGATAGTGGCGCGTCACCGTGCCATGGGCGGCCTCGGCCTCGACGGTCTTGCCGTCGGGGGTCAGCAGCACCGAGGTCATCAGGCCGAGCGAGCCGAAGCCCTGCGCAACCGTGTCGGACTGGACGTCGCCATCATAGTTCTTGCATGCCCAGACATAGCCGCCGGACCATTTCAGCGCCGAGGCGACCATGTCGTCGATCAGGCGATGCTCATAGGTGATGCCGGCGGCCTTGAAGGCGGTCGCGAACTCCGCGTCGAACACTTCCTGGAACAGATCCTTGAAGCGGCCGTCATAGGCCTTGAGGATCGTGTTTTTGGTCGAGAGATAGACCGGGTACTTCCGCATCAGGCCGTAATTCAGCGAGGCGCGGGCAAATTCGCGGATCGATTCGTCGAGGTTGTACATCGCCATGGCGACGCCGGCGCCCGGGAACTTAAAGACTTCCTTCTCGATGATCGTGCCGTCCTCGCCCTCGAACTTGATCGTCATCCGGCCCTTGCCGGGAACGAGGAAGTCGGTCGCCTTGTACTGGTCGCCGAAGGCATGGCGGCCGACGATGATCGGCTGGGTCCAGCCGGGTACGAGGCGCGGCACATTCTGGCAGATGATAGGCTCGCGGAAGATGACGCCGCCGAGGATGTTGCGGATCGTGCCGTTCGGCGACTTCCACATCTCCTTCAGGCCGAATTCCTTCACGCGCGCTTCGTCCGGCGTGATGGTCGCGCATTTGACGCCGACGCCGACGCGCTTGATAGCCTCGGCGGCCTCGATCGTGACCTTGTCGTTGGTCGCATCGCGATGTTCGACGCCGAGGTCGTAATATTCGAGGTTCAGATCGAGGTAGGGATGGATCAGCTTGTCTTTGATCGCCTGCCAGATGATCCGAGTCATCTCGTCGCCGTCGAGTTCGACGACCGGATTGGCTACCTTAATCTTCGCCATGGAAACAGAGCCTCGTTGGGGTTGATCGGACCCGGCAGGCGGTGAAGACCGCGAAGGCGGGTGCGAGTGCAATGCGGAATTTGCTATAGCATCGAGGGGAGGGGGCGCAAAGGCGCGTGACGACGTTCGGCGCCGCATGACGAAGGTCAAGGCGCCCGGCGGCGATCGCGGCTATGTCGGCCTCGGTCTTTCCGCCAGACCTTCAAACAGCCTCCGAGGTACCGATGGCCCGACTTTTTCGATCGTCCGCGATCGTGCTTCTCACCCTGGTGGGTCTTGCCGGCAGCGCCATCGCGCAGCCGGAGGACGCCGCCCACCGGCTCGGCGACAATCTCTATACCGGCGGCATGGATGTCGGCGTCAGCGGGCAGGGGCTGAAGAGCGTCTTTGCCGCCGGCGAGAGCGTATCGCTCAAGGCCGCCATTGCCGGCACCGCGCATATGGTCGGGCGCGACGTTCGCTTCGAAGCGCCGATCGGCGGTAGCCTCTACGGGGCCGGCTTTTCCGTTGCGATCGACGCGCCGGTCACCGGCAGCGCGA
Organism: Kaistia algarum; assembly: GCF_026343945.1. Lineage (NCBI taxonomy): Bacteria > Pseudomonadati > Pseudomonadota > Alphaproteobacteria > Hyphomicrobiales > Kaistiaceae > Kaistia > Kaistia algarum. The sequence goes on from NZ_JAPKNJ010000003.1 coordinate 628,930, forward strand.
TTGCGGCAGGCTATGATGTCGAAATCACCGCCAAGGGATCGCTCGGCGGCGACGCGCTTCTGGCGGGCCGCTATGTCCGCCTCGATGGACCGGTCGCCGGCCACGCGCTTCTGACGGGCGACGTTGTCGAGATCGGCGCCCCGATTGGCGGCTCGGCCGAGATCCGCGCGCGGGAAATCCGCTTCAAGCCGGGCGCCCGCATCGACGGAACGCTGAGCTATTGGAGCGACAAGACCCTGGCCATTCCGGCGGAAATCGTCTCAGCAGACCGGGTCACGGCCCATCTCCTCGATCTCCCGGTTGACCATTTCGCCCGCGATCTGGTTGGCGGGCTGGTCGTCATGCTGCTGGTGCTGCTCGTCGCTGGGGCGCTGTTCATCCTGGCGCTGATGCCGCTGCTTTCCGGGGCCCGCACAGCGCTGGTGAAACGGCCGTGGTGGACCTTCCTGGCCGGCATCGTCGCGCTGTCGGTGCTGTTCGGATCGATTTTCGTCCTGGCGATTTCGTTGATCGGGATACCGCTCATCCCGGTCGTGCTGCTGCTGACGCCGTTCCTGCTCGCCGCGGGATACCTCACCAGCGCCTATGCGCTGGGCGGCGCTCTGGTCGATCGGTTCCGGGTGCGTTCGTCGGAGAATCGCTGGGCCGCGCTCGCCGCGCTGGTGGTTGGCCTGATCGCGCTCGGCCTCCTGCACTCCATCCCGATTTTCGGATGGGTCGTCGGCGTGGCCGCGACACTGCTGGGGCTCGGGGCGCTGGCGCGCCGTCTCTTCGCCGGGCCGGCTTCAGCCATGGCGGCGTAGCGCGCATACTGCGACAGGGCTTTCCGCCCGGTCGCAGCCGTGCTTGGCATACTCCGGCGCCGCAGTGGGCGCCGGGATTGGCCTGTTCCAGGCTTCTCTCGCCCTCAGGCGATCCGCTTCGCCGCGAGGCCTAGCGCGATATAGCTCCAGCCGGTGAAGAGCAGCGAGATGCCGGCGAGCGTGCCGGGAACCCAGAGGCCCGAGAACGGGTACTGCGAGAGGATCATCACGCCGACCAGCAGCGCGACGATGCCGGCGGCGAGGATCCAGCCCCAGCCATCATGCGGCCGGAGGCGGAAGCCCAGCACGATCTGGAAGACGCCCTTGGCGATGAAGACGGCCGCGATGACCAGGGTCAGCGCGATGCTACCGGTCGCGGGCGACATATAGATCGCTATGCCGCCGATGAGCATGATGATGCCAATCAGGAGTTGCCAGATGAAGCCGGTCCAGCTCTGCACGCTGAAGGCCTGCCAGATCTGGAAGATGCCCGCCACGACGAGAACCGCCGCCAGGAAGATGCCGACCGCGATCGACGAGACCAGCGGCATGGCGATGGCGAAAAAGCCACCGATGAGGAAGACGATGCCGAGGAGCATGAACCAGCCCCATTTCTCCTGCACCGTCTGCGAAATGCTCTTATAGACCGTCGTTGCCATGACCCAACCCTCCGACTCGACTTCGCAATTGTCGCGCAATGGAGGCGGGGAGACAATTGAATGTTGCATACAGCCGGAAGCCCGTATGGGCGCGGCTGGCATGCCAGGCACGGATGCGGTAGGACCGGACCAGCATGTCTTCCAACATTCTTGCCCGATGAACGATATTTCACTCTCTCTTCTCGCCGATGGGCCTGCCGTTATTTTGGTCGAGCCGCAGCTCGGCGAGAACATCGGCACGGCCGCGCGGGCGATGGCGAATTTCGGCCTGATGGACCTCCGGATCGTCAAGCCGCGCGATGGCTGGCCGAGCGACAGCGCCCGCCGGGCCGCGAGCCGGGCCGATCATGTGTTCGACCGCATCCGCCTCTTTCAAAGCGTCGAAGAGGCCGTCGCCGATCTCGGCTATCTGGTGGCGACGACGGCGCGCCCCCGCGATCTGGCGAAACCCGTGCGCGGGCCGGCCTCGGCGGCGCCGATCATGCGCGGCCACATCGCGGCCGGCATTCGGCCCGGTATACTGTTCGGCCGCGAGCGCATCGGGCTTACCAATGAAGAGATATCGCTCGCCGATGAGATCGTGACACTGCCGATCGATCCGCGCTTCGCCTCGCTCAATGTGGCGCAGGCCGTGCTGATCCTCGCCTATGAATGGCGCCGCAGCGGTCTGGAGAGCGAGGAGGAGGGGCTGCGCTTCACCACGCGTCTCGATTCCCGTCCGGCCAGCAAGGAAGAGATGCTCGGCCTCTACGAGCATCTGGAGCGGGCGCTCGACGCCGTCACCTTCTTTCGCCCGCCGGAAAAGAAGCCGTCCGTCGTCGCGACGCTTCGCGCCATGTTGCAGCGGGCGAGCTTCACCGAGCAGGATGTGCGCACGCTGCGCGGCGTTGTCGCGGCGCTGGAGAACAGACCCACCCGGCCGCGCCAACGCGCTGATGGCTCGCTTACCACCAGCCGGGAGAGCGAGGATTGAGCCTCCGCCTCCTCGTCTTCGATTCGGGCGTGGGCGGCCTTTCGGTGCTGAAGGAGATTCGCCGCCGCGTGCCGGCCGCCGAAATCGCCTATGTCGCGGACGATGCGGCCTTTCCCTATGGCGACTGGGAAGGCGAACCGCTCAAGGATCACATCGTCGCGCTGATGGGCCGCCTGATCGAGCGGCACCGGCCTGACGCCGTCGTGATCGCCTGCAATACCGCTTCGACGCTGGTGCTGCCGCCGCTGCGGGCCACGCATGCCATTCCCTTCGTCGGTACGGTCCCGGCGATCAAGCCGGCGGCGGAGACGACGAAGAGCGGTGTCATCGGCGTGCTGGCGACGCCGGGGACGATGAGGCGCGACTATACGCGCGAGCTTATCCGCCAGTTCGCGCAGAGCTGTCACGTCCGCCTTGTCGGCTCGTCGGAACTGGCGCCGCTGGCCGAGGCGGCCATGCGCGGCGAGATCATTGAGGACGAAGCGATCCGTATCGAGATCGAGCCGGCCTTCATCGAGGTCCAGGGACGGCGCACCGACAAGGTCGTGCTCGCCTGCACGCATTATCCCTTCCTGCTTGAGCGCTTTCAGGCGCTCGCTCCCTGGCCGGTCGATTGGATCGACCCGGCGGAGGCGATCGCCCGCCGAGTCGTCTCCCTGCTCGGCCTCACCGAGGCGCCGGAAGAGCCGCGTGGCGCCGGATCGGCTTACCTGACTTCGGGTAAGTCTTGGCCGGCGGCGCTGCTACCGCTGCTGGCTGGATTCGGGCTGAAGGCGGGATAAGGATCAGGCGCCACCGGACTTTGCCGCCGCGATGATATCGAACGATCGCATCCTGTCGGCGGGCTCGTAGAAGTCCGAGGTGATGATCAATTCGTCGGCACCAGTCTGCTCGACAAAGGCTTCAAGGCGTTGCCTGACCGTTTCCGGGCCGCCGATGATGGCAACACCGAGATGCGAGCGCACATAGGCTTCTTCGCGCTCGTCCCAAAGGCCGTCCATGCTTTCGACCGGCGGCACCAGCACGGTGGGACGACCGCGGACGAGGTTGATCAGGCGTTGATAGGTCGAGGTGGCGAGGTAGTGCGCCTGCTCGTCGCTGTCGGCGGCGATGACCGGCAGGCCCACCATCAGATGCGCCTTCTCCAGATATTCCGACGGCTTGAAGAAATGCCGATAGACGTCGATCGCCTCCATCAGCCGCTGCGGCGCGAAATGGCTGGCAAAGGCGAAGGGCAGGCCGAGCATGCCGGCCAGTTGCGCCGAGAAGGTCGAGGAGCCCAGCAGCCAGACGGGCACGTTCGAACCTGAACCGGGGACGGCGCGCACCCGCTGCAATTCGCCCGGCGCGGCGAGGAGCGCGAGCAATTCCTGCACATTGCGAGGGAAGGCGTTTTCGTCATCGGCGAGATCGCGGCGCAGTGCCCGCGTCGTCAGCGGATCGGTGCCGGGCGCGCGGCCGAGGCCCAGATCGATGCGGCCGGGATAGAGCGCCTCCAGCGTGCCAAACTGCTCGGCAATGACGATCGGGGCGTGGTTCGGCAGCATGACGCCGCCGGAGCCGACACGGATCGTCGAGGTCTGGCCGGCGATATGCCCGATCAGCACCGAGGTTGCCGATGAGGCGATGCCCGGCATGTTGTGATGCTCGGCCAGCCAGAAGCGCTTGAAACCGAGGCCCTCGACATGGCGGGCGAGCGCAACGGCCTGCGCGAAGGCCTCCGTGGCCGTTCCTCCCTGGCGGATCGGGGCGAGATCGAGGACGGAGAGAGGCGTATCGGCGAGCTGCGGCATGGGAGGTTCCCGATTGGCTGTCGCCCCTATCTGGGGTTTCCGATCGCGCTTGGCGAGGGGCAAACCGTAAGACGAGCTTATCGATTTTTGAAGAGCGCCGTGCGCCGCTTCAGCAGGAAGCGCCGGACGGCCGGATCGCTGGCAAGGCCGATCGCGCGATCGAAGGCTTCCGCTGCGCTGTCAGCGTCGTCGGCGCGGGCGAGGAGATCGGCGCGTGCGGCCCAATAGGGCTGATATTCGGCGAGACGAGGCTCGGCCGCGATGCCGTCAAGCGCAGCGAGGCCGGCTAGCGGTCCCTCAATCTCGGCGAGCGCCAGGGCGCGGTTGATGACGATCACGGGCGAGGGCACCAGCGCCACAAGCGCATCATAGAGACGGAGCAAGTCCGACCAGTTGTCGACGCCGTCGCGGTGGCGCACGGCGTGAGCCGATTGCAGCGCGGCCTCGATCTGATAGCGGCCGATCCTGCGGAGCGATGCGGCGCGTCGCAGCAGCGTCTCGGCCTCGCTGATCCTTGCGGCGTCCCAGAGCGCCGGCGACTGTTCGGACAGCGGAACATAGTCGCCGCTATTGCTCCGCCGGGCCGGGCGGCGCGCGTCGGTATGGAGAAGGAGGGCGAGGAGACCGATCGCCTCGGCTTCGTCCGGCAGCAACTCCGCAACGATCCGCGCCAGGAATATCGCTTCCCCGGTCAGGTCCCGGCCGTCGGCCTCCATATTGCCCCAACCCTCGGAATAGGCGGCATAGATCGCTGCGAGCACCGCATCCAGCCGCTCGGGCATCGCTTCGCGGTCGGGGATGGCGAAGGGGATGCCGGCCTCGCGGATCTTCGCCTTGGCGCGCACGAGCCGCTTGGCCATCGCGGCCGGCGAGGCAAGGAATGCGGAGGCGATCTGCTTCGCGTCGAGGCCGAGCACGACCTGCAGCATCAGGGGCGTGCGGATGTCGGGATCGAGCGCGGGATGGGCGGCGGTGAAGAGGAGGGCGAGGCGCTGGTCCGGGATGGCCGCCCGGCCGGTTTCGTCGATCTCGTCCGCGAGGATGCGGAAGGCCTCGGCGAAGGCATCGCCGGTGCGCCGACGCCTCGCCTGGTCCGTCATCTTCCGCCGCGCCGTGGTCATCAGCCAAGCCTCCGGATTGTCGGGCGGACCTTTCTGCGGCCAGTCTACGAGCGCGGCGGCAAAGGCCTCGGCGAGGGCGTCTTCGGCGGCAGCCACGTCACGCGAGCGCGCCGAGAGGATGGCGACGAGCTTGCCATAGCTCGCCCGTGCCACACCCTCGGCAAGCAGGCGCGACGCTTCCGCGCTCACTGGCGCGCCGGCTCGTAGCGAAGAAGCACGCAGCCGTTGTGGAACCGGCGCACCTCCAGGGGCTCGACGCCGAAGCGCCGCGTCTGCCCCTCGAACATGGATCGTCCCCCGCCCAGAACCAGCGGGAAGACGACGATCTGATATTCGTCGACGAGGTCCGCTTCTGCCAGTTGCGCCACGATGCTGCCGCTGCCCAGAACGGCGAGGTCGCTGTCCCGACCTTTCAATCGCTCTATCTCGCCAATGAGGTCGCTGCGGACGAGCCGCGTATTGTGCCAGTCGGCGCTTCCGAGCGTCCGGGAGAAGACGATTTTCGGCAGGGCGTTCATCCGCTCTGCGACAACGGGATTGGCGCTGGCGGCCCAGTTGGTGGGCCAGAAACTCGCCATCATCTCATAGGTGACGCGGCCGAAGACCAGCGTGCTGCCGCCTGCGGCATTGCCCTCGACGAAAGCATCGAACTCCTCGTCGCGTCGGCCCTTGGCCCAGCTCATATCGCCGTGCCGGTCGACGAAATATCCGTCGACCGACACCTGCTCGAAGACACTGAGACGCGCCATCGACGGTCTCCTCTGATTGCGGCTTCAGCCCGACATCGGCCAGATGGGCCGGACTTCGACGACGCCGTGGCTGACGGTCGGACAGCGCGCCGTCCAGGCAAGAGCCGCGTCGAGATCGGGCGCCTCGATCAGGAAATATCCCCCGAGCTGCTCCTTGGTGTCGGCATAGGGGCCATCGAGAACGAGTGGCTTACCATCCTGCAGGCGGACGGTCGTCGCCAGATGGGTCGGCTGGAGGCGGCCGGTGCCGACAAGCGCTCCAGATTTCGTGAGCGCTTCGATATAGGCGCCGTAGGCGGCAATGCCCTCCGCCTGCTGCTCCGGCGTCATGGTCGGCCAGGCGGTCTCGTCCAGATAGAGCAGGAGCATGTACTGCATGGTCTGTCTTCCTCGTGCGAAAGGTCGGAGCCCTATGCCCCGCCAACCCAATGACGCGCGAGCTTCGCCCCGATGGACAAAGCCGGCGAAAAAATCTTGGACCATGTGACCTATCCCGCTTTCATTGACATGGCGAAGCATCCCGCCTAATAGAGCGCCCGTGGCAAGCGGGTCCTTCGGGGCCCGTGTGTCATTTCACGCACCCGCGGATGAGGCTTCGGTCTGGTCCTGTCGGTTCGCCTCCGAGGGCGGGCAGAGGAGGGCGCGTGTCCCTGAAACTCTATCCTCAAGGGATATGCGATGTCGAAGCGTGCTTCGTCCAAACATAAGATTGACCGCCGTCTTGGCGAAAACCTCTGGGGCCGTCCGAAGTCCCCGGTCAACAAGCGCGAATACGGCCCGGGCCAGCATGGCCAGCGCCGCAAGGGCAAGGTGTCCGATTACGGCACCCAGCTCCGCGCCAAGCAGAAGCTCAAGGGCTATTACGGCAATATCTCCGAGAAGCAGTTCCGGAAGATCTATGCCGAGGCGACGCGCCGGAAGGGCGATTCGTCCGAGAGCCTGGTCGGCCTGCTTGAGTGCCGTCTCGACGCGGTCGTGTACCGCGCCAAGTTCGTGCCGACCGTCTTCGCCTCGCGCCAGTTCGTGTCGCATGGCCACGTCAAGGTCAACGGCCGCCGCGTCACCATCCCGAGCTACTCGGTGAAGGTCGGCGACCTGATCGAGGTCAAGGAGAGCTCGAAGCAGCTCGCCATGGTTCTCGAGGCGACCCAGCTCGCCGAGCGCGACGTGCCGGATTATATCGAGGTCGACCATCACAAGATGACCGCGACGTTCTCCCGCGTACCCGGCCTTGCCGACGTGCCCTATCCGGTCCAGATGGAACCGAACCTGGTCGTCGAGTTCTATTCGCGCTGATTTCTGTCAGTCGCCAAAATGCGAAAGGCCGCCTCCGGGCGGCCTTTTCTGTTTCGGGTGGCCACAACTTTGCGTCGGTGCTTCGCTCCGTCTATGAAGTCGCCCGGGGAGGGGCCTTCACCGATGAACAGAGCTGATCGTTCACAGCACGGCGCGCCCTTGGGCTTTGCCGCGATCCTCGTCACCATCGTGACCTGGGCTTCCGCCTTCGCGGCCATCCGCGTCGGGCTGCGCCATCTGACGCCGGTCGAGCTTGCGGCGGCGCGCTATCTGATGGCGGCGGTCCCGGCCGGGCTCTATCTGCTGATCATGCGGCCGCCTCTGCCGGCGTGGCGCGATCTGCTGCGGCTCGCCATCATCGGCCCCCTGTTCATCGCCGCCTATTCCGTGCTGCTCAATACCGGCGAGATGACGGTTGCTGCCGGGCCCGCTTCCTTCATCATCCAGATGAACCCGGTGATCGTGGCGCTGATCGCTCTGCCCATGCTCGGCGAGCGCTTCGGACTTTGGGGCTGGGTCGGCACGGCGATCTCGTTCGTAGGCGTCGCCTTCATCGCGTTTGGCAGCGGCGAGACCTTCGGCTTCGATCCCGGCGTGCTGCTGATCCTCGCCGCCGCGCTCTGCACCTCGGTATCGACGATCATCCAAAAGCCGATGCTCGGCCGCATGCCCGCGCTTGTCGTGACCGCCTGGATCCTCTTCATCGGCGCGCTACCGCTATTGCCGGCGGTCCCGGATACGATCGAAGCGCTCGGCCGCGCCCCGACCGATGTCGTGGTGGCGATCCTCTATCTCGCCCTGTTCCCCACCGTCATCGGCTATTGGACCTGGGCGATCGCGCTCAAGCAGTTCCCCGCCGCCCGTGCCTCCAACTTCCTTTATCTGATCGCGCCGACAGCGACCGTGATCGGCATCGTCTGGCTGGGCGAGGTACCGACGCCGGCCGCCCTTATCGGCGGCGCGATGGCGATCGGCGGCGTCGTCCTCGTCAACGCGATGCGGCGGCGCTGACGCCGCCGCGTCGGGCTCACGCCGCTGCCAGCGTGGCCATGTCGATAACGAAGCGATATTTCACGTCGCTCTTCAGCATCCGGTCATAGGCCTCGTTGACCTTGTCGATCGGAATCATCTCGATATCGGCGGTGATGCCATGCTTGCCGCAGAAATCGAGCATCTCCTGTGTCTCGGCAATGCCGCCGATCAGCGAGCCGGCGAAGCGGCGTCGGCCCATGATCAGGTTCGAGACCTGGACACTCAGCGGGCTCGGCGGGGCGCCGACCTGGACCAGCGTTCCGTCGCGCTTCAGCAGGGCCAGATAGGCATTGATGTCATGGTCGGCAGAGACGGCGTCGAGAATGAAGTCGAGCTTGCCGGCCCAGGGCTTCATCGCCTCGGGACCGCGCGTCACGACGACCTCGTCCGCACCGAGACGCATCGCATCGCCGCGCTTGCTCTCGGAGGTCGTGAACATCACGACCTTGGCGCCGAGCGCATGCGCGATCTTGACGCCCATATGGCCGAGGCCGCCGAGCCCGACGATGCCGACTGTCTGCCCCGGGCCAACCTTCCAATGGCGCATCGGCGAATAGGTCGTGATGCCGGCGCAGAGCAGAGGCGCAACGGCCGCGAGGTCGAGATTCTCTGGCAGACGCAGCACGAAAGCTTCGTCGACGACGATCGCCTTGGAATAACCGCCATAAGTCACGCCGCCGGTGTGCTTGTCTGGGGCGTTATAGGTGCCCGTATTGCCGACGAGGCAATATTGCTCCAGCCCCTCGACGCAGCTTGAACAGGTCCGGCAGGAATCGACCATGCAGCCGACGCCGGCAAGATCGCCGACCTTGAAGGCCTTGACCTCGGCACCGACGCGGCGAACACGGCCAACGATCTCGTGTCCGGGAATATTGGGATAGACCGTTCCCGGCCATTCGCCGCGGGCGGTATGGAGATCGGAATGGCACACGCCGCAATAGAGGATCTCGATCTCGACATCAGTCGGGCCGGGATCGCGTCGCTGGAACGAATGGGGGGCAAGCGGCGCGTCGGACGACTGCGCGGCATAGCCGGTGCAGATGAACATCGAAGGCTCCATGGCGACGGGCAATGGCGAGAGGCGCCGACAAAGGTCGACCCATAGGGTCAGAATAGAAGCTTGGACGGGAAGGACAAGGCCGGCGTCGGCTGGAGCGCCGGCCGCGGTTGCGTCGCTGATCGGTTCGGGGCAAAAAAAGCGTCACTTCGAGCGGACCGGCCGCAGTCTACGACAATCGCAGTATCAAAGACGGACGGCGTGATCGCATCATGGTCGATGAGGTAAAAGAACAGCCGGACTTCGACCTCGAGGATGTGATGAAAGATCTGATCGCATTTCGCTCGAACGTCAGCTTCCACCTCACCACTGAGAAACCATTGCCAACGAAGTTTGAAGCGCCGCTATGGCAGGCGTATCACCTTGTTGCCGATGTTATCGAAGAGCTGACGGCGATGTACAAATACGAGGAGCGTGGGCTGACGTACTTCAAACCTACTGTTTCGGGCGAGGAGCCTGAACCGGGTCGCTAACGGACTTCTAGCGAAGGCGATCGTCGCACAATTGATCCGAATTTCGCCTTCGCCTCGGCTGCTCGGACCGCCATTGCGCTGGGCGGCGCTTTTCGGCAAAGAGAACGCCGAAGCTGGAGCCGCCATCCATGTCCGAAACGCTCGATCCCGCCGATGATCTGGACGCGGGCGGTGCCCACCCGCTCTTTCGCCGTTCGCCGTCCTCGGTAGAGTTCGGCAAACTGCGCAAGCGCCTCGTTCGGCAGACGCGGCAGGCGCTGGACGATTTCGCCATGGTGCGGCCGGGGGATCGCTGGCTGGTCTGCCTTTCCGGCGGCAAAGATTCCTATGCGCTCCTTGCCGTGCTCCTGGATCTGAAATGGCGCGGGCTGCTACCGGTCGATCTGCTGGCCTGCAATCTCGACCAGGCGCAGCCGGGCTTTCCCGCCGACGTGCTGCCTGATTTCCTGGAGGGCATCGGCATGCCCTACCGGATCGAGCGGCAGGACACCTATTCGGTCGTCATGTCCAAGGTGCCGACGGGCAAGACGTATTGCGCGCTGTGCTCGCGGCTTCGCCGTGGCCATCTCTATCGCGTCGCCCGCGAGGAGGGCTGCCAGGCGGTGGTGCTCGGCCATCACCGCGAGGACATCCTCGAAACTTTCTTCCTGAACCTCTTCCATGGCGGCAAGCTCGCCACGATGCCGCCCAAACTGGTCAATGAGGAGGGCGACCTCTTCGTCCTGCGCCCGCTCGCCTATGCGGCGGAAGACGACATCGCCCGCTTCTCGGCGGCGATGGAATTCCCGATCATCCCCTGCGATCTCTGCGGCTCGCAGGAAGGGCTGCAACGCAACCAGATCAAGGCGATGCTGGCGGATTGGGAGAAGAAGTCGCCGGGCCGCAAGGAAACCATGCTGCGCGCGCTCGGGAGCGGCAATCCCTCGCATCTGCTCGATCGGACGATGTTCGATTTCGCGGGACTGAACCTGCGGACTTAGGTCACGCGACTGGTCTCATACCGGTTCTGAAAGAAGCTGCTACGCGCTCTCACAGTCGGTCGCGGTTCAGACGAAGGGCGAGGAAACGCCCCCGCTAGAAGCAAAAAAAAGGCGCGACCTCACGGTCGCGCCTTCTCTTATTCCGCTTCAGCAGCCTTTACGGCATCACGCAGCGATATTTGCGGCCGTCATAGCCGGTGAAGGTGCCGGTCGCCGGATTGAAGCTGCGGTAGCGCTGCGAGCAATAGGCGATGTAGTCATTGCCGCCATATTGCGGGGCGGCATAGCGCGGCTGGTTAATCGCGCTACCGATCATCGCTCCGGCTGCGAGGCCGATCACGCCTGCGGCGAGGGCAGCACCCGGGTCGTTGTAGTAGCTGCCGCGGTAATAGCCCGGACCGTTCCAGCCGCGGTAGCGCGGCGGATAATATCCGGGACCGCGCCAACCAGGCCCGCGATTGTTCCAGCCGCGCTGGGGACCGCCTTGCCAGTTCCGGCCTTGCCAGTTCTGCGCCACGTCATAAGAGCCATCCGCTCGCACACCCTCTGCGGCGCTGGCGCCCGTTGGCAGTGCAATTGCGGAAGATGCCAGCATTGCGGCAGAAATGGTTCCGACGATCGTCGTTTTCATCGCTGGGTTCATATCGTTTCTCCTCTTTCCGCGAGGCTGCGTCTCGGACCGACGTATATCGATCGAACAACGGCCTTCGCGACATTGTCGCCCGTGGGTACAAAACGATGGAGATCCGGATAGGTTCCCAGATTAGCTCTTCCATACAAAAAGACGACGCATGATTGAACATACGTCGTCTTGAAACGCTGCCGAATGAGTTGCTGAATTCAGGCGGTCTGGGCTACCGCGACGCCCTTTTCGGCGAAGAAGGCCTGGATTTCGCCAGCCTGGAACATCTCGCGGACAATGTCGCAGCCGCCGATGAACTCACCCTTCACATAGAGCTGGGGAATGGTCGGCCAGTTGGAATAGGTCTTGATGCCCTGGCGGATTTCCGCGTCAGCGAGCACGTTGATGCCCTTATAGTCGACGCCGAGAAAATCGAGGATCTGGACGACCTGGCCCGAGAAGCCGCACTGCGGGAACGCTGGCGTTCCCTTCATGAACAGGACGACGTCGTTCGTCTTCACTTCATTGTCGATGAAGGTTTCAATTTCGCTCATTGCACTTGCCTTTCGTCGTCCGGTTCAAGGCCGGGAACGGAATATGGAATCTAGGTAGGGGATCGTTTCCATCCTGTCGAGATCGGTGAACCGCGATCTGGGCGACAAGACGGCAAATTCCTTCACTCCGGCGCGCTCGTCTGCAGGGCAAGCGCGTGCAGGGCGCCGCCCATGTTCCCCTTGAGCGCGGCATAGACCATCTGGTGCTGCTGGACGCGGTTCTTGCCGCGAAACTGTTCCGAGACGACTTCGGCGGCATAATGGTCGCCATCGCCGGCGAGGTCGCGGATCACGACCCTGGCATCGGGCAGGGCCGATTTGATCAGGCTTTCGATATCGTGCGCTTGCATCGCCATCGCTTGTCCCCCTCGGCCGCTTGCCGCGTTCGGTAACCGGACGAACTAGAATTCGCCGGCCATGAACGCCGGAAACCAATTCTCATGGGCCTCGGCGAGCTTTGCAACCGATATGGTGGCGATTTCCTCGATTGCGAGGGTCTCGCCGCCGACCGTGCCAAGCTGGGTCAGCGCAAGGCCGGCCGCGTCGGCGATGCTCTCGATCGTCGGCAGCGCCTCGGGGCTCGCGGTCACGACATAGCGCGACTGATCCTCGCCGAAGAGATAACCATGCCGGGTCGCCATCGTTTCGGGCAGCTGGATCGTGGCGCCGAGCTTGCCGGCCATCGCCATTTCGGCCAGCGCAATCGCCAGGCCGCCATCGGAAATGTCGTGGCAGGCGGTGACGAGGCCTGAACGGATCAGCCCGCGGACGAGGTCACCGGCGCGGCGCTCGGCCTCGAGATCGACCGGGGGAGGGGCGCCCTCCTCGCGGCCGAGAATTTCGCGCAGATAGATCGACTGGCCGAGATGCGACCCCGCCTCGCCGATCAGCAGGATGACATCGCCGGCCTTCTTGAAAGCCACGGTCGCCATCTGGCCGATATCGGGCAGCAGTCCGACGCCGCCTATCGCCGGGGTCGGGAGGATGCCGACGCCATTGGTCTCGTTATAGAGCGAGACATTGCCGGAGACGATCGGGAAGTCGAGCGCCAGACAGGCGGCGCCGATGCCCTCGATCGCGCCGACGAGCTGGCCCATGATCTCGGGCTTCTCGGGATTGCCGAAATTCAGATTGTCGGTCGCGGCCAGCGGCTCCGCTCCGACGGCCGACAGATTGCGCCAGCATTCGGCGACCGCCTGCTTGCCGCCTTCGAACGGATCGGCCTCGCAATAGCGCGGGCTGACGTCGAGCGAAAAGGCGAGTGCCTTCTTCTCGTGACCTTCGACGCGGATCACGGCCGCGTCGCCGCCGGGGCGCTGTGCGGTGTTGCCCTGGATCAGGTGGTCATACTGTTCCCACACCCAGCGGCGGGAGGCCATGTCGGGTGAGCCAATGATCGTCAGCAGCGCGACGCCGTAATCGTTCGGCTCGGGGATCGAATCGGCACCCAGTTTCGCCAATAGCGGATTGCGGACGAAAGGCCGGTCATATTCCGGCGCCTCGTCGCCCAGCTCCTTGATCGGCAGATCGGCGACGACCTCGCCATGGCGCAGAATGCGGAAGCGAAGATCGTCGGTGGTGTATCCGACGACCGCGAAATCGAGACCCCATTTCCGGAAGATCGCCTCGGCCTCGGCTTCCTGCTCTGGCCGGAGCACCATGAGCATGCGCTCCTGGCTCTCCGAGAGCATCATCTCATAGGCGCTCATGCCCTCTTCGCGGCACGGCACCTTGTCGAGGTCGAGCTCGATGCCAAGATCGCCCTTTGCTCCCATCTCGACGGCGGAGCAGGTGAGGCCGGCGGCGCCCATGTCCTGGATCGCGATCACCGCACCGGTCGCCATCAGTTCGAGGCAGGCTTCCAGCAGCAGCTTCTCGGAGAAGGGGTCGCCGACCTGCACGGTCGGACGCTTTTCCTCAATCGAATCATCGAATTCGGCCGACGCCATGGTGGCGCCGCCAACGCCGTCGCGGCCTGTCTTCGAGCCGAGATAAACCACGGGAAGGCCAACTCCCTCGGCCTTCGAATAGAAGATCCGATCGGCGCGGGCGAGGCCGGCCGCAAAGGCGTTGACGAGGATGTTGCCATTGTAGCGGGAATGGAAATTCACCTCGCCGCCAACCGTGGGCACGCCGAACGAATTGCCGTAGCCGCCAACGCCCGAGACCACTCCGGAAACGAGATGCCTTGTCTTCGGGTGGTCGGCCGCGCCGAAGCGCAGCGCGTTCATCGCCGCAACCGGCCGCGCGCCCATGGTGAAGACGTCTCGCAGGATGCCGCCGACGCCCGTCGCCGCACCCTGATAGGGCTCGATGAAGGAGGGATGGTTGTGGCTTTCCATCTTGAAGACAATGGCCTCGCCATCATCGATATCGACGACGCCGGCATTCTCGCCCGGACCGCAGATCACCCGCGGACCCGTGGTCGGCAGGGTCCTCAGCCATTTCTTCGAGGATTTGTAGGAACAATGCTCGTTCCACATCGCCGAGAAGATGCCGAGTTCGGTCAGCGTCGGCGTGCGGCCGATCAGATCGAGGATGCGCTGATATTCGTCAGCCTTCAGACCATGGCTGGCGATGAGTTCGGGCGTGATCGGCGTATCGTTCTGAAGCACGGGATACCTCGGCCTTGGCGATGCTGCATGCGATAGTGCGCGGGCGCCGCTCTGTAAATGGTCCGGTGTAACTCTTCGCAGGTTGCCTCACCCCGCAACGGCGGATTAGCTCACTTGTCTCCATGTCGAAGGGATCCAGCCTTGCAGTTCAATCACGTCGCCAATCGCGTCGCGGCCCAGCATTTCGATACGATCGTCGAGCTGTTCCGCGACCATCTCGGCTTTGTCGAACTGCGCCGCAATGAGCGCGCGATCTGGATGCGTCAGCCTGGCGCCAATATCGACCTGCAATTCTCCCGCGTCGCCGCCTCGCGTGAGGACCCGGAGCGGGAACGCTCGCAGGTCTCGTTCCTGAGCGTGACGCCGCGGCAAGACCTTGAAAAGCTGGCAGAATGGCTGTTCGCCAAGGGGTTGATCGCCACGGTCGGGGCTTATTCCGACCGGGAATTCTACCTCGACGCGCCGGAGGCTCTGGTCGATTTCGTCATCGAGGCGATGCGGCCGGAACTCGCCGACTATCCGGTCAAGGTCTGACCGTCAGGCCGCCAGCAGGCTCTCGAACAGCGGTCGGCCGTCGAGGCCGCCATTCAGCGGCTCGATCAGGTTTTCCGGGTGCGGCATCATGCCGAGAACGTTGCGTTTTTCGGACAGGATGCCGGCGATGTCGTCGATCGAGCCGTTCGGATTGCCGACATAGCGGAAGGCGATGCGGTCCTCGGCCTTGAGGCGCGCCAGCGTCTCGTCATCGGCGCGGTAGTTGCCATCGCCATGCGCCACGGGGGACCGGATAACGGCGCCCTTCTCGTAGCGGGCCGTGAAGGCCGAATCGGTCGTCTCGACCCGAAGCTTCACTTCCTTGCAGATGAATTTGAGCCCGGCATTGCGCATCAGCACGCCCGGCAGCAGCCCCGCCTCGCAGAGAATCTGGAAGCCGTTGCAGACGCCCAGGACGGCGACGCCGCGGTCCGCCTCGCGGCGGATCGCCTCCATGATGGGCTCGCGCGCGGCGATCGCGCCGGAGCGCAGATAGTCGCCATAGGAGAAGCCGCCGGGGACGACGATGAGATCAACCTTCGGCAGGTCGTGCTCGCCATGCCAGACGACGGCCGGACGATGACCGCTGATCTTCTCGATCGCGGCGATCATGTCGCGTTCGCGATTGGAGCCTGGAAAGACGACGACGGCTGATTTCATGGTGGCTTCGATTCGCTGTTCAGACGGTTTCGTTCAGTTCGAGACGCCGCTCGATCCGCTCAAGGCGGGAATCATGTCGGGCGAGAATTCCATAGATATTGTGAACGTCTTGCTGCAGCGAGATCATGTGGCCGCGAAACGCTTGCATCTCAGCCTTGAGTTCGTCGGTCTTCTGATCGATGCGCGCAATATCGCCGGGGATCGACTTCAGGATTTCGTAAAGCAACTCGCTCGAAATCTCGGCCATTCGCGGATCCTCGCGCGCTGGCTATCCGACAATATCGACACGATAGTTCTCGATCACCGTATTGGCCAGAAGCTTCGCGGCCATGGCTTCAAGTTCGGCCTTGGCCTTGGCGGCGTCGCTGCCTTCGACTTCGATGTCGAACACCTTGCCCTGGCGGACGCTGGCGATGCCGGCAAAGCCGAGCGAGCCCAGCGCGCCCTCGATCGCCTTGCCCTGCGGATCAAGGACGCCGTTCTTCAAGGTGACGGTAACGCGGGCTTTCATGGCTTCGATCTTTCGGTTCGAACGACGGCTCGTAGATAGCTCGTCCTCATAAGCGCCAAGCGAAGCAAAGGGAAGTCTCGAGGCGATACGAGACCGGGCACCCTTCATGCGCCCGATCCCCTAGACACCGCCTGTCAACCTGGGCGCCGGAAATCGCCACTCTTGAAGGCTTTAACGAGGTTGGCTCGCGCAAGTTTCTCTGACTCGGCTCCCGATGTCAGGATGTAGAGGTTTGAGCCCTGGTAGATCAGCATGATGGCGGCGGATACGCCCCGGATATTGCCGTAGAGATGAACAGCCGTATAGTCCTTAGTGGCAGTCTTCTTGATCTCGCTGAATTTCATTCCGCCATCTTGTCCGTCGAAGCCATAATAGAGGGCGCCGTTGATCAGCGCACGGACATTGGCATAAGGCTTGTTGAGCTGCTCTTCACTATCGGAGAGCGTCTTGATCTTGCCGAGTTCGACGACGGCGTCGCCGCCGCAGGCGGCGGTTTCGCAGATGAAGCGAACCCCACCGAATGTCTTTTGGGCTTTCCATCCTTCGCCGGTCAGCGAGATCGTTGGATCAGCCTTGGCCTCGACGGCAAAGCCTGCCGCGAGAGTTGCCACCAAAAATAGGAGTGAGATAGATCGAAACAGCGTCATGAGCCCCCGCAGCCGCTGGTTGAAACGGGTGGCAAGCTAATGGCGGGGCGGGCGGATGTCGAGGCAGAAATGAAGAGGGCGGCGATGGTGATCGCCGCCCTGAGGATTGTATCGCTTGAGGCCGGTTACTGTACCAGAACCGGGCCGCCGCCCTGCGGGCGCTCGGGCTCGATCAGGATACCGAGACGGCGTGCGACTTCCTGATAGGCTTCGACGAGGCCGCCCATGTCGCGGCGGAAACGGTCCTTGTCGAGCTTGTTCTGTGTCTGGACGTCCCAGAGCCTGCAGCTGTCGGGCGAAATCTCGTCGGCGACGACGATGCGCATCATGTCGCCTTCCCAGAGCCGGCCGCACTCGATCTTGAAATCGACGAGCTGGATGCCGGCGCCGAGGAAGAGGCCGGACAGAAAATCATTGACGCGAATGGCAAGCGCCATGATGTCGTCGATTTCCTGCGGCGTCGCCCAGCCAAAGGCGGTGATGTGCTCTTCAGAGACCATCGGGTCGTCGAGCGCATCGGCCTTGTAATAGAACTCGATGATCGAGCGCGGCAGAACCGTGCCCTCCTCGAGGCCCAGGCGCTTCGCCAGCGAACCGGCGGCGACGTTGCGCACGACGATTTCGAGCGGGATGATCTCGACTTCGCGGATCAACTGCTCGCGCATGTTGAGCCGGCGGATGAAGTGAGTCGGGATGCCCATCTTGTTCAAATGGGTAAAGATGTGCTCGGAAATGCGGTTGTTCAGCACTCCCTTGCCGTCCACGACCTCATGCTTCTTTTTGTTGAAGGCGGTCGCGTCGTCCTTGAAGAATTGAATCAGCGTTCCGGGCTCAGGTCCTTCGAAAAGGATCTTGCCCTTGCCCTCATAGATGCGCCGACGGCGGTTCATGGGCACATACCGTGGTTTGAGGAAATCCATATGGCCGGGGTTCCAATATAACGGGATTCGCCGCGGCGAAGCTATAACGAGCGGCCGCCATCGGCCGTTCGCGCGGCGTGAACCTACTCGATCGCTCACCAATTCACAATGTGCGATACTGCGGCGTTTTCCTGCGCCTGACGGTGAGCTGCGCCGGTTTCTGGAAGGCGCATCCGGCGTTGATTTGGGGTACCTCGCGCGATATGCAAGGGCCCGGCAGCCGCTCGGCACGCAAACATCGGAGAGATCGCCCATGACGACGTTCGACCAGCGCAAGGACGCCTTCGAGAATCGATTCGCCCATGACGAGGAACTGAAGTTCCGGGCCATGGCGCGGCGCAACAAGCAGCTCGGCATTTGGGCAGCGGGACTTCTTGGCAAGAGTGGCGACGCCGCCGAGGCCTATGCGAGCGAGGTCGTTGCCTCCGATTTCGAGGAAGCCGGCGAGGAAGACGTCTTCCGCAAGCTCCGCCAGGATTTCGATGCGGCCGGCGTCGCGCAGTCCGACCATCAGATCCGCCGCACCATGGACGAGTTCCTCACTGCGGCGATCGAGCAGATCCGCACGGAAGGCTGATCCCGCCATCCGGTCATTGATCATGACAGCCCCAACGCTCGCCGAACTTCTGCGTGCCGGAACATGCCAGTTTTCGGCCTGGATCGGCATGCCCGAGCCACTCGTCGCCGAGGCATCGGCGCGGGCCGGCTTCGACTGCGTGACCCTCGACATGCAGCACGGGCTGCATGACCCCGCGAGCGTGATGCGCGCGATCGGTGCGGTAGCCCTTGCCGGGAAGCCGTCCCTGGTCCGCATTCCGGTCGGCGATTTCGCCATGGCGAGCCGGGCGCTCGACATGGGGGCGAGGGCCGTCATCGCGCCGATGATCAATTCGGCGTCGGACGCGAAGGCGTTCGCGACGGCCATGAAATATCCGCCGATCGGCGAGCGCAGCTGGGGTGCGGGCAGGGCGATGCAGATCGTCGGAGTGGACGATCCAGCTGCATACCTGCAGACGGCGAACCATGCGACCCTGGCCTTCGCGATGATCGAGACGCGCGAAGCTGTCGCCGCCTTGGGTGAGATTCTTGCGGTGCCGGGGATCGACGGCATCTTTGTAGGGCCGTCAGATCTGTCGATCGCCCTGTCGAATGGCGCCTCCGTCGATCCGCTGCGCGAGGACAATGCCAGGGCCATCGGCGAGATTCTGACGTTCGTGAAGGCGGCCGGTAAGCTCGCCGCGACCTATGCGATCACCGGCTCCCAGGCGCGGGGCTACCGCGATCTCGGCTTCGATCTGGTGGCGATCGGCATTGACGGCGGCTATCTGCGTCTCGGCGCCTCCCTGCTTCTCGCCGAAGCAAACGGACAGTAACTCATCCTCTTTTGCATGAAGTCGTGAGCAACGCTATGTTTTCTCCAGCAGCGAGTCGTGCTGCTCGGGGAGGACACCATGCAAAAAGCACTTGCCGAATTCATCGGTACATTCACGCTCGTATTCTTCGGCTGCGGTGCGGCTGTGATTGCCGGTCCGGTGATTGCCGCCGCCAACACTGTCGGCGTTCTCGGCATCGCCTTCTCCTTTGGCCTGGCGATCGTCGCGATGGCCTATGCGATCGGGCCGATTTCGGGCTGTCACGTCAATCCGGCGGTCAGCCTCGGCGCGCTCATCGCGGGCCGGATGACGGTGGGAGACTTTGTCACCTATGTGATCGCGCAGGTGCTTGGCGCCATCGTCGGCGCTGCCGTGCTGTATCTCATCATGTCCGGCAAGGCCTCGGGTTGGTCCGGCGGCATGGGGACCAACGGCTGGGGAGCGGGCTATCTCGGCGAATACAACACGGTATCGGCGTTCGTGTTCGAACTGGTCGCGACCTTCATTTTCCTCGTGGTCATCCTCGGCGTCACGCACAAGCTGGTGCCGCACCACTTCGCTGGCCTCGCCATCGGCCTGACGCTGACCATGATCCACATTGTTGGCATCAACGTCACGGGCGTGTCCGTCAATCCGGCGCGCAGCATCGGGCCTGCGATCTTTGCGGGCGGCGCGGCCATATCGCAGCTCTGGCTGTTCATCGTGGCGCCGCTTCTGGGCGCAGCGATTGCCGGCTTCGTCTATCGCGCCGGCATCCTCTATGGCGGCGAGACCTGATCGCATCGTTCGCGATGCCAGACATGACGAGCCCGCCGAAAGGCGGGCTCGTTGCGTTTGAAAGCTAGGTCTTGGCGAGTTCCGCCTCGATCGCGGCAACGACCGCCGGATCCTCGGGCACCGTCTTCGGTGCGAAGCGGGCGGCTACCTTGCCGTCGCGGCCAATCAGGAACTTCTCGAAGTTCCAGCTGATGTCTTCGTCACCGGCGAGCGCGTCGTAGAGCGGATGGCGGTCCTCGCCCTTGACCGAGATCTTGGCGAACATCGGGAAATCGACGCCATAGGTCGAGCGGCAGAAATCCTGGATTTCCTCGTTCGTGCCCGGCTCCTGCCCGGCGAAATTATTGGCCGGGAAGCCGATAACGGTGAGGCCGTCGTTCTTGTACTTGGCGTAGAGCGCCTCGAGCCCGTCATATTGCGGCGTCAGCCCGCATTTCGAGGCGACATTGACGACGAGCAGAACCCGCCCGGCATAATCGCCGAGCGAGACTTTCGAGCCGTCGATGCGATCGACGGGGATGTCATAGAGAGGGGAGGGCATGCGGGGCTCCGGTTGCTGTAAGCACTCCTGAACATAAGGCCGCAGCGTTGAAGCTCAAGCCG
This sequence comes from Kaistia algarum, assembly GCF_026343945.1. Classification (NCBI taxonomy): domain Bacteria; kingdom Pseudomonadati; phylum Pseudomonadota; class Alphaproteobacteria; order Hyphomicrobiales; family Kaistiaceae; genus Kaistia; species Kaistia algarum. The sequence goes on from NZ_JAPKNJ010000003.1 coordinate 649,682, forward strand.
CTCCCGTTTCGCCGAACACGCGGCGGAAGATCGTGTCGACATGCTTGGTGTGGTAGGCGAGGTCGAACTTCTCTTCGATTTCGGCCTCCGAGAGGGCGGCGCGGACATCCGGGTCGGCCTTGAGCTCGGTGAGGAAGTCGGCGCCCTTCTCCCAGACCTTCATAGCGTTGCGCTGGACGAGCGAATAGGCGTCCTCGCGCGATACGCCCTTCTGCGTCAAGGCGAGCAGGACGCGCTGTGAATGAACCAGGCCGCCGAGTCGGTCGACATTGCGCTTCATCGTCTCGGGATAGATCAGCAGCTTCTCGATGACGCCGGCGAGGCGGCTGAGGGCAAAATCGAGCGTCACCGTTGCGTCGGGTCCGATCATGCGCTCGACCGAGGAATGCGAGATGTCCCGCTCGTGCCAAAGGGCGACATTTTCGAGTGCCGGGACGACCATGCCGCGCACGAGGCGAGCCAGACCGGTCAGATTCTCGGTCAGCACCGGGTTGCGCTTGTGCGGCATCGCCGAGGAGCCTTTCTGGCCGGGCGAAAAATACTCCTCCGCCTCCAGCACCTCGGTCCTTTGCAGATGACGGATTTCAGTTGCCAGACGCTCGATCGACGAGGCCACGACGCCAAGCGTCGCGAAATACATCGCGTGGCGGTCGCGGGGGATCACCTGCGTCGATACGGGCTCGACCTTGAGGCCGAGAGCCGCCGCGACATGCTCCTCCACGGCCGGATCGATATTGGCGAAGGTGCCGACCGCGCCGGAAACGGCGACGGTGCCGATTTCCTCGCGGGCGGCGACGAGCCGGGCCCGGTTGCGGTCGAACTCGGCATAGGCCTGCGCCAGCTTGACGCCGAACGTCGTCGGCTCGGCGTGGATGCCGTGGCTGCGGCCGATCGTGACCGTGTCGCGGTGCTCGAACGCACGGCGCTTCAGCGCAGCGAGCAGGCGGTCGACATCGGCGATCAGCAGATCGGCGGCGCGAACGAGCTGGATATTGAGGCAGGTGTCGAGCACGTCGGACGAGGTCATCCCCTGATGCACAAAGCGCGCATCCTCGCCGACGATCTCGGCAAGGTGGGTCAGGAAGGCGATGACGTCATGCTTGGTGACGGCCTCGATCTCGTCGATCCTCTCGATGTCGAAGCTCGCCTTGCCGCCCTTCTCCCAAACGGTCTTCGCCGCGGAGGCGGGGATCATGCCGATCTTCGCCATCGCGTCGAGCGCATGTGCCTCGATCTCGAACCAGATCCGGAACTTCGTTTCCGGCGACCAGATCGCCGTCATTTCGGGGCGCGAATAGCGCGGGATCATGAGCTTTCCTCATTGCTGCGGCGCCAATGAAGCGGAGCGCCGCGGACGTTACAATTGCGGCGGGGCTAGCCGGGAAGCTGGGCGGTCACGGCAAGGTACCGCCCGTCCGGTCCCTCGAAGCCCTTGGTCAGAACCATGACGATCACGGCCAAGCTCGCCGGCTGGCCGAACGGCTGACGGATGACGACGTCGTGGATGCGATAGTCGAGCGGAACGCCGCGACTCTCGGGAAGCGACTTGTCCTCATGCAGGACGCGGCTCCCTTCCGGCGTGTCGAGGATCAGGCGATAGCCGAAAGTCTTGGCGTCGCCAGCCCAACTGACGGTGGCGGGAAGCGCGATCCGCTCCAGCCGCAGCTTCCAATCCGGATTATCGAGTTGAAGCACCGGCCGACGCTTGAAGATGATTTCGTAAGGTTCGCGCCCGCTCTCGGTGATCGGGTTGGAAGCAAGGAGATCGCCACGCTCGTCGATATTGGCGATCAGCGGCGCTGCTTGCTCCGAGGCTGAACGACAGGCCGTGGCGACGCGCGCGGTCTCGTCGTCGATCCGCTTCCGGACCGGCGAGCCGGGGACCCATGCATCCTTCGCCGTGTCGATCACGAAGATGTTGCAATAGGGGAAGCCGGATCCGTCCTGGACGCCGAATTCCTCGAAGGCGAAGCGCGAGCCGTCCGCGGAGAAGCCGAGAATATCGCGTCCGGCGAAATCGCCGGCCAGCACCGCGCTGCCCGAGGCCACAAGGAGGCAACTCACCAGCAACGCGGTCCATGACGCACGCCTGTGGAAGTGGCTGTCAGGCGAATTGGGTGCCACCACGGATCGCCTCGATGTTCCTCGCATAGGCCTCAGGCCCTCCCTTGAACACGGCCGAACCTGCCACCAGCACATCGGCGCCGGCCCGGACGACGGCTTCGGCCGTATCCGGCGTGATCCCGCCATCGACCTCGATGTGGATCGGCCGGCCTTCGATCAGGAGGCGTACCTGGCGGATCTTCTCGATCGACGCGGGAATGAAGGCCTGACCGCCAAAGCCGGGATTGACGCTCATCACCAAGACGAGATCGATATCGTCCAGCACATAGGAAAGAGCTTCGACGGGCGTCGCTGGATTGATCGCCACACCCGCCTTCTTGCCGAGACCGCGGATCGCCTGCAGCGAACGGTGGAGGTGCGGCCCGGCCTCGGCGTGGACCGTCATCCCGTCGGCGCCCGCTTCGGCGAAAGCCTCCAGGTAAGCATCGGTCGGGGCAATCATCAGATGGACGTCGAAGAACTTGTCGCTGAGCGGACGCAAGGCCGCGATCACCGGTGGACCGAAGGTGATGTTCGGCACAAAATGGCCATCCATGATGTCCAGATGGATCCAATCGGCGCCGGCCGATTCGACGGCCCGCATTTCCTCGCCTAGCCGCGAAAAATCGGAGGCTAGGATCGATGGGGCGATCAGGGGGCTCGGGGCCATGGCCGACGGTCTCCGGCTGCTCGGGACGATTGTTCCGGGCCGTATCATGCCGGCGCTCGAACGGCAATTGCAGTCGTCGGGGCGCGGGGGCAAACTTGCGTTCCGCGACGCTGCGGCGCCCCATGGATGGTTAAGGGTGCTGCATCGTCGTGGCTGTCGTCAACATGAGTAGTCCATGGAAAAGTTCGATACGATCGTGCTCGGCGCCGGTATCGTCGGTGTCTCGGCAGCGATCCATCTCCTGAAGCGCAATCGCTCCGTCCTGCTGGTGGACAAGGCGCCGGCCGGGGAAGGAACCTCCTACGGCAATGCCGGCGTGATCGAGCGCGAGGGCTTTTACCCGATCGTTTTCCCGCGGCAGGTTGGTGAACTCGTCGGTATTGCCCGCAACAACCAGACGCGGCTCCACTATAATCCCCGTTTCCTGCCGAAGGTTGCGTCCTGGCTGTTGCAGCTTCGGGCGGCGTCTTCGGAGGCCGGAATTGCGGCTTATGCCGAGGCGATGAACCCGATCCTGTCCCATGCCGCGGCCGAGCATGGAGCGCTTGCCGGGAAGGGCCGGGCCGTCGAGTTTTATCGCGGCACGGGTTGGCTCCGCGGCTACCGCACCGCGCAGAGCTTTGATGCCGGAACCAAACGGCAGCTGGCGCTCGCCGATCATTTCGGCGTTCGCTATCAGGTGCTCGGCGCCCACGAAATCTCCGATCTCGAACCGGATCTCGCCCCGGTCTTCGAGCGCGCGATCCTGTGGCCCGACTCGGTCTCTGTCTCGAGTCCAGGCGGCGTCACCAAGGCATTCGCCCGTCTGTTCGAGCTGATGGGCGGAACATTCGCGCAAGGGGATGGGCGATCGCTGCGCCGGGAAGGCGATCTTTGGACGGTCGATTATTCGGGCCTGTCGGCGCAGGCGCCAGATGTGGTCGTGGCTATGGGACCGTGGTCGATGGACCTGCTGCGCCCGCTCGGATACCGCTTTCCCTTCGCGGTGAAGCGCGGCTACCATCTTCACTTCAAGCCCCGTGGCGACGCCGCGCTAGACCGTCCCGTCGTCGACGTGGACCATGGCTATGTCCTGACGCCGATGCGTCAGGGTTATCGGATTACCTCCGGTATCGAGTTCGATGATCGCGATGCGCCGCCGACGCCGGTGCAGATCGACCGCATCCTGCCGCAGGCGCGCGCGATCTTCCCGCTTGGCGAGCCGATCGAGCGCGAGCCCTGGATGGGCGCGCGGCCCTGTTTTCCAGATTCGATGCCGATCGTGGGTCCGGCGCCCCGCCATCCCGGCCTGTGGCTCGATTTTGGCCACGGACATTTGGGATTCACCCTCGGACCGGCCACGGGCCGGCTCCTGGCGGAGCTGATCACGCGGGAGATGCCCTTCGTCGATCCGGATCCGTTCCGGGCGACGCGGTTCCGCGGCTGATCACTCAACCTGAACTACGTTGCCGTCCTGCCAGCGGAAGATGGAAAAGGCCGGGATCTGCGCGCTGCCATAGTCGCTGAAGGCGACATTGCCGAGGACTGTTTGGAAGGTGTCCTTCTGGATATGCGCCGCGATGGCGGCGTTGTCCGAAGCACTAGCCCGTGCCGAAGCCCAGATCTCGACACCGGCATAGGCCGGCAGGACGAAGCCGACCGGCTCGATGCCGGACGCGCGGAAGTCGGCGATTGCCTTGGCGGCGCCGGGGACTCGGCGCCAGTCGGTAAAGAACGTGAACAGCGTTCCGTCTGCCCGGTCGCCGGCCAGATCGGTGAACTGCGTCGTGGCGATCGAATCGGGGCCCATGACCACCATCGCCGACTTGGCTGCCCGCAGCGACTTCAAGATGGCGGCGATATCGGCCTGATAGCCGCCGACGAAAACCACATCGATCGCGTCGTCGATCAGCCGGCCGGCCAGGTCGTCATAGTCCTTCGCGCCGCCGTCAAAATTATCCCGGCGCGCCTCGCGGATGCCGGCGTCGCTGAGCGACTTGCGGACGCCCTCGGCGATCGGCTGCGCATAGGGCGATCCATCGTCCAGGATTGCGATCCTGGCCTTGGCGTAGCGTCGCGCCAGGAAACTGCCGGCGACTAGCCCTTGAGCCCGATCGGCGGCGGCGAGGCGGAAGATCGACGGTCCTGCCCGCCGGTCGGTGAAGGAATCGGCCGAGACAGCCGGCGAGATCAGGACGATGCCGCTCTGCGCATAGACCGAGGCAGCGGCCTGCGCGGCTTCGTAGCAGACATGACCGATGACCAGCACGTCACCGCGTCCCGCCGCGCGGTTCGCCGCCGCTGCCGCGTTCTCGGCCTTGCAGGCGTCGTCTTCGACATCGAGCACGACCGTCTCGCCGCCGATGCCGCCCTTCGCATTCAGATCGGCAACCGCCTTCTGGACGCCGTCGCGGACCTGCTTACCCAGTGTCTGGAACTGGCCGGTCAGCGGCGCGATCACCGCGATGCGGATATCCGCCGAGGCCGGAGCGGCGAGGGGGATCGTGATAAGGGGAAGAACGAGGCGTCGGAGCATTGGGGAATCCGCATTCGCTGGAAGCGCGGATCCGATCATGCCCGCCGCGCGGACAAAAGAAAACGCCCGCCCCCCTGTTGGGAGCGGGCGTCGCTGTGATCCTTGGGATCAGAGCTGCTTGTAGTCGAGCTTGCCGTCGGCGCCCTTGATCCAGGAATAGACGACATAGTCGGCCGTCGTGCGGTCGCCCTTGGCGTCGAAGGAGAGCTCGCCGATGACGGTCTTCCACGGGCCGCCGGACTTCACGACTTCGGCGACCTTCTGCGGGTCGGCGGTGCCGGCCTTGGCGATCGCCTGGGCGATGACCTGCACGCCGGCATAGGAGTAGAGCGTGTAGGCTTCCGGCTCGAAGCCGTTGGCACGGAACTTCGCGACGACTTCGGCCGCATCCGGGTTCAGGCGCGGATCCGGGCCGAAGGTCATCAGAGTGCCTTCGGCGGCCGGGCCGGCGATGGCGGCGAATTCACGGTCGGTGATGCCGTCGCCGGAGAAGAGGACCGCCTTCAGGCCCTGCTCGGCGGCCTGGCGAACGATGAGGCCGGCTTCCTGATGCAGGCCGCCATAATAGATGACCTCGACGCCGGCCGACTTCATCTTGGAGATCAGCGACGAGAAGTCCTTGTCGCCGACATTGATGCCTTCGTAGATCACCTCGGTGACGCCGCCGGCATTGGCCGTCTTCTTGGTCTCGTCGGCAAGGCCCTGACCATACGGGGTCTTGTCGTGGATGATGGCGAGCTTCTTGTCCTTCAGATGCTCGATGATGTACTGGCCGGCGACGCCGCCCTGCTGGTCATCACGGCCGCAGGTGCGGAAGGTGTTCCAGAGGCCGCGCTCCGTGAACTTGGGGTTCGTCGAAGCGGGAGAAATCTGGAAGATGCCGTTCTCGGCATAGACTTCCGAAGACGGGATCGACACACCGGAATTGAAGTGGCCGAGCACGTAGGTCACGCCGTCACCAACGAACTTGTTGGCGACCGAGACGCCCTGCTTGGGGTCGGAGACGTCATCGCCGAGCTCGACGACGAACTTGGAGCCATTGACGCCACCGGCGGCATTGATGTCCGCGGCAGCCTGCTCGGCGCCCTTCTGAAGCTGCGCGCCAAAGGCGGCGTTCGGACCGGTAAGCGGGCCGGCAATACCAAGCTTGATGTCATCTGCATGGGCTGCGCCTGCAAATGCCAGTCCCGCTGCAAGCACGAGACCGGTCATCAGGGATTTCTTCATAGATAGTCTCCCGTTATCGCTGGAAGTACGGCCTTATCGGCCTGTCGGCGGATGGTAGGCACGCCTTATCGAACATCTTGCCGATTTTATCGTGTCTGTCATCCGGATTCACGATTGTGACTGTAACGATCCTGTTGTCTTGCCGTTAAGCTTACTTTGCACGCCAGGAAAGAACTCCCGACTTGTCGTAGAGCCAATAATATTGCGAGACCATCTGGTTGGCCAAGGTGTAACGATAGGCTGCCGAACCGACCACCAGGAGAACGACGAGGTCGACGAGCCAATAGTGCAGGGAGAGCAGCGTGCCCCCGAAAAGCGCGAAATCGATGAAGCGGACACCGAAGGAGAGGATCGCCACATAGGCGATGACCGGAGCGAAAGGTCGCCAGGTGAGCGCACAGGCGCGCCCCGCCATCCACGCTCCGGCGGCCGCAAGCATTTTGAAGACCAGGAGACCGATCGAGAAATTCTCAAACAGGATATTCATCGTCGTCCCTCCCAATATTCCATGCCCGCGCGAGAGGATTTGCCTGTCCGGGGCATCAATGTGCGCCGCCTTCGAGATAGGCAGCCCGGATCTCCGGTTTCTCCAGCAGTTCCTTGCCAAGGCCCGACATCGTCACCGAGCCGTTGACCAGAACATAGCCGCGATGGGCGAGCTTGAGCGCGTGATAGGCGTTCTGCTCGACCAGGAACACGGTCAGCCCCTCCGTCCGATTCAGATCCTTGATGACGTCGAAGATCTGCTTGACGATCAGCGGAGCGAGGCCGAGCGAGGGCTCGTCCAGCATCAGGAGTTTCGGGCGTGCCATCAGCGCGCGGGCGATGGCGAGCATCTGCTGCTCGCCGCCCGAAAGCGTGCCGCCGCGCTGGCCGACGCGTTCTTTCAGGCGCGGGAACAGCGTGAACATGCGTTCCACGTCCGTATCGAAATGCGCCAGGTTGTCGATCGCGGCGCCCATCTGCAGATTTTCAAGCACGGTCATGCGCGGGAAGATGCGCCGGCCCTCCGGCGATTGCGCAATACGCAGGCGCGCGATCTCATGCGTCGGCATGTTCGTGATGTCGCGGCCTTCGAAAAGGATCTGCCCCTCTCGGGCTCGTGGATTGCCACAGATCGTCATCATCAGCGTCGACTTACCGGCGCCATTGGCACCGATCAGCGTCACGATCTCACCCTGGTTGACTTCGATGTCCACGCCCTTCAGCGCGATGATCTTGCCATAGAATGTCTTGGCGCCGCGAACCTGCAGCAGCGGCGTTCCGGTCGGGGCGCTCATCCGGCGGACTCCTCGGCGATTTCCTGCAATTCCTCCTCGACCTTTTCGACCTCGGAATCGTCGACTCCGAGATAGGCCGCGATGACGCGGGGATCGTTGCGCACCTCGGACGGCGTCCCATCGGAGATCTTGGTGCCATATTCGAGCACCACAACGTGGTCGGAGATTTCCATCACCACAGACATGTCGTGCTCGATGAGCAGGATCGACGTCTTCTCGGTTTCGCGAATTCCGAGCAGCAATGTGTTGAGTTCGGCGGATTCACGCGGATTGAGGCCCGCCGCCGGCTCGTCGAGGCAGAGCAATTCAGGGCCCGTGCACATGGCGCGCGCGATCTCGAGCCGCCGCTGGGCACCATAGGGCAGTTCGCCCGCCGAATCGTCGGCACGGGCTGTCAGTCCGGTACGGTCGAGCCAATATTTGGCGCGCTCCACAGCGGCCTTCTCGGCCCGCTTGTAGCCGGGAAGGCCGAGCACGCCGAGAAGGGTCATGCCCGAGGCGATCATCAGTTTGTTGTGCTGGGCGACGAGCAGGTTTTCCAGCAGCGTCATGCCCGAGAACAGCCGGATGTTCTGGAACGTTCGCGCGACCTTCGCCTTGGCCGAAATACGGAAATCCGCCATCCGTTCCAGCAGGAAGCTGTCGCCGCTGGCGTGCTTCAGCAAGAGCATGCCCTGCGTCGGCTTGTAGAAGCCGGTGATGCAGTTGAAGACGGTCGTCTTGCCGGCGCCGTTCGGTCCGATCAGCGCCGTGATGTCCCCGCGGCCGACCGAGAATGACAGGTCATTGACCGCCACGAGGCCGCCGAATCGCATCGATACATGCTCGACGGTGAGCACTGGATCGGCGGCCCAAGGCGCCGAGGAGGGTTCGGGAGAAGTGGAGAGGGCAGTGGCCATCAGCCGTGGCCCTCCTTCACCATCGAACTCGATATCGATTTTCGCTCGGTGAGGAAGATCGTCGGCTCACGCGCACCGACGAAGCCGCGTGGCTTCCAGATCATGATCAGCACCATGGCCAGACCGAAGAACAGCATGCGGAACTGGTCGGGATCGAAATTGTCGCCGAAGACGGCCTTCAGGAAATCGAGCTCGCGCAACAATTCCGTGCCGCCGATCATGGCGACCGCCGCGAGGGCGACGCCAATCATCGATCCCATGCCACCGAGGACGACGATCGCAACGATGACCGCCGACTCCATGAAGACGAAGGATTCAGGGCTGACGAACCCCTGGCGCGCGGCGAAGAACGAGCCGGCAAATCCGCCGAACATGGCGCCGAGCGCGAAGGCGGTGAGCTTCGTATTGGTGGTGTTGATGCCGAGCGAGCGGCAGGCGATCTCGTCCTCGCGAAGAGCTTCCCAGGCCCGGCCGACGGGCAGCTTGCGCAGTCGCAGCGTGACGAAGGCGGTGAGCAGTGCGAGCAGCAGGATCAGATAATAGAGGAATATCTTGTAGTAGGCCGACGACATCGGCAGGTCGAACATCTTGGCGAAGCCGTCGGGCGAGGCGTCGAAGCGAATGCCGAACAAGGTGATCTTCGGAATCGAGCTGATGCCCGAGGAACCGTTGGTGAGTTCCCGGAAGTTGATCAGGACGAGGCGAATGATCTCGCCGAAGGCCAGCGTGACGATGGCCAGATAGTCGCCCCTCAGGCGCAACACCGGGAAGCCCAGCATGATGCCCCAGAGCGCGGCGAGGATGCCGGCCATCGGCAGCAGGATCCAGAACGACAGGCCGAAATGGGTCGAGAGCAGGGCGTAGGAATAAGCGCCGACCGCGTAGAAGGCGACATAGCCAAGGTCGAGCAAACCCGCGAGGCCGACAACGATATTGAGGCCCCAGCCGAGCATCACATAGATGAGGATCTGGATGCCGAAATTGTCGACCCATTTCAGCGAGCCCTGAAAGCCGAGAAGGCTCACGATGATCGCCGGATAAAGGAAGAGGAAGACGAGCGAGACGCTCGGAAACCATTTCGCGAAACTGGCTTTCCGCGCGGTCTGTCCGGCGGTTGGGGCCGGCTTGTCCCGCAGCTTGCGCGTGGCAAGCGTCGGCCAGATCACCGTGGTAAGCAGGAAGCGGCCAACGACCACGATCCCGACGATGATGGCGACGAGCCCCCACCGGGTGTTGAGGACCAACTCGTTTCGCATGTTCTGCTCGGTCTTCAGGCCAACGAGCGGCCCGAAAATACCGAGGGCGATCACGCCCGACAGAATAGCGTCCTTGACGGCGGCGGCAGGGTTCATGCCAGCCGACGCGTTTCCTTTCTGAACGGCCATCGTCACACCTTCTCGACTTCGGGTCGCCCGAGCAGGCCTTGCGGCATGAAGATGAGCACGATCGCCAGAATGGAGAACGAGGCGACGTCCTTGTAATCCATCGAGAAATAGCCGGACCAGAACGTCTCGATCAGCCCGATCAGCAGGCCGCCGAGCACCGCGCCGGGGAGCGACCCGATGCCGCCGAGAACCGCGGCCGTGAAGGCCTTCACGCCAGGCGTGAAGCCGTCGGAGAAGTTGACGACGCCATAATAGGTGAGGAACAGCGTGCCGGCGACCGCGGCCAGCGCCGCGCCCATCACGAAGGTCAGCGAGATCGTGCGGTCGACGTTGATGCCGAGCAGGGCGGCCATCTTGCGATCCTGCTCGCAGGCGCGCTGTGCGCGGCCGAGCGATGTCTTCTGGACGAGATACCAGAAGGCGGCCAGCAGCACCGCGGTCACGACCCAGATCAGGATCTGCTTGTAGGAGATCGTCGCGGCAAAGCCGTTGCGATCCATCAGGGTGATCGTGCCGGACAGCACCGGTGGCATCGGCTTGTTGCGCGGCCCCTGCGCGATCTGGATGAAGTTGGAGAGCACGATCGACATGCCGATCGCGGAGATCAGTGGCGCCAGGCGGAACGAGCCGCGCAGCGGTCGATAGGCGACACGCTCAATGGCCCAGCTCAACAGGCTCGTCAGAACCATCGCGATCACCAGCACGATGATCAGGCTGAGAATGATCGACGAAATGCCCAGGACGGTGGTCAACAGCAGGAAAAATATCATTGCGATGAAGGCCGACACCATGAAAACGTCGCCGTGAGCGAAGTTCACCATTCCGATGATGCCGAATACCATCGTGTAGCCAATGGCGATCAAGCCGTAAATCGACCCGAGCGTAATGCCATTGACCAATTGCTGTAGGAATACTTCCATATGCAGAGGTCCCCGGTGCAGCCATCTTATTTCTTTTCGGAGGTCCGTGCGTGAGCCAGCCTCTCGTTGTTCCTTTGGCTTAGCAATTCGGCAGGCACAAAACAACAGCAGTTGGTCGTACGAATCGGTTCAACGGGCTTTCAAGCAAACATCATAGGATTAGCGTCGACGGCCGGGTTCTCCCTGCAGAATGCCGTGTTGGAGCGGACCAAGCGAGAAGAGTCGCTTCGGAGATCGAGTCCGGAACGGCTCATAAAGTGCTGGAAATGATAGGATATATGCCGGCCTCAGGCCGCGGCTTTCGTCTCGTTGGCGCGCGGATCAAGGGCGATGGCTTCCGGGGTCGCGCTCCGCAGTGGCGGGATCGACTGGAACGCGTCGCGTGGTACTTCGCGGGTTGGCGGCCGGCGCGTCAATCGGAAAGCCGTGTAGCCGATCAGCACGACATGCACGATCCCGCAGAAGGTGAAGAGGCCTTGCGGACTGAGCCATTCCATGGCGAAAGCGCCGATGATGGGCCCGATCATCGTGCCAATGCCGGAGAGCAGTAGCAGGCCGCTGGCGATCTTCACGAAATCGTCCGGCGCGGCGTAGTCATTGGCATGGGCCACGGCCAGGCCATACATCGGATAGACCATCCCGCCGAACAGCGTCACGAGGCCGATCACGACCCAGGAATTGGTGGGCGCGAGCAGGGAGATGGCGACGCTGACGACGATGGCGGCGGCGGCGACCCCGATCAGGACGTAGCGGCGGTCGAAGCGGTCCGACAGGCGGCCGAGCGGTACCTGCGTGATCGCGCCGCCGAGAACCGCGCCGCTCATGACCAGGGCGATCGCCTGCGTCGGCAGTCCGATCTTCTGGGCATAGACCGCCCCCAGCGTTCCGAAAGCGCCGTTCACCATGCCCACCAGGAAGCAGGCGACGCCGGCGACCGGCGAGTTGGCGAAGATCACCCGAAGATCCAGCTTGGTTGCCTTGAGCGGGCGCGGGGTCTGTGCGGTCGAGAGTGCCGAGGGCAGGATGGCGAGCGAATAGAAGATCGCGCCGAGGACGAAGAAGAAATAGCCTTCGGTCGGCGCGGTCGCGATCAGGAGCTGGCCGGCGGTCGAGGCACCGAAATTCACCATCTGGTAGATCGAAAAGATCGTGCCGCGGTTCTCGCGTGTCGCGCGCTCGTTGAGCCAGCTCTCGACGATCATGGCTGCGCCGGCGAAGCAGAAGCCCGAAAAGGCTCTGAGCCCGATCCAGGCCCAGGGCGATACGAACAGTAAATTCAGGAGGATCGCGACGCTGGCGATCGACGCCATGACGCCGTAAGCGCGCACATGCCCGACGCGGCGGACGATCTTCGGCACGATCAGGCAGCCAAGGACAAAACCGACCGCCCATCCCGTGCCGATCAGGCCGAGTTCGGTGGTGGTAAATCCCTCGATCGATCCACGTATCGGCAGCAATAATCCGTGAATACCGCCGGCGACGAGAAGCAGGGCCGATCCCAGAAGGAGAGCGGCAATGGGAAATAGCTGTAGAGCCATGATGTGTGGAGCGCCGGAGGGCGAGACGTTGAAATTGCCGCTTCCGTTCTTCTCCGTTTGCGCCATGTCGAAAAGATGGCACTGCGAGAAAAATTGTACTGAATCGAGGCGTTTGCCACGATTTTCGGCAGTGCTTTAGCCGCCTTGGCCGTCGAGGGCGGCGCGAAGGGAGAGGAGATCGCGCCAGACGAGACGCTTCTGCAGCGGCTGGCGCAGCAAATAGGCCGGATGCAGCGTGGCCATGGCACGAATCGACCGCTTGCCAGTGTCATAGCTGTGCCATTGGCCGCGGAGGCGCAGAATGCCTTCCGTGGTGGCGAGCAGTTCCTTCGCCGCCGCTCCGCCGAGGCAGATGAGAAAATCGGGATCGGCGAGTTCGATCTGGCGCTCGATGAAGGGCCGGCAGATCGCCGTTTCCTGTGGGGTCGGCGTGCGGTTGCCGGGCGGGCGCCAGGGCACCACATTGGCGATGTAGACATCGTCGCGTGACAGTCCGATCGCAGCCAGCATGCGGTCCAGCAACTGGCCGGAACGGCCGACGAAGGGAACGCCCTGCAGATCCTCCTCGCGGCCCGGCGCCTCGCCGACCAGCATGACGCGGCCGGCAGGGTTGCCGTCGGAAAAGACGAGCGATTTGGCGGTCAACTTCAACGCGCAGCCTTCGAAGCCGGTTAGCGCCTCGCGCAGCGCTTCCAATGTCGGGGCTGCGTGCGCCAGCGCACGGGCGGCGCGATGGCCCAGTTCGGGATCGGGTGGCGCTTCGGCCGCCTGAAGCGTGACCGGGCGGGTAAGCTCGGCCGGTGCTGCCGCGGGTGGCTGCGCCATCGGGCGAGGTGGCGCCAGCCGGTCGGTCGGCTCTTCCTCCACGGCCACGTCGACGCCATTGGCGACGTACCATTCGAGAAGCGCTGCGATCGCGTCGCGCGGCATGGGGGAAGTATCGGGGGACATCGGCGTTGTTGTCACTCGGGCCACACGCCCTATCTCGATCCTAACGCCCTGCCGAACGAATGACAAAACAGGAACAGCCCGTGAAATCCCGATTGTCCCCGTTCCTGGCGCTCCTGGCCCTTATCCCTTTGCCCGCTGCCGCCGATGTCCTAACCGGAACCGCCGCTTTTGGAGATTGGGGCGCCGATCGGCCCGGCGTCGAACGGTGGATCCGTCCACAGGATCTTCCCTTGCCGATGGCGACGCAGTCGGTCGCCGTGACCGCGAACGTCGTCAAGCGTCCCACGGGCGGGAAGCCGCGCGTCCCGCCGGGTTTCGACGTGACGCTGGCCGCCGAAGGGCTTGCTGGTCCGCGCACGCTCCGGACGGCACCGAACGGCGATATCTTCGTCGCCGAGACACGTGGCGGGAAGGTCAGCGTGCTGGTCTTCGGGGCTGATGGCAAAGCGACGCACGAGGCTTTCGCGAGCGGCCTGAACCGGCCCTATGGCCTCGCCTTCTACCCGCCCGGCCCCAATCCCAACTATCTCTACGTCGCCGAGACCAACCGCGTCATCCGTTTCCCCTACCGCGCAGGGGACCGGGTTGCGTCCGGGGAACCCGAAGTCATCGTTTCCGGCCTGCCCACCGGAGGCCATTCGACGCGCGATATCGCCTTCTCGCCGGACGGCAAGCAACTCTTCATCGCCGTCGGATCCTTGTCCAATGCCGGCGACGGAGTCTCGGGCGAGCCGCCCGGAGGCATTGCCGCGTTCGAGCGGAAATTTGGCGTGGGCGCAGCCTGGGGCAAGGAAACCGGGCGGGCTAGCGTGCTGACGGCCGATCCCGACGGCAAGAATCTACGCCATTTCGCCAATGGCATCCGCAATTGCTCGGGCGTTTCCATCCAGCCGGCGACCGGCGCGCTCTGGTGCGCGACCAATGAGCGGGATGGCCTCGGCGACAATCTGCCGCCCGATTTCGTCACTCGCGTTGAGGATGGGGCCTTCTACGGCTGGCCGTGGTTCTATACCGGAGCCAATGTCGACCCACGCCATAAAGGCGAGCGAGGCGATCTCGCCGGCAAGGCGACCACACCCGATGTGCTGATCCAGCCGCACTCCGCGCCGCTCGGCCTCGCCTTCTACGAGGGCGATTCCTTTCCGGCCGAATATCGTGGCGACGCCTTCCTCGCCTTGCATGGGTCGTGGAACCGCAGCGGACCCACCGGCTACAAGGTCGTGCGCGTCCGCTTCGAGGATGGCAAGCCGACCGGCGCCTACGAGGATTTCATGACCGGCTTCGTCCTGTCGCAAAAGGCGGTGTGGGGCCGGCCCGTCGGCGTCACAGTCGGCAAGGACGGAGCGCTCTATGTTTCGGAGGATGCCGGGGGCTCAATCTGGCGGGTCCAGCCGCTGCCTTGAGCCGCTATGCTCTCGATCGCGGGTCTCGGACGCTGACGAGTGGCGGATAACGCCGAAACGTGCCGCCCAGTGATAGTTTTGTGACAGGAACGGGCTGCGATCGTTGCATGCTGCGTAGGGCTCTTCTAAAGAGGCGACATCCGAACGAGCGAGCCATTGATGACCGAGCATCCGGATCTTCCCCAACGCGAGGCGATGGAGTTCGACGTCGTGATCGTCGGCGCCGGGCCCTCGGGTCTGGCCGCCGCCATCCGGCTGAAGCAGCTCGATCCCGATATTTCCGTGGTCGTCGTCGAGAAGGGCTCCGAGGTCGGGGCGCATATCCTGTCGGGGGCGGTGATCGACCCCGCGGGTCTGGACGCGCTGCTGCCGGAATGGCGCCGCGAGGACGATGTCCCGGTGAAGACGCCCGTCACCGAAGACCGCTTCCTGTGGCTGGGGCCTGCGGGCGGCGTTCGGCTGCCGAATTTCGTCATGCCGCCGCTGATGTCGAACCATGGAAATTTTGTCGTCTCGCTGGCCAATCTCTGCCGCTGGCTCGCCAGCAAGGCCGAGGCGGTGGGCGTCGATATCTATCCGGGCTTCGCGGCAGCGGAGCTGCTGCGCGACGATACCGGGGCGGTCGTCGGCGTCGCGACCGGCGATATGGGCGTTGGCCGCGACGCGGAGCCGGGGCCGAACTTCCAGCGCGGCATGGAGCTTCGCGGCAAGTACACGCTACTCGGTGAAGGCGCGCGCGGTTCGCTGGCCAAGGAGGCGATCGCCGCCTTTGGCCTTGCCGAGGGGCGGGAACCGCAGAAGTTCGGCATTGGGCTCAAGGAGCTATGGCAGGTCGACCCGTCTCGCCACCGGCCGGGCCTTGTCCAGCATTCCTTTGGCTGGCCGCTGGGCAATGGAACGGGCGGCGGCTCGTTTCTCTATCATTTCGAGGACAACCAGGTCGCCGTCGGCTTCGTGGTGCACCTGAACTACCAGAACCCCTATCTCTCACCCTTTGAGGAATTCCAGCGCTTCAAAGCCCATCCGTTGATCGCGCCGGTGTTCGAGGGTGGGCGGCGCATCGCCTATGGCGCGCGGGCAATCACCGAGGGCGGCTGGCAGTCGGTTCCGAAGCTGACCTTTCCCGGCGGCGCGCTGATCGGCTGCTCGGCCGGCTTCGTCAATCTTCCCCGCATTAAGGGCAGCCACAACGCGATTTTCTCCGGCAAGATGGCGGCAGAGCATGTCGCTACCGCGTTGGCCGAGGGCCGGTCGGGCGACGAGATTTCGGGTTTCGAGGAAGGCTGGCGTGGTTCGGCCATCGGCCGCGATCTCAAGCGGGTTCGCAACGTAAAGCCGCTCTGGTCTCGCTTCGGCACGGCGCTGGGCGTCGCGCTCGGCGGCGTCGACATGTGGGCGAACACGTTCGGCCTTTCGCTGTTCGGTACGCTGAAGCACGGAAAGTCCGACGCGGCGGCTACCAAGCCCGCCGCGCAGTTCCGCCCGATCGATTATCCGAAGCCGGATGGCGTGCTGACCTTCGATCGTCTCTCCTCGGTGTTCCTGTCGAACACGAACCATGAGGAAGACCAGCCGGTGCATCTGAAGGTCGTCGATCCGGCCTTGCAGAAATCATCCGAGCACGACGTCTATGCCGGCCTGTCGCAACGCTACTGCCCGGCTGGCGTTTATGAGTGGATCGAGGAGCCGTCAGGACCGCGCTACCAGATCAACGCGCAGAACTGCGTCCACTGCAAGACCTGCGACATCAAGGACCCGAACCAGAACATCGTCTGGACGACGCCGGAAGGGGCAGGCGGACCGAATTATCCGAACATGTGAGGGCGCCGCGCGCCACCGCGATGATTCCGAAGGTCGGAACCTCGAATCGGCTCGCTATGTGAGCAGAAACTCCAGCACAGTCCGATTAAACGCTTCCGGTTGCTCGACATTGGTGAGGTGCGCGGCCTTGCGGATCACCTCTAGCCGGGCGCCATCGATCGTAGCGACCCATTCGCGGGTCTTGTTCGGCTGCACCCCGGGGTCCGAATCGCCGCAGAGTACGAGGGTCGGCACCGGGATCAGTTCCAGATCGTCGCGAAGGTCCATCTCCGCTAGTGCCTCGCAGCAGGCGGCATAGCCGGCATTCGACGTTCCGAGGATCATCGCGCGGATGCGTGCGACCGTCTCCGGGTTGCGGGCGCGGAAATCGTCGGTGAGCCAGCGCCCGACGACAGCGTCGACCAGCGCCTCGACGCCTTCATTGCGTGCCGTATTGGCGCGTCCTTCCCAGACATCGCGAGGCGCGAGGTGGGGGGCAGAGGAAGAAATGACAATCTTTTCAACGTGTTCGGGCGAATTGGCCCCGAGCCACGCCGCTGTCATGCCGCCCTTCGACATGCCGACGATATGGGCGCTCTCGATGTCGAACGCCTCCAGCACGGCGCGGGCGTCGCGGCCGAGCCGGTCGATCGTGTAGGGCATATCCGGGATGTCGGACTGGCCATGGCCGCGATCATCGAAGCGAATAATCCGGAAATGTTCAGAAAAGGCCGGGGTCTGGCCGTCCCACATGGCGTGGTCGCTACCCAGCGCATTCAGGAAGAGAAGGGGTGGCTTTCCGTTGTCCGGCGCGGCCTCCACATAGAGACCAATCCCGTCGTCCATCGTGATCCGTGGCATATGCCCGTTCCCCGTCCTCTTTCCGGCTTTCGCTTCCACTCGTGGATCCAGACCAATCCCACCGAGTTTCCCCCATGTCACCATGGGCGGCGGCCGCGTCAAGCGGTATAAGCGACGATAGCGGCGTGATGGAGCCGTCGTATCTGTCGGGAGCATGGAAACAGGGATGTCGGAAGCGGCCATGCCGGACTCGATCGACGCAGTGATCCGCCTTCTGGCCGAGGGTGGCTATCTGGCTGACCGCTCGCTGGCGACAGTCGTGTTCCTGTCCCTTCGTTTGGGCCGACCTCTGTTTCTCGAAGGTGAGGCGGGCGTTGGCAAGACCGAGATCGCCAAGGTCCTGGCCACGCAGCTCGGGCGAAGACTCGTGCGTCTTCAATGCTATGAGGGGCTCGACGTCGCCTCCGCTGTCTATGAGTGGAACTACGCGGCGCAGATGGTGGAAATCCGGGCCGCCGAGGCTGGCGGACTGGCGGACCGGGACCGGCTGGTCGCCGATGTCTTTTCGGAGCGCTTCTTGATCGAGCGCCCCTTGCTGGCCGCCTTGCGGGACGATGCAGCTGGGCCGCCCGTGCTGTTGATCGACGAACTCGACAGGGCCGACGAGGCGTTCGAGGCCTATCTCCTTGAAATCCTTGCCGATCATCAGGTAACGATCCCCGAGCTTGGTACCATCAAGGCGTCTCGCCCGCCGATCGTCGTCGTCACGACCAATCGAACGCGCGAAATCCATGACGCGCTGAAGCGGCGCTGCCTCTATCATTGGGTCGATTATCCCGACGAGGCGCGCGAACTGGCGATTCTTCGCGCCAAGGTGCCCGGCGCCGGCGAGCGGCTGTCGCGCGAGATCGTCGCCTTTGTGCAGGCGCTGCGGCGGCTGGACCTGTTCAAGAAGCCGGGCGTTGCCGAGGCGATCGACTGGGCGGCGGCGCTGGTGGAGCTCGACCAGATCGCGCTGGAGCCGCGCATGATCGGCGATACGCTGGGCGTTCTCCTTAAATATCAAGATGATATCGCAAGGCTCGATGCGAGCCGTGTGACCGCCTTGCTGCGCGAGACGCAAGCGAGCCTGGAGGCGGCGGCGTGAGCCCGGATGATTCCGGCGCGTTTCTGGCGGACAACATCGTCCGCTTCGGCCGCATGCTGCGCCGGGCAGGATTGCCGGTTGGGCCGGATCGGATCGCCGAAGCGGTCCGCGCGACGGAACTGGTCGGGATCGCCTCGCGGCAAGACTTCAGGGCCGCCCTGGGAGCGACGCTTCTGTCGGGCCATGATCAGGAGGCCGTGTTCGATGTTGCCTTCGGCCTCTTCTGGCGCAGCGGTCATCTGGAGGCGCCCGTTCTCGCCCAGAAGCCGCCATCGTCGAAATCCGGCCCGCTAGCTGAGCCGCCTCTGCCCGGATCGGCGCGCGCTGTATCGGCCCTCTTCGATTTCGCTGACACCGAATCGCCGGAGGAACCGACCGAGCGACAGCTTCGCCTTGCCGTTTCCTCCGCCGAGGCCCTTCGCCGGCGCGACTTTGCCCAGATGAGCGCCGATGAGGTCCGGGAGGTCGAGCGGGTCGTTGCCAGCATGCGGCTTCCCGACGACGAGCGACCGACGCGGCGGCGGGTAGCGGCGCGGCGCGGCGAGATTGATCCGCGCCGAACCTTTCGCCTCGCCCTGCGGAGCGGCGGCGAACTTATCTTGCCGGCTTACCGAAAGCGGGCGGAACGGCCGCCGCCGGTGGTCGCGCTGCTCGATATATCGGGGTCGATGAGCGCCTATAGCCGGATCGTGCTGCATTTCCTGCATGCGCTATCAAGGCATCGTCGGGTCGAGACCTTCCTGTTTGGAACCAGGCTTACCAATGTCAGCCGCCCGCTGCGGCAGCGCGATGCGGATGCGGCGCTGGCCGCCTGCTCGGCTTCGGTCGCCGACTGGTCCGGCGGAACGCGGATCGGCGCGGCGCTGGCCGAGTTCAACCGGCTGTGGTCTCGGCGCGTGCTGGGGCAGGGCGCGATCGTGCTGCTCGTCACCGACGGCCTGGAGCGGGAGGACGTCGAGGCCCTCGCCGCGGAGGCCGACAAGCTGCAACGTTCCTGCCGGCGCCTCGTCTGGCTGAACCCGCTGTTGCGCTATGACGGCTTCCAGGCGAAGGCGCGGGGCATTCGGGCCCTGCTGCCCTATGTCGACGAACTGCGCTCGATCCATTCGCTCGGTTCCGTCGAGGGGCTGGTGCGCGCCCTATCCAACGATAAGTCCGGCGAAGCCGATCCGCGACGTTATCTGGCTGCCGCCTGAGGAGATGATTCTATGACCCTGCTTGGAACTGACGATCGCGACCCGCTGTCGATCGCCGAAGCTTGGCTTGCCGAAGGCAGGGCGGTGGCGCTGGCGACCGTCGTCGAGACCTGGGGCTCGGCGCCGCGTCCGGTCGGCAGCCATCTGGTCGTCGATGGCGAGGGCCGGTTCGAGGGCTCGGTCTCGGGCGGCTGTGTCGAGGGCGCCGTGGTCGGCGAGGCTGCCGAGGTGCTCGCGGAAGGAAAGCCGCGCCTGCTGGAATTCGGTGTGGCCGATGAGACGGCCTGGCGGGTCGGCCTTTCCTGCGGTGGCCGCATCCGGATCTATGTCGAGAGGGTGGGCTGATCGTGGACCGATCGACGCTGGAGAGGCTGAATGCGGTGCGCCGCGACCGCAAGGCGGCTATCCTCGTGACGGATCTGGCGAGCGGGGCGGAACGGCTTGTTGCCGAGGAATCGGCAATGAGCGATCCGCTGGCGCTCGAGCTCTCCGCGCGGTTTCGCTCCGGGCGTTCCGGTCTCCTGGCCGAGCCCGGCCAGGGCGAGGTGTTTCTCACCGTCCACCTGCCGCCGCCGCGCCTCGTCATGATCGGCGCGGTCCATATTTCGCAGGCTCTTGCGCCGATGGCGCGGATCGCCGGCTTCGACATCACCATCATCGATCCGCGCACCGCCTTTGCGACCGAGGAGCGCTTTCCGGATGCGAGGCCGCTGGCCGAGTGGCCGCAAGACGCGCTGGAGACCGCGCCGCTCGACGGCTTCACGGCGCTCGCCGCGCTAACGCATGATCCGAAGATCGACGACATGCCGCTAGCTGCGGCGCTGGCCGCCGGCTGCTTCTATGTCGGGGCGCTTGGCAGCCGCAAGACACATGCAAAGCGTGTCGACCGGTTGCGGGGGATGGGGGTATCGGAAGAAGACGTCGCGCGTATACGCGCTCCGATCGGGCTCGCGATCGGAGCGCAATCGCCGGCCGAGATCGCCGTCTCGATCCTTGCAGAGACGATATCGGCCCTGCGCCAGCGCGGGACGGCGGCGTGAGATTCGGCCCGGTCGATCTCGACGCTTCCGAGGGCGCGTTTCTCGCCCATTCGGTCGACGCAGGGTCGACAAGGCTGCGCAAGGGAACCCGGCTTGGAATAGCCGAGATTGTGAGGCTTCGCGAGGCCGGCGTCCGATCCGTCGTCGTGGCCCATCTCGATCCGGGCGACGTTGCGGAAGACGAGGCCGCCGGCCGACTTGCCGGGGCAATGCAAGGCGCTCTCCTTAAGGCAGCAGCGCCTTTCACCGGCCGCGCCAATCTCCATGCCGATGCCGCCGGCCTCCTCGTCGTCGACCGGCTCGCTGTCGACCGGCTGAACCGCATCGATCCGGCCATCACCCTGGCCACCTTGCCGGAACTTCAGCCCGTCGAAGCTGGGCAACTCGTGGCCACTGTGAAGATCATTCCTTTCGCCGTCTCGGCCGACAGTCTGGCGGCAGCGGAGCGCGCTGTCGGCGGCGGCACGGTGCTCTCTCTCGCGCCGTTCCGCCCCCGAAGGATCGGCTTGGTCGCGACGACGCTGCCATCGCTGAAGACATCGGTGCTTGAGAAGACCAGGCTGCGGCTCGAAGCGCGGCTTTCCGCGGTTGGATCGGTTCTGATCGGCGAGCGTCGCGTCCCGCATGAGGCGGCGGCGGTCGGCGAGGCGTTGCTGGGCTTGGCCGGCGAGGGAGCGGACCTCCTGGTCGTCTTCGGCGCCTCGGCGATGGTTGATGCCGGCGATGTGGTGCCCGCCGGGATCGAGGCAGCCGGTGGGCGGATCGTCCGGCTTGGCATGCCGGTCGATCCGGGCAATCTGCTGGTTCTGGCCGATCTGGGCGGAGTCCCGGTGGTCGGCGCACCAGGCTGCGCCAGGAGCCCGAAGGAGAACGGCTTCGACTGGGTGCTGCGCCGCCTGCTGGCTGGCCTTGAAGTCACCGCGGACGATATTGCCGGGCTCGGCGTCGGCGGCCTGCTGTCGGAGATCGGCACGCGGCCGCAGCCGCGCGAGCGGCCAGCCGAAGCGGGCGGTGTTGCGGCGCTCATCCTGGCGGCCGGGGAGGGGCGGCGTATGGGCGGGCCGACCAAGCAGTTGGCAGAACTAGGCGGCCGAAGCCTCGTTCGCCGTGTCGCGGAGGCCGCCCTGGCAAGCCGCGCCGCCCCGGTGGTTGTCGTGACGGGACATGAGCGGGACGCCGTGGAAGCCGAACTGGCCGGCCTTGATGTGATGCTCGCCTTCAATGCCGACTATCGCGGCGGGCTGTCGACATCCCTGCGCCGAGGTGTCGAAGCGCTTCCTCCCCGTGCATCCGGCGTGCTGGTTCTTCTGGCGGACATGCCCTTCGTCACCCATGCGATGATTGACCGGTTGATCGACAATTTTGGGGCCGACCATCCGCACTCGATCGTCGTGCCGACCCATGGCGGCAAGCGCGGCAATCCGGTGCTATGGCCGCATCGTCATTTCGCTGCGCTTCGGGCAATCGAGGGGGATACCGGCGCGCGGCACCTTATTGCGGACAAAGCCGACGAGATTGTCGAGGTCGAGATCGGCGAGGCCGCGGCGCTCGATCTCGACACACCCGCGGCTCTGGCCAACGTCGGCGGGACGATCGGCCGCTGACAGATAGCGGGCATCGTCGCGGCGCATCACGGATGCTGCGTTGCAGCATTGACGGGCGCCCCGATGCAGGGATTATGGGCTGGATATTTCACCGTCCCCTTTCCCGTTTTGATTGTCCCAATGAGCGGCGCAGCCTTCGCCCTGGTCGTCAACATGTTGCTGGCCGTTCTGGTCGCGGCGACATTTCTCGTGCTCGCGCGAACGGCGGCCTCTCCCGGCGTCCGATGGTTCGGGTTGAGCTATGCCATCGGGGCGGGGACACCGCTCAGCGAATTGCTGGTGCGCCTGTCGCCGGTTCCCGAGCCCTTCATATTCCTGAGCTTTGCCACTTTCTCGCTTGCCTTCCACGTCATGGCAGCAGGGCTCTCGCGCTACTATCACGTCCCGTTGGCCCGATGGTTCCTGCCGGCCTCCTTCGCGGCATCGCTGGGCGTGAGGCTGCTGATGTGGCGGGCGCCGCGCGGCGTCTTCGTCTATGAATTTGCCTATCAACTCGCATTTACGTTCGCGCTGATGATCTGCACCACGATCCTCCTGATCGGTGCGCCGCGCCGGTGGCTCGACCGGTTGCTGACTTTCACTTTCGCACTGACGGCGATGCATTTCCTGGTGAAACCGTTCCTCTCCGTAATAGTTGGCGCGGGCCCGACGGCGCGGGACTACATCGACAGCCGATATGCGCTGATTTCACAGTCCGTCACGGCGGTCGCCCTGATCGCTACGGCGCTGTCGCTGGTTCTCGTCGTTGTCAGGAACATTCTGGAGGCAGCCGGCCGCCAGGCGGATATCGATGAATTGTCGGGTCTTGCTAACCGACGCGCCTTTGACCGGGATGCGAGCGCCGTGCTCGCTCGCCTTGGCCAGGGCGAACCACCCTGTGCTGCGCTGATGTTCGATCTTGATCATTTCAAGTCGATCAACGACAGCCACGGCCATGCGGCTGGCGACGACGTGATCCAGGCCTTTGCGAAAGTCCTGCGCGAGATCATGCCGCGGGATGCGATCATCGGGCGCATGGGCGGCGAGGAATTCGCGGTGCTGCTCCAGGGTTCGGACGACTTAGTGGCCAAAACGATGGTGCAGCGGGTCCGCTCGCACTTTGGCGCCATGTCGTTTACCGGCTCTGACGGCCCGTTCCGGGCGAGCGCCAGCTGCGGGCTCGCGGTCCCCGAGCCAGGCGAAACGCTGCACAGCCTGATGATACGCTGCGACCGCGCCCTCTACCGCGCCAAGGCCGAAGGCCGCGACCGCCTCGTTGTGGCGAGGTAAGCCGGATTGTCCGTGATTGCCGCTTTTGGCAGCACTCAGCCGGCTTTGCTGCTAATCCTTTGATACAACGAGACAATCGCTGAAATCGCACTTGAAATCAATGCTGCGCTGCGGGACGATTTCATGCGTCCCGAGGGGACGGACCCGATCGCAATGCCGAGGTGCTCATGGCTTCATCCCTGCTGCGTCAGCTTTCCGGATACGGTCTTACCACTGCCGAGATCCTCTACCGCCTGCCGGATCATCCCAGCATGCTGCAGAGCTTCGTCTGGCAGGAATATGATCTCGCGCCGCAATTTCCGGAGCTCAACCGCTTCCTCGCCTTCTGGAAGCGCGAGATCGAGGGTCCGCTCCATTCGGTGAAGATCGCCCATCAAAGGCTCATCGGCGCCGCCGAGGTGCGGATGGCGCAGGCGGAGTTCGCGCTGAACTGAGAAGCGTCCTCAATCCCGGCCGTAGGGCGGGGGAGGGATGGCCTGGTGGGCGGCGCGCAGTGCCGCCGACCAACGCTCGCGCAAATCGAGGAAATATTCATCGTTGCGGTCGATCCGGTGCGAGATCTCGACCGCGATCGCATCCCGCCGAATGGTGGCGACGTCCACGGGCATGCCGACACCGAGATTGGAGCGGATTGTCGAATCCATCGAGACGAGGCCGAGCTTCATTGCCTCCTGCAAGCCGGTCTCGCTGGTGACGGCGCGATCGAGAATCGGCTTGCCATATTTGTGCTCGCCGATCTGAAGATAGGGCGTGTCGGCGGTCGCCTCGATGAAATTGCCGGCCGAATAGACCATGAACAGCCGCAGACGGCCGCCCTTGACCTGTCCGCCCAGCAGCATGGTGACATCGAAGCTCGCCGCCTGCTGCTCCATGGATTTTCCGTGGATGCGATAGACCTCGCGGATCGCGCGGCCCACGAATTGCGCCACCTTGAACATGGTCGGGATCGTGAAGATCGTCTCGATCTCGCCGGTATCGGGATCGCGGATCCCTTCCGTCAGCACATTCAGCACCGACTGGCTCACCGCGAGATTGCCGGCGGTTGCGATAGCGATGACGCGCTCACCTTCCGTCTGGAAGAGGTGGAGCTTGCGGAAGGTCGCGATGTTGTCGAGGCCGGCGTTGGTACGCGTGTCGGCGATCATCACGAGACCCTCGCGCACGAGAATCCCAACGCAATAGGTCATGTGGGTACCTTCCCCTGGGCCGACGGCGGATTGTCGGGACAAAGGGTACGAGTCGCAAGGCTAAAGGAGACGCAGTCCCCTACCTCTTTGCCGCACGGGCTTCCGTGACACGGATCGAGACCTTCGGCGGCGCCATTCCGTCGCCATAGGCGGCGCCGCGCACTGGCGCGGCCGCGACGCGGTCCAGCCCGATGGCGAGGCGGACATAGCGATCGGTCGGGCAGAGATTCATCGAGGCGTCGAAGCCGAGCCAGCCGACGCCCTCGACGAAGGCTTCGGCCCAGCCATGCTCGGCGACCGCCGGCTCCGCCTCTTCCGGCCAATGAAGATAGCCGCTGGCATAGCGGGCAGGGACGCCGAGATGGCGCGCCGCGGCGATGAAGACATGGGCGATGGCGCGCGCGTCGCCCTTGCCCTCGGCGAAGGTTGCGATGGCGCTGTCGTCCTCGGTGTGGCCGACCTCGATCGCGCCGTTCACCGCCTCCATCAGCGAATGCATGCGCGACAGCGGATCGGCGGACGCGCGTTGGCCAAGCTGGGTCGCGAAATCGCGAATGGCCGGGCCGGACAGAGTCGAACTCGTGTCTCGCAGGAAGACGGAGATGGGGAAGCGTTCGGACTGGCCGCGAACCATGCCGGCCATGTCATGGGTCTCTACCTCGCCGAGCGCGGTGATGACCAGGCCGTCGAGTTTGCCCTCGGTGGTGAAGGATTGCAGCACATTGCCGAACGGATCGGTCGTCGTCGACAGGCGGCAGTCGTGATCGACCTCGATGCGCCAGTTGATGACGAACTGGCCGTCATGGCCGCGCGGGGTCAGGCGCAATGTCTGGATCGCGCCGCTTGCCGGCGGATCGTAGACATAGGTCGTTTCGTGAACGATACGGAGGCGCATGAAACCGGTCCGTCAGGCGAGATACTGGTCGGTGATGGCCTGTCCGAGACGCCCGTTCTCGGCAATGAACTCCGTCAGGAATTCGTGCAGTCCCCCCTGGAAGACATCGTCGATGGTCGAGTTCTGCAGCCGATTGCGCGTCGAGCGGGCGACGCGCTGCGCCGGGCCCTGCCTGCCATAGGCAAGCGAAAGCTCGTCGAGATAAGCGCAGATATTGGCGTAACAGGCGGCGAGCGAGCGGGGCAATTGCTCGTTCAGCACGAGCAGGTCCGCCACCAGCCAGGGCTTCAGGCTCTCGCGATACACCCAATGATAGGCGGTATTGGCCGAGACCGAGCGCAGGATCGACGACCACTGGAAGAAGTCGAGCCCGCCGCCGACGCTCTCATGCTCGGGCAGCAGGAGGTGATATTTGACGTCGAGGATGCGCGCCGTGTTGTCGGCCCGCTCGGTGAAGGCGCCGAGGCCGGAGAAGAAATAGACGTCGTTGCGCAACATCGTGCGGTTGGCGGAGCCGTCGAAGCGCAGCGAGGCCTCCTTCACATAGGTGAGGAAGTCGTTAAGCTGCAGGCGGTTGTGCGTGACGCCGTCGAAGCGCTTCAGTCCGAGCCAGGCCCCGTTGATCGCGTCCCACATTTCCGTGGTGAGCGCGGTGCGCACCGTGCGCGCGTTGACGCGGGCCCGCTCGAGGCACGAACGG
This sequence comes from Kaistia algarum, assembly GCF_026343945.1. Taxonomy (NCBI): domain Bacteria; kingdom Pseudomonadati; phylum Pseudomonadota; class Alphaproteobacteria; order Hyphomicrobiales; family Kaistiaceae; genus Kaistia; species Kaistia algarum. The sequence goes on from NZ_JAPKNJ010000003.1 coordinate 676,212, forward strand.
ATCGATGACGGGTTCTTCGGCGAGAAGGCGAGAAACTCGACCACGTTCTCCGCCGTCGCCGGCTTGCCGAGCGAGGTGAAGAGGCCGAGCGAGCCGGTCGCTGCGACGGCGGATTCCCACTCGTTCGAGCCACCGGCATAGGAGATCGGCATGGCGGCGAGGCGGTTGGCCGCGTCGACGATGCGGGCGGTATTCTCGGCGCGCTCGACATAGCGCGCGAGCCAGAACAAATTGTCGGCGGTACGGCTCAGCACGGCGATGAACTCCGGAAATTACGCATCGAGCACCCATGTATCCTTGGTGCCGCCGCCCTGGCTCGAATTCACCACCAGCGACCCTTCCTTGAGCGCGACGCGGGTAAGCCCTCCCGGCACGATCCGCACCTTGTCGCCACCTGTCAGAACGAAGGGGCGCAGATCAACATGGCGCGGCGCGATGCCGGATTCGACGAATGTAGGCGAGGTCGAGAGCGCCAGCGTCGGCTGGGCGATGAAATCGTCCGGATCGGCCTTCAGCTTGGCGGCGAATTCGGCGATCGATTTCTTGTCGGCTGCCGGGCCGATCAGCATGCCATAGCCGCCGGAACCGGCCACTTCCTTCACCACCATCTCGGGGAGATGATCGAGAACATATTTCAGCGCGTCGGGTTCGCGGCAGCGCCAGGTCGGCACGTTCTTCAGGATCGGCTCCTCGCCGAGATAGAACCGCACGATCTCAGGCATGTAGGAATAGACGGCCTTGTCATCGGCCACGCCCGTTCCGACGGCATTGGAGAGCGTGATGTTGCCGGCACGATAGGCGCTCATCAATCCGGGAACGCCGAGGGCCGAATCGGGTCGGAAAGTCAGCGGATCGAGGAAGTCGTCGTCGAGGCGGCGATAGAGGACATCGACGCGCTTCGGCCCCTCGGTCGTGCGCATGTAGACGACATTGTCGCGCACCTGCAGGTCGCGTCCCTCGACCAACTCGATGCCGAGCTTGTCGGCCAGGAACGAGTGCTCGTAGAAGGCGCTGTTGTAGGGCCCGGGGGTGAGCAAAGCGACTGTCGGATCGGCGGGGGCCGAGCGCGGCGCCACGGATTTCAGCGTCGCGAGCAGAGCATCGGGATAATTCTCGACCGGCTCGATGCGCTGTTCGGCGAAGAGGTCGGGGAACAGCCGCATCATGACTTCGCGGTTCTCCAGCATGTAGGAGACGCCGGAAGGCGTGCGGGCGTTGTCCTCCAGAACGTAGAACGTATCTGGGTCGATGCGGACGATGTCGATGCCGGCGATCATGACATAGATGTCGTGGGCGAGCTTCAGCCCTGCCATCTCGGGGCGATAATAGGGATTCCGATAGATCAGGTCCTCCGGCACGATACCGGCGCGCAGGATCTCGCCCTTCGAATAGATATCGGCGAGGAAGGCGTTCAGCGCCTTAGTCCGCTGCTCTAGCCCACGAGCGAGGATCGTCCATTCGGGTTTGGTCAGGATGCGCGGAATGATATCGAACGGGATCAGCCGCTCCTCGCCCGCCTCGTCGCCATAGACGTTGAAGGTGATACCAACCCTGCGAAACAGGAGCTCGGCCTCGGCGCGCCGCGTGGCGAGAAGATCGGGCGGCGTCGAATCGAGCCAACGTTTCAGCACCTCGTAACCCGGCCGGCAGCCATCGCTGCTTGCACCCATCTCATCGAAGGCAACGACCATCAGCGCGCGATCTCCGTCTCGTCTCCAGGCCTTCCCGGCAAGCCGCATGCCAACGGCGCTATCGGTAGGCTTTTCGTCAACCGCGAAGCAGCCAACGGGATCCATTGCATATGAGCCGGGCAGAATTGGCTAGAGGCAATCGAAGAAATCACACGGCACGGAGTGACGCGGCGCGAAAGGCGGCAATTGCTTAAGGATTGGGCGGATGGCATGCCGCTTCCGGCCAAGGCTTCGACGGCGATCGATAGGATGTGGATGCAGTAACCTGCGGACGGAGCAACCGGTCTTCACATTGAGATCGGAAGCTACGACCGGGATTGCCAATCCTGACTGAATGAGCCTTCGTGCCGGAAGGCGCCCGCTTCTACGAGGCTTGAACAAGCGATCCGGTTTGCGATGGCGCCGACGGTCGTCCGCGACACACACAGATTTCAAAATGCGTCAGTGTAGCCGTCGGATGCTCACACCGTTCGCTCGACCGGCGGCGTAGCGGACCCGTGCGGTCGAAGAACTCGAGAGAGCGCAACGTAGATTGCGTCCTGTCGTCCAACGTGGCTCTCATCGCCATCGACGTACCATAGCCGGTCGATGGGCAAAGAGAAGAACGTATCGATTCAGTATTAACTAGTAGTTTATCAGAAAAAATTCGTATCGGAATAAATAATAATAGTAATATTTTAATATTAATCGTATGACGTAGAAAACTATAACCTAGGGAGTGTGAAATATTTCGTTAACAGCCGCTATTTCACCCTAGCCAAGACGGCGCGTGCCCTCGTCCATCCGGTTCAAGTAGTCCAGTCTCCGGCTTCGGCAGCGCGCGTCGAGAGCCTCGAATTTCCGCTTGGCGGGGCTGGCGTTGCCCCTTGCAGATATGCGAATCTGCGCTGCCGGACCCTATATTGGGTCAGGGGAAATCAAGGCAGGGAACACAATCGATGACTTCGGTGAATGAGGTGGTCGCCGGCGAAAGCGGCGTGATTTCCGTCGATTACCGTGACCCTAACGCGCCGGCGCTGTTTGCGCAGTCGCTGCGTCAGTCGGGCTTTGGCGTGGTCCGCAACCACCCCATTCCGCAAGATCTGGTCGAGGAAATCTACGCCGAGTGGCTCGCCTTCTTCGACAGCGACGACAAGTTCAAATATCTCGTCGGCGAGAAGCATGACGGCTATTTCCCGCCGCATCAGGCGGAGACCGCGAAGACCGGCAAGAAGCGCGACCTCAAGGAGTATTTCCACATCTATGCCTGGGGGCGCTACCCGGACGAGGTCTCCGACGCGGCGCGCCGCTATTCCGATCTCGCCGGTGCGCTGGCTTCCGAATTGCTGGGGTGGGTCCAGGACAACACGCCGGACGAGGTCAAGGCGCGCTTTTCGGTGCCGCTGCCGGAGATGGTTCGCGGCAGCTCCGGCTCGCTATTCCGCATCCTGCGATATCCGCCGCTGACGGGCGAGGAGGACGCGGACGCGGTTCGGGCCCATGCGCACGAGGACATCAATCTCTTGACCATCCTACCCTCTGCGAACGAGCGTGGGCTGCAATTGGTGAACGCCAACGGCGAATGGGTCGACGTGCCGTTCGATTTCGGAACGCTGGTGATCAACACCGGCGACATGCTTCAGGAAGCGTCCGGTGGCTATTACCGCTCGACGACTCACCGGGTCGTCAATCCGACGGGCGACGCTGCGAAGCGCTCGCGCATCTCGATCCCGATGTTCCAGCAGCCGCGACCCGACGTCGTTCTTTCTGAACGCCATACGGCGGGCAGCTATCTGGCCGAAAGGCTGGCGGAATTGTCGCGGAACAACAAGTAGCCACCAGATCCAGCAACGCTTCCTGCGCCTAAGACCTGCGCGCCACAAGTCCCTTCATGATGCCGACGTGAACCAGATCTTCGGCGGGAACGAGCAGCAGCTCGTCCGGTCCATATTCGTCGGCCTCTTCCAACAGCTCTTCGGAGAGGCCCTTGGCCAGCAGGAAGTCGCGATAGCGCAGCCTCGCCTGCTCGGCCGCATAGATACTGGTCTCGGACTGGTCATCCGTCAGCGCGTAGATCGCATGGAGGCCGAGGTTCAGCCCTTCCTCGGCATAGGCTTCGGGGGAGGCGACCGCGAGGATGATGCAGGCGCTCGCACATGTCTCCCGGACGATCACGGTAAGGCCACGTTGGCGAATGATATCCGCGACGGCAAGCGCCTCGTCGACCAGGCCGCCATCGCTGGTGATCTCGATGGCGCGAAGAGGCCCCGACGCCTTCTCGACCTCAAGGATCGCGTCGGTGAGACCTGGGGTGATGTTGCCGCGGATGGCGAGGACGCCGGTAGCGGCTTCATACCGCAGTTCGAAAGGGTCCATGGCCGCAATGGCGCTAGCCTCGTCCAAGGCCAACGGCAGCCGACGGACACTTGCCCCTGCCCCGATTCCCTCGGAAATGAGCAACAGGACCGCGACGGCAAGCAGCGCGCCCGCCCCTGCGGGACGACCCATCCGCCGGAATAGCCGCGCGATCGTCAGCGTCGCAAAGATGGCAACAGCCAGCAACAGGGCGCGGCCCGCGACAAACGCGATCGGGCCTGCATGTGCGGCGTCGTACTCGACGTAGATCGCATCGAGCGACAAGCTCAGGAAGTTGAGCGACAAGTCGGCCAGAGCCGTGATCACGACAACGACGAAGAGGGCGAGCATTGCTATCGTCGACCGCACGCCGGTCGGTCGGATCGGCGTCTCCGGCGCTTCCGCGCTCGTCCGGTGGTCTGCATGCTCCTCGATCATCGGTGGCTCCGGAACCACGCCAGAGCGGCGACGTAGATGGCAATTGCCAGACAGATCGCGCAGACAAACATCGCATCTTGCAGAGCCCCGCTCGGCCGGGCGAGGACGACGATGCCGTATTCGTCCCAGCGCATGGTGCCGCGCTTCTTCACTCGCCGGAGCGCCAGTACGCCGCAGATTATGAACAGCAGCGGGATCGCAAGGCAGAGGCCGCGGAGATAGACATCAAGTTCTCGTTCGAGGGCTCGGATCGGGCCAATCGGCCGCAGATCCTCATCGCAGATCCGGATGCCGCAGAGCCATTTGCCGAGCGAGAAACCGCTCCATCCGATGATCAAGGCGCCGATCGGCACCGCGATCAAGGCCTGGGCCATTGCACCAAGAATCCACCCGCCTCTGCTATTCAAAAGGCCGACCAGCCTTTCGGCGGTGACTGGCAGGAACGAAAAGAGACCGTAGGACAGAAGGAAGATGCCGATATAACCGTGGATCTGCAAATCGATGTATCGGGCCACGAACCTTCGGGACGCAGAGCGATTGCCGCTGGTCCAGCCGCGATGCACCCGAATATTTGCCGGCGGTGAGACCTCTAATGCGGCGGGGGGCGGATTGGAGGCCAGTTCCCCGATCACGTCACGAAGACGCCGACGTTCAGGCTCGCCGTCGCGCCAGACCATCGTATCGGCATCGATTGAAAAGGTGAGCGCCATACGGCGCAGTTGCGGAAAATTCATCGGTCCGGCGACCGAGCCGCGATTGTCGAAGTACCAGTCGCCGTCTGTCATGAATCATGCCCCCCGCCTGCAATCTTGGCGGGAATTCGCGCCTCGCGAAAGACCGAGCAGTGCTTTTCCGGCGGGCACGGCCGATTCTTCAGATCAGCTTCAATCCCTTGAAGCTGGCATGGCCGTTGCGGCCGACGATGATGTGGTCGTGGACGGCGATGCCGAGCGGGGTTGCGATGTCGACGATGGTCTTGGTCATCTGGATGTCGGCGCGCGAGGGGGTCGGGTCGCCTGAGGGATGGTTATGGACGAGTACGATGGCGGTCGAGGACAGTTCGAGCGCGCGCTTCACCACTTCGCGCGGATAGACGGGGGTGCGGCCGGCCTCGTCTCTTGCTGGCGGAACGAGAAGAACTTGTGACCCAGGAAGCTCGGCACCGTGCAGGCGCCGAGACCTGCAAGGTGGGCGATGACGCCCGAATAGGCCTGGATGTCCAGCGCCGGGAGGACGATGCGATAGAACCAGGAACTCATGCCCGTGGCGATCGCCAACGACATCAGATTTACCAGCGTGAACCGCGCCAGTTCGTCCCATACTGATCGTTGGGTTTCAGGGAAGATGAGCAGACGGTTGAGCGCGAAGGAAAATATCATTCCGACAATATGCGCGACCACCACCGAAGCCTCGAAGGGCAGGATTTGGTTCGCGGCGTAGCGCGCCAACAGCGACAGGCCAGCAGAGGCGATGCCTATGCTGACGAAACCTGCGAACTGACCGGTAGGCAAATTCGACGCCACGATTGTGCGCGACTCCTGAATAAAGAGCCGCGTACGGCTTTCGAACCATGACCAGTAGTCCGGGCGAGCCTTGACAGGCGTGCGTCGCCCTTTTGGGGCCATGAAACGGAGGCCCCTGCAGAGCAACGTTCACTCGAAATGAGTATCGATTTTCCTGCGTGCAATCAGATCGAACATCAGCTGGGAGTGGTCAAGTCCCTATTTTGGCGTGTGACTTGAATATATCGGTTGCAATCTCGTCGACGGTCGGCATAGGCAGGTCAATGCCAACATGACTAGGCTCGAATGCTCGGGTCGAAAGGGAGCCTGATTGTTTCAAGCACTGATGGAAGTGTCGCCCCTGCTCCTCGGCTATGCATATGCCGGGCTGGCGGTTGTCCTCATCGCCATCGCGTGCCTTGTCCAGCGCGATGAATGGCGCCGCCTGCTGCAGATCTGCTTCCTTTCGATCAGTTTCCTGGCGCTCTTCGTCAGTCGCCTGCCGATGCTGTTCTATGATCGTGCCATCAATCCCGATGAAGCGCTGATGGGCGCGAACGCGATGCGGGCTCGTTGGGGCTGGATCAGCTGGGACATCGTCGATCCACTGACGGCGGGTCCGATCGACTCGATGGTCCTCGTCTGGCCGAGGCTCTTCGGTCTCGACATCACCTTCTTCAACATTCGGCTGACGGCGATCGTCCTGCTGGCAATCTCCATGAGCCTTCTCGCAAGTGCCCTGAGGCGTCTCTTCGATGCCCGCGTGGCCATGGTAGCAACTCTTCCGGCCTATCTATTCCTGATCTTTACCAATTTCTTCGATTTCGTTCACTATTCGAGCGAGATCATGCCGATCTTCCTGATCTCGCTCGGCATATTCGGTTTGGCCATCTACGCGGAGACCCGGCGCACGTGGTTTCTGCTCTTGGCTGCCTTCGCGGCGGGATGCGTTCCCTTCGCGAAGCTGCAAGGAACTCCGATCGCCGCCCTCGTCGGCGCCCTCGCGCTGCTTTGCGCATGTCGGCCGGCTCACCCAGCCACATTGTCGCTTCGCTTGAAGCGTGCGGCGGCCGTCATCGCGGCCGCTTGCGTGCCAGCTGCGGCTTTCCTGCTGCCTCTCACCCTTTCCGGGGGAGGCGACGATTTTGTGAAGAGCTATTTCGTCCAGCAGAAGTTGCGAATTGTCGGGCAGCAATGGAGCGACAAGATCTGGCATCTGCTGTCCTGGACGAGCTTTGGGCAGCTCGCATTCACCTATCTGGCGATGCTGTGCATCGGCATGGTGGTGATGATCGCCCTGTTCGCCTGGCGCCGCTCGCGACCAGGTCGTCTGGCACTGCGCTTTGCATCCGTTGCCGTCGTCATGGCCGCGGTTTCCTATGCCGCTGCCGTCACCCCAGGCCGGGACTTCTCGCATTATCTGCTGTTCGGGTTGCCGGCACTGGTCATGATCGGCGCGGCTGCCTCGCTCCTGGCGACAAATGGGGGGACGACGGGGCGCTGGGGCACGGCCGCGGCATCGCTTTGTCTCGTCGGGGTTGCCCTCTACCTGTTGCTGCCAAGGCTGGCACAGGAACGCGCCTACGGTCAGCCATGGTCAACGGGTTGGAATGAAGGCATTTATCTGAAGGGTAAGCCGTTCAAGGCACTGCACACGCTGCAATGGCTGCGTCCCGAACCCGGAGACCGCATGGTCTGCTGGGGCTGGCAGGCGGAGTGCTACGTCGATGCCGCGATGGCGCCGGCGACGAGGGAAGCAACGAACGAGAATCAGCTGTACTGGACGGAGCTGCGTAGTTATTTCCGCTCCCGGTTCATCGGGGATCTGAAACGCGATCCGCCTGCTTACATCGTCGATGCCGTGGCGCCCGGCAGTTTCTTCTTCGAGGATCCAAGTCAGTATGGCATTCGGGCGTTCCCGGAATTCGCCGAGGTCGTCGACGGAGATTACGTCCCGGTTTCGAAGGTAGCCAATCCGGAATCCTGTCCGCGCGTCTATGCGTTGCGTGAGCGGGCCGAATCATTGGAGCGCTCGCGGATCGCGTTCGCCTCCATAGCCGCCAGTTCGGCTGAGCCCGGCTTTGATCCGACCTCCCTAGACGACGGCAGCATCTTCGAGAGCTGTGCCGACTATTGGCTCGCGCGGGAGGGTTCGCCCGCCTCGATTCGCATGACATTTGCCGCACCGAGTCCGGTCAAGCGCATCCTGCTCCTCAACACGCGGGATGGGGTTCGCAACACCCGCGCGGGTGGAATCGCCCGGCTTGTTCTGCTTTCGAAGGGCCGCGAAGTGTGGACGCATTTCCTGGAGCTCGAGCCATTTCCTCGCTGGACGGAGGTAAAGCTCCCGGCTCCGCTTCCGGAGGCCGACGCCTTCCAGCTCGATCTCCTCTCGTTCCGGGGCGCTGGCGGTGGGCTCAATGAAGTGAAGCTATATCGCGATTGATCCTCTCAGATCAGCTTCAATCCCTTGAAGCTGGCATGGCCGTTGCGGCCGACGATGATGTGGTCGTGGACGGCGATGCCGAGCGGGGTTGCGATGTCGACGATGGTCTTGGTCATCTGGATGTCGGCGCGCGAGGGGGTCGGGTCCCCGGAGGGATGGTTGTGCACGAGGACGATCGCGGTCGAGGATAGTTCGAGCGCGCGCTTCACCACTTCGCGCGGATAGACGGGGGTATGGTCGACCGTGCCGACCTGTTGGACCTCGTCGGCGATGAGCTGGTTGCGCTTGTCGAGAAAGAGGATGCGGAACTGCTCCTTTTCCTCATAGGCCATGGCGGCGCGGCAATAGTCGATGACGGCGCTCCAGGAGGAGAGCAGGGGCCGCTCGCGAACCGCTCCGCGTGCATAGCGCATCGATGCGGCATGCACGGCCTTCAGATGCGTCGCGACCGAAGCGCCGACGCCGGAAACTTCCATGAGCCTTGCCTCCGGCGCTGCGAGAACGTCGGAAAAGGTGCCAAAGCGGGCGAGGAGCGCCTTGGCGATCGGCTTGGTGTCGCGCCGCGGCACGGAATGGAAGAGCAGCAGTTCGAGCAGTTCATAATCAGCGAGCGCATCGGCGCCCTGCTCGCGAAAACGCGTCTTCAGCCGATCGCGGTGGCCGACGAAATGGGGGAGGTCCCCCGCATCGTCGTCGAAGCCCGTCATGCCGCGGCCGGGTAGGGTGGGCAGGCATAGCCGCGCGGCGAGAGGGTGAAGATCTCGCAGCCGGTCTCTGTGACGCCGACCGTGTGCTCGAACTGGGCGGAGAGCGAACGATCGCGCGTCACCGCTGTCCAGCCATCGGCGAGCACCTTCACGTGCGGCCGGCCAAGATTGATCATCGGCTCGATGGTGAAGATCATGCCGGGACGAAGCTCGACGCCCTCGCCGGGATTGCCATAGTGCAGGATATTGGGTGTGTCATGGAACAGCCGCCCGACGCCGTGGCCGCAGAAGTCGCGCACGACCGAGCAGCGCTCCGCTTCGGCGAAGGACTGGATCGCATGGCCGATATCGCCGGTCGTCTTGCCGGGCTTCACCGCGGCGATGCCGCGCATCAGCGATTCATAGGTAACTTCCACCAGCCGCGACGCCGCGCGCTTGACCTCGCCGACATAATACATGCGGCTTGAATCGCCATACCAGCCATCGAGCACGAAGGTAACGTCGACGTTCAATATGTCGCCGTCGCGCAGCGGCTTCTCGTTCGGAATGCCGTGGCAGACGACGTGGTTCAGCGACGTGCAGGTCGATTTCGTATAGCCGCGATAGCCGAGCGTCGCCGGCAGCGCGCCGTTCTTCTCGCCGAATTCGTAGACGAAGCGGTCAATCTCGTCGGTCGGGACGCCGGGGCGGATGATGTCGGCGATCGCGTCGAGGCATTCGGCCGCGAGGCGGCCAGCCCGATGCATGGCGTCGAAACCGGCGCGGTCGTAGAGGCGGATCTGTCCAGTGTTCTTCAGCGGCGCGGTCTCGGCGTCGACATAGGTGACCATCTAAGGCTCCTCAGTCCGGCAGGTCGGCGCGCCTGAAGCGACGGGAAGGGCCGGGTTCGATACGGGTTCCTCCGATCTGGCGCATCGCGCCGCCGGTTACAAGATGTTTCGCGCCATCAGGCTGCTTTATCGGGGAGCGGCGCGACGGCGAGACGCATGCCGAGCGCCGCCAGCACCTTCATGATCGTGTCTAGCCCGGGATTGCCATCGCCAGAAAGCGCCTTGTACAGCGCCGGCCGGCTCAGACCTGTCTGCGCGGCCAGCTGCGTCATGCCGCGGGCGCGGGCGACGACGCCGAGAGCCTCCGCAATTTCAGAAGGGGTCCCATCCTCGAAGATGGCTTCCAGGAACAGTGCTATCCGCTCATCGTTGTCGAGATGCTCGGCAACATCCCATTTCGTGATGCTCAACGCCATGACCTTGACCTCAAAGTTCGTGCAAGAGCGCCTTTGCAGCGCTTATGTCCTTGTCCTGCGTGCTCTTGTCCCCTCCGCATAAGAGGAGCAGCAGCCGCTTTCCTCGTCGTGTGAAGTACACGCGGTAGCCGGGTCCGTAGTCTATCCGAAGCTCGCTGACACCTTTGCCTACTGGTTTTACGTCGCCAGGGTTTCCGAGCGACAGGGGAAGATCCGCATGTCGATGCGCGCCCTGGCCCGCTCGTCGGCCAGTTCGGCAAACCAACGGCGATAGAGGTCTGTCTGGTCGATCTCATACACAGAGGCGATATCCCTCGGAGATATGAGATGTATCCCATAGGAGACAAATTCCGACAAGCGGATTTGAACGCTCGACCCCCGTTGAGCCGCGTGCATTTGAGCGCTACACCGCTCGCGGACCAGGAGATTGCCATGACCGACACCGCCCCCGCCATCGTCACCGCCGCCATCCTCGTCATCGGCGACGAGATCCTCTCGGGGCGGACCAAGGACAAGAACATCGGCTATATCGCCGAATATTGCACCGCGATCGGCATTGATGTGCGCGAGGTTCGCGTCGTTCCGGATATCGAGGACGAGATCGTCGCGGCGGTCCGCGCGCTGTCCGATCGCTACGACCATGTCTTCTCGACCGGCGGCATCGGCCCGACGCATGACGATATTACCGCCGACGCGATGGCCAAGGCGTTCGGCGTCAACATTGACCACGATCCTCGCGCCGTCGCGATCCTGACCGAGCATTATGGTGCCGCCAGCCTCAACGAGGCGCGCCTCAGGATGGCGCGCATCCCGTCCGGTGCCTCGCTGATCGACAATCCCGTCTCCAAGGCGCCGGGTTTCACGATCCGCAACGTTCATGTCATGGCGGGCGTGCCCACGATCATGCAGGCGATGCTGGATGCCGTGACGGCGACGATCCCGACCGGCACGAAGATGCTCTCCGCGACGGTGCCGGCCTCGATGGGCGAGGGGCGGATCGCCGCCGGGCTTGGCGCGATCCAGGGCGACTTCCCGGATGTTGCGATCGGCAGCTATCCGAAGATGCTGGATGGCGGCTTCGCTACCGATATCGTGCTGCGTTCGCGCGACGCGGGCCGCCTTGCCGAGGCCGTGCGCGCCGTCGAAGGGTTGATTGCCAGCCTGCTCGTCACGCCGCGCTAGCGTTTCAACTCGGCGAGCGTGTGCACGAAGGGGGCGGAAGAGGCCTGGATCGGGCCGTCGAATGGCCTGCCCATATCGAGGATCATGTAGATCGCGCCCGACAGCAATGCTGAGGAAACGACGAAGCCGATCACGACGATGGCGTTCTTCGGAGCCCGAAAGCCATAGCAAGCCATCGTCATCGCGAGCCAGATGACGAGCGCCACCATCAAGGGAGCCGGGACCGAGCCCTCGGTGCGGTCGATGATTCCCCAGCGGGCGCGCAGCAGCGTCGTGACCTCCGCCTTTGCCACGTCGCGCTGCGAGATCATCTGCGGATCGGTCAGCTTCAGCGCGGAAAGCCTGGCGCTGATGTCGTGGAGCGTTCCTTCGGCCGTCCGGTTTTCGGACGGCAAGGAGGGCCGCTCGACATCGCGCATGGCGACGACATTGGCAACATAGCCGGTGAGTTCGGCCCGGGCCGGCTCACCATCGGGGCCAAGGTCGCGCAGTGCGCGGTCCAGGAGGATCAGTTCGGTCGCATAGGCGTGGACGGCCTTGTCCACGTCGGAAAAATTGCTGCTGGCCGAACTCACTAGCAGGCCGAGGACCAGCGAGCTCAGCAAGCCGAAGATGTTGGCTACGATCCGCACGATGTCGAGCGTCTTGTCGTCGAGATGATGGTCGGGCAGGTGGTGATAGGTGAACAGCGTGCCGAGCGATGCGGTCGTGAGGCACAGGAAGGTGACCAGCGCTACCGACGCCTCGTAGGATAGCCCGAGCATGTCCTGCAAGTGTCTCTCCCGCCATTGGCTGTTCACGATCAGCCTAGACGCAACGCATGAAAGCGAATAGCTGCGCTCTTGGCACTTTTCTGTGGAGCGCGTCCTCTGGCAGATTGTGCGAGAGGGCGGGCCGCTCCATGGCTCGTGGGAATCGCGGCACTGGAGGCGGCATGACGAATACGCGAGCTGAAAAGGCGTTTCCCGTATCCTGGGATCAGTTTCACCGCGACGCGCGGGCGCTGACCTGGCGGCTCTCTGGCGACCAGAAATGGGAAGCCATCGTCTGCGTCACCCGCGGCGGGCTGGTGCCGGCGGCGATCGTCGCGCGTGAACTCGGTATCCGCGTGGTCGAGACGGTCTGCGTCGCCTCCTATCACGACTATCAGGAGCAGGGTTCCCTCAAAGTTCTAAAGGGCGTCAACCAGGCGGTGATCGACCTCGCCGGCGGTGAGGGCGCAGGCATATTGGTGATCGACGATCTCGTCGATACCGGCAAGACGGCGCGGCTCGTTCGCGACATGCTGCCCAAGGCCCATTATGCTACGCTTTACGCCAAGCCGCTGGGCCGGCCGCTGGTCGATACCTTCATCACGGAAGTGTCGCAGGATACGTGGATCTTCTTTCCCTGGGACATGGGCCTATCCTTCCAACCGCCGCTGGTCGGCTGAGGACATTAAAATGAACGAGAAGACGAACGATTTGATCGACGAGGATCTCGCCGCCTTCGAGGAAGAATATGATGAGCACCGCGAAGCGCTATTCGACCTGATCTCTGGCTATGCTGAGGAGAACGAACTCGACGACGCCATGCTGACCGGCCTTCTGCTCGACCTCGCAGTGTCGATGCGCATGGTCATCTATGCCCATGGCATCGAAAAGCCATCGGCTGGCGGGCTTAAGCTTGAACTCGACCGCTTCCTGAAGGAAGTCGGCGAGCATGTGCGCGAAGTGAAGAAGGGCGCCGAGGAGTTCATTGCCGAAGTGAAGGCGGACATCGAGGCGAACTAGTCGGAGGCGCGCCGTCACGCCAATCGGCGCTTGGTTTGCGCGATGGCCTGTCGGCGTTGATGAATACGAATGGCTCGTGACCGCCGCCCTCAGCCGCGTGTCACGAGCGCTATGCCGGCCGCGATGGGCACGATGCCGACAAGGTCGAACAGGCTCACCGGCTCGCCAAACACCATCCAGCCGAAAAGAAGGCCGAGCGGCGGCATGAGGAAATGCAGCGCGCTTGCCTCTGTCGCGGTGCGCGTCTGCAGCAGGCGGAACCACAGCCAGAAGGCCCCGATCGAAACGGCAACGACCAGATAGGCGAAGGCGCCGGCCAGTGCCGGGGTCAGATCGATATCGGCAAGGCTCTCGGTCGCCAGCGCGACCGGCAGCAGCGCGACGCCGCCGGCCAGGCACTGCACCGCCGTTCCGGTCCACAGGTCGCCGGCAGGCTTCCATTTCTTGAAGAGGACCGTGCCGGCGACGAGCGCCAGCAATCCGCCGATCACCAGTAGCGTTCCGTGAGGATCCTCGGCGCCGGAAAGGCGCGAGCGCAACACGATCGCGACGCCCGCAAGTCCGAGCAGCAGGCCCGCCAGCTTCGTCGTCGTCAGCCGCTCGCCGAGCACTGGGGCCGCCAGCAGCGCGACAAGTAGCGGGTTGGTGCTGATCAGCACGGCGCCGAAGGCCGAGGAGACGGTCTGCATGCCCGAGAACGAAAAGCCGAGATAGATCGCGTTGTTGAGAGGCCCCAGCAGCACCAGCTTGCCGAGGCTCGTGCGATCCGGCCAGCGCAACCGGCCGCTCCAGGCGGCGGCGCCGATCATCAGGCTGCCGGCCGCGAGGAAGCGAGCCGCAAGTAGCAGGAGCGGCGGGCAATGGGGCAGGGCGATCTTGGCTGCGGCGAAGGCCGAACTCCAGATCAGGCAGAAAAGCACGATCGGCAACAAACCGGCCGCATCCTTACCCCCATTCGGGACTGTCGCGCTGGATATTTCGGTCTGGCTCATGGCTCGTTCCAACCGGCCCGAAACGGGCGCAACGGGTCTATAGGCGATCTCGTTATTATTGGGAAATTCAATGATTTCATGCTATCCATTCGAAAAGTCGATGGTGCGCGCATGTATGATCTCGATCTGCTGAAGAGCTTCGTTTCCGTGGTCGATGCCGGCGGCTTCACGCGGGCGGGCGAGCGGGTCCATCGCACGCAATCGACCGTCAGCCAGCAGATCCGCAAGCTGGAGGACAAGGTCGGTGCACCGCTGATCCGCCGCGACGGGCGCGGTGTTTCGACGACGGAGGCCGGCGAGCGTTTGCTGCCCTATGCGCGCCGCATCCTCGCGCTGTCGCTGGAGGCGGCGAGCGCGGTGGGCAACGCGATGTCTGGCGAGCGCGTCGGGCTGGGCCTCACCGAAGATTTCGCCATTGCCGAATTGACGGGGCTGGTAGCGGCCTTTTCGTTCGAGCGGCCGGATTGCCGGCTCGACATACGCTGCGATCTTTCCGTGGCGCTGGAGGCGGCCCTTCTGGCGGGTGATCTCGACATCGCTCTGCTGAAGCGCGATGCCGGTGGCGGACCCGCCTATGGCAGTTGGCCGGAGCGGCTGGTCTGGGCGACGGCTGCAAGGTCGGGCGCCTTGCCCGATCCGTTGCCGCTGATCGCCTTTCCGCAGGGCTGCCGCTATCGCAATCGCGCCGTCCATGCGCTGGAGGCGGCCGGCCGGCGCTGGCGAATTGCCTATGAGAGCGCCAGCCTTGTTGGCATCGATGCGGCGATCGCCGGCGGGCTCGGTGTTGCCCTGATCGAGGCGCGGGCGCTCCGCCCGGCCTATCGTGTCCTCGGAAGGGCTGACGGGTTCCCCGACGTGCCGCCGACAGAGCTGGCTCTGCTTGTCTCGGCCGAAGCCGGCGGGGCGGCGCGCGAACTGGCTACGATGCTCGCCGGCTTCTGCAACCGCGAGCTTCAGGCGCGCGCCGCCTGATCCCTTAGGCCGCCTCGGCGATCGCCGCGAAGACGGCCGCGTCGCCCTCGACGCTGAGGCCGAAGGGTTCGCCCTCCGGGCCGATCGCGGCAAAGCTCGACCTTCCGTCCCTCGTCGTCACCTCCCAGCGCGAGACCTGCTGGCCGCGCAGATGCAGATGAACGTCTTCCTGCAGCACGTTGATATAGTTGTGACCGAAATGGATGCGAGCGATCTTCCCCGTCCAGGACTGGAACAGCCCTGGACGCGAGAGGCTCAGCGTCACAACCGCGCCGGCATCGACGGCCGCTGCGATGGGAACGGCGCCGATGTCGGATGGGTCGACCGCGACGGCGGAGCGTTCCAGCGGCGGCACATAGGCGAGGGGGGAGCGCGGCAGTCCTTCGAGCGCCGCATCGAAATGCTCGATCCCGTCCAGGGCCGTGACCTTCACGATCGAGCGGCCTTCCGAATCGAGGAAATCGACATAGGCGAGGATTGTGTCATGCGGCGTCTCGCTGCGATCGGCGACGATGGCGGCGATCGTCGACGGGTCGATGCGCGTCTCATGCGCGGCGCCATGGGCGACGATCCAGCCGCTTTCCTCGGTAATGCCATCGAAGACGCCGATGCGCTCCAGCAGCGCGCCGGCCGAGCGGACGCCGACGAGAGTCCGCCCCATGGCGGCGGCGCGGGAGAGGATCGCAAGCGGTTCGAGCGGCAGCGACTGGCGATAGGAGACAGGTTCCGACACGGCGGCATCCTCGTTTTGGGGCAACACAACATCAGAGCAAGCCGCCGTGGTGCCACGGATCGCCCGAGCCGGGTTTAGCAAAGCTGAAGTGGAGGATGAAGGGCATATTTTCGCTGGCGGCAGCCTCGCGGTGGACACGCGACCCGTTGCTCTATCGCGAGCGCCGACAAAATGGCAGAAAGCCGGCAAGCGGGCGTGGCGAAACTGGTAGACGCAAGGGACTTAAAATCCCTCGACCTCGGTCATGCGGGTTCGACCCCCGCCGCCCGCACCATCCGGACATCTCGTGACGTCTGCAAGGCCGGCGAGGAGGGGTTCCCAGCAGTGGCCTCGTAGGCGCATGATCGCTCGGATTGCCTATGCGGGCTCGCCATCGATGACGACGCTAGCGTTGGCGATCGGGTGGCCGTTGTAATGTGGAAAGGACGATCTGCTATAGGCGCGGAGATCCTGGATCGCCGCGATCACGCGGTCGCGGCTGTCGACAAAGGGAATATCGGATCTCCCGCTCGTCAGTTTGGCTGTCAGATTGATGCACCCGACGCTGGCCAGGAAACCGTGACCGGGATGGACAAGGATTTCCGTTCGGTTGCCGGTCGAGAGCAGCTCGAGGCCGGGCTTGGGTGTTTGGTCTGGATCGGTGCTGACGATATAGCCGATGGTCACATAGCGCGCGCCGTCCTGGGTCGCGAGCGGATAGGTCCCTGCTTCGATGCGTCGACCATTGCCGCGAACCTTGTTGTCGCCCGGTCCCTTGGTCTCGACGGCGGTGCCGGTCAGCGAGGCCTGGGCGACGCCTTCGTGGTAGACCTGATAGTCGCCGATCGTGCGGCGTCGGCCGGCGCGATCCTGTTCCAGCTTTCGCACGATGTGTAGCTCCCACCCTTTCCCTGAAATGGGCATCGCTCATTCCTCCTCGATCGAGGTCGCACGATGGCGACGGAAATGGGTTCAGACCTTGGTCAACAGCAACCCGTAGTACAGCCCCGTGCCGGTGACCGACGTGTCGGAGGTCTTGTCGACCGAGCCGCCGAAGGAGGCCTGGAGTGCCTGGATGACGAGGTTCTTCACTTCGGCGGAAACGCCGCGCTTCAGATGGGCTGTGTAGGTCACGTCGGCGCGCAGAGCCTGCTGCGTCTGGCGGGCCAGCCCCTTGGCCTTGAACTCCTTGAGCGTCTCGGCGCAGACGGGTCCAAGGCCGTTCTGGATGGTCTTCAGGTCCGCATAGGGCAGCTGCTCGACCTTCACGTCGGAGAATTTGAGCGTGATGGATTCGATATTGCTCGCCTGTGCACCGAGGCCCAGCGCCTTGATGGCCGCTACGCTGAGGTTGAACGAGCCATTGAACGACCGTGACGCCTCGCTGGTCGCGCCCGTGTCGATGATGGCCGGCGGGGCGTTGGCGTATTCGGGCCGGCAGAGATAGGCGAGGCGCAGTGGCTCGGTGAAGCCGTACCCCTTCACCGAGGTGACGAGCGAGCCGGGACCGTAGCCGGTCGAGGGGAGGGCGATTGTGTCGTAGCCGAGACTTTGGACGATCTGGTCCGTGCTGCGATAGCCGCCGCCGGCCAGCCCGGTGTCCGGCGTCGTGTGGCAGGAGGCCAATGCGGCCGTGGCGAGCAATAGTCCAAATCGCTTCAGCATAACCAATCCCCCGATTGCAACTAATGATAGTTCAATCACTAGTATGAAACTTTCGCAATAGGGCGCTTGATGGGACTACTTTTCGTTGATGATGTACGTCATATATAAATCGGGGCGACTGCTTTCCGCATCGCCGGGAGATCATCCTCATGGCGCGCGCATCCCGTAAGGAAGCCGAACAACATCGGAAGGACATCGTCGAGGCCGCCTCGCATCTGTTTCGCGAAAAGGGGGTTGGCCGGGTCAGCGTGCCGGAACTGATGGCGGCCGCGGGGATGACGCATGGCGGCTTCTATGGTCATTTCGCCTCGAAGGACGCGCTGGCGGCGGAAGCGTTCGAGGCGGCGTTCCGGCAGATGAATGAGCGCATCGCGAGGTCCGCCGAGGGCCGGTCCTGGGAGGCGGCCCGCGCCGGACTCATCGACAGCTATCTCTCCTGCGAGCACCGCGACCATCCCGAGAGTGGCTGCGCCGCGGCGGGGCTGCTCGACTTCCCCCGCGATACAGATAGCGAGGCGGTGCGCGCCGCCTATGCCAATGGCGTGGCGGCGATGCTGGACGCGATCGAGGCGGCGCAGGCAGAGGCAAGCCCCGAGGCACGGCCGGCGGCGATGGCAACCCTCGCCACGCTGGTCGGCAGCCTTCTACTCGCACGGGCAACGAAGGATACGCCTCTTTCCGAGGCTTTTCTGGAGGCCGGCCGGGCGCGATTGGCGGAAAAGAGCCTTGTCGCGAACCCGGAAGGCCCAGCCGAAAACTAAAATCGGCGGTCGCACTTGCCATTTAGATTATGACTATCATCTAAAGGCCGTTGCTGCATTGGCCGGCGGATCGCCGCGGCCTGCCTACGGAGATGAGACATGACTGAATCGGCTGAGAAGGGCGTCGCCCTCGTCACGGGCGCCTCAATGGGTATCGGCGCCGTCTACGCGGAAAAGCTGGCGGCGCGAGGATATGATTTGCTGCTGGTCGCCCGCGACGAGCCGAAGCTTGCGGCGCTCGCCAGCCGGATTGTCGCGGCGACGGGACGCAAGGTCGAGGTGCTGAAGGCGGACCTGACCGACCGTTCGGATCGTCTGGCGGTCGAGGCGCGGCTCCGGAGCGACACGTCGATCACGCTTCTCGTCAACAATGCCGGCCTTCTTGTCGCCAGCCCGATGGCGGATGCCGATCCTGACGCGATCGAGACGATGATCGATCTCAACGTCGTGGCGCTGACACGCCTGACGCTGGCCGCCTTGCCCGGCTTCGTCGCGCGGGGGGCAGGCGGGATCATTCAGATTGCCTCGGTCGTACCGCTTATCCCCGAGCGGTTCCCCAATCTCTACAGTTCAACCAAGGCCTTCGTGCTGCATTTCGGCGAGGCGCTGAATGTGCAACTGGCCGGGACGGGCGTTCGCGTCCAGACCCTGTTGCCGGGGGCAACCGCGACGGCAATCTGGGAAAAGGCGGGTGTGCCGGTCGAAAGCCTGCCGCCGGAGATGGTGATGCAGCCGGAGGCCATGGTCGACGCGGCGATTGCCGGCTTCGAGGCGGGCGAGACGGTGACGATACCCTCGTTGCCGGATATCGGCGACTGGGACGCCTATAACGCCGCCCGCCTGGCGCTCGCTCCGAACCTCTCGCGCAGCCAGCCCGCCGGCCGCTATCTGGGCGAAACCCAGCAGGCGGCTTGAAGCGTCCCGTCACGGCGGATCCGATCCCGCCCCGCCCAGGTTGGGAAAGGGCAGGTTAGGGCGGGATGGCCCGCCGTGACGGTTTCGCGGCCGATCAGAGATCGACGGCCGGATCGGGCTTCTTGCCGATGGCCTCGGCGGCCTTCAGCAGGATGGCGGCGACCCGGCGCTGCTCCTCCGGGCTTTCGCCGATGCGCGAAGCGATAGCGCTCTTCAGGGCCCGGCGTGCGTCGTTGAGTTCCGGTACGACGCCCGGAATGTCCCGGTCGGGCCGCTCCCCGCGCGGCTCGTCCTCGCCGCGGCCGAACCAGGCCTTCGCCTGCGCCATACGGCTACCGATACGGGCTAGATGATCGAGCACGGCGTCGACACCGGCGCGATTGGCGTCTAGATGCGCCTTGCCGGCCTCGGTGATCGAATAGACCTTCTTGTTGCCTTCGCTGGCCGCGGTGGCGTGGCCGGCCTCTTCGAGGAAGGTCAGCGTCGGATAAACGACGCCCGGGCTCGGGCTGTAGCTGCCGCTCGTCAGTTCCTCGATGGCCTTGATGATGTCGTAGCCATGACGCGGCTGCTTCTCGATCAGCGACAGCACGATAAGGCGCAGATCGCCATCGGCGACCATGCGGCCCATGCGGAAACCGTCGTCGCCGCCGCGTCCGCCCCGCGGGCCATGGCCGAACGGGCCGAAGCCGGGTCCGCCGCGGCGGCCCATTAGCTCGAAGAAGCGGGCGACGCCATGCGGCTGGCCATCATGGTCGCGGCCGCGATCCTCATGGCGGCGCTGCTCCCGGCAGCGATGTTCATGGCGATGATGTTCGTTGTGGTGATGACCCATTGTGGTCCCTTTCCTGACTTCAGATATATCGTAAGTAACTCTCGCTCGCTGGTTCGTCAAGATATATCTTACGCTATATCGAAAGAGACTGCATCGTCGCGCTCGCGCGTGTGACTGCCGTCATTGTAGGATCGTGCCCGCAGGGGAATATCCGCGCCGACGGATCAAGGGGCAGGGGAGCGAGCACCGATCATGGAGATGCAAAGGGCTATCGAAAGTCCCGCGACCGCGGCGATTCCCCTCGATGCGCGGCGCTGGCGCAAGACGCTGTTCGAGATGCTGCTCGATTCGCGCGATGCCTTCGGCGGCAAGCGAGACGTCATCGAAGATACCCAGAGGAAGCCGCTCACCTATGACCGCGTCGTGATCGGCGCCATGGTTCTCGGCCGCATCTGCGCGGCGAAGACGAAGCTGGGCGAGCGTGTCGGGCTGATGCTGCCCAATGTCGCGACCGTCGCGCCGGCCTTCTTCGGCCTCTCCGCTTTTGGCCGCGTGCCGGCCATACTCAATTTCACCGCCGGACCCAGGAATCTTCTCGTCGCCTGCAAAGCGGCTGGGATCCGCAAGGTGATTTCCTCGCGCCGCTTCATCGCCGAGGGCAAGCTCGACGAACTGGTCGCCGCGATCGGCGGCGAGGTCGAATTTATCTGGCTGGAGGATGTCGGCAAAAGCGTCGGCACGTTCGGCAAGCTCGCGGGCGTCGTCTCGTCCTGGTTCGCGCGGGCAATCCACAAGCGCGCCAAGGTCGGGCCCGACGATATCGGCGTCATGCTGTTCACGTCCGGATCGGAGGGATTGCCGAAGGGCGTCGCGCTGACGCATGCCAATGTGCTCGCCAATGTCGAGCAGTTCCTGAAGACGCTGGAACTCAATTCCGACGATTCGCTGTTCAACCCGCTGCCGGTGTTTCATTCCTTCGGCATGACGGTAGGACTCGTCGCACCATTCTCGATCGGCATGCGCGTCTTCTTCTATCCGACGCCGCTTCACTACAAGCAGATCCCGGCGATGATCGCCGACAGCGGCTCGACCATCCTGATCGGAACCGACACCTTCGCCGCCGGCTGGGGCCGGCAGGCGGAACCGGAGCATTTCCGGAAGCTCCGCGTCGTCGTGCTCGGGGCCGAGCGGATCAAGGACGCGACGCGAAAGATCTGGCGCGACCGCTTCGGCATCGAACTCTATGAAGGCTATGGCGCGACGGAGGCCGCACCGGCGATCGCCGCCAACACGCCGCTCTATCATCGCGACGGCACGGTCGGCCGCCTGTTGCCGACGATGTCCTATCGCATCGAGCCTGTGCCGGGTCTCGACGAGGGTGGCCGGCTCTGGATCGCCGGCCCCAACGTCATGCTCGGTTATATGCGTGAAAGCGCGCCGGGGACGCTGGAGCGGACCGAGGATGGCTGGCACGATACCGGCGACATCGTCTCGATCGACGCCGAGGGCTACATCACCATCCGCGGCCGCGCCAAGCGCTTCGCCAAGATCGGCGGCGAGATGATCTCGCTCGCCGCGGCCGAAGCCTATGTGGCGCAGGTCTGGCCCGACGATGCACACGCCGTCGTCGCGGTCCCCGACGAGCGCAAGGGCGAGCAACTCGTCCTCGTCACCGACAGGCAGGATCCCGACCGCGAAGAACTTATCGTCTCGGCCCGCGAGCACGGCCTCGCCGAGATCATGCTGCCGAAGCGGATCGTCAGCGTCGAGGCCCTGCCGATGCTCGGCACGGGCAAGACGGACTATGCGGCGATCGGGGAGTTGGCGCGGCGCTGAGGGTGGATCAGAGCAAGGCGAAGGCTATGGAGCTTCTTGTTCGAGCCATCGATTGGGATCCAAAAGAACTTTGGGACCAGATCCCCTTTCGGATCGAACTCTTACGGGAATTGCCCGGTTCGGATCGCACCGACTACTGGCTCGGCCGATTGCCCAAGTCGCTCTGTTGGCTCGATGGCGGCAGCAGTTTCGAGATTGGCTATGTCGTTGTCTCCGCGAGGCATTCGGGGGTGCAGATTTCCCCTCGGGCCAAGAACCTAGCTTTGGGCCTAGCCTATGTGATCGACCCTTCGCAGATTTCTGATCCTGAATTGCATTTTGAAAAAGTTCGCTACGTTGCAATCGCCACGGCGGATGAAATTGGGGACGCACCTTAGCGCAGCCGACGGTGCCTCAAGTGCTCAGCGCGCGGCATAAGGCCCGGCGCTTTCGTCGGAGGCCGCTGCACTTGCCGACGTTGAGTGGCGCGGAAGGGTCGCGTCATTCGTCACCCGTTCTGTTTCCAGCCATACAGCCAGTCATAGCGGGCGAGCAGCCTTTCGCCGCCGAGCGCCTTCATGGTCGCGTCGCGGAATGAGGCGGCCAGCGGGCTCATGTGATAGATCGTGCCGTTCTGCTGGGCCGCGCGCCAGACTCGGGCAACGCGGGGCTGGCGGAGCGCTTGATAGCGCTGGAGAGCCGCCTGCGTGTCGAAGCCCGGCTGCGCGAGGCAGCGTGTCAGGATTGCTGCGTCCTCGATTGCCATCGCCGCGCCCTGGGCCAGGAAGGGCAGCATGGCATGGGCTGAATCACCGACCAGCACGGCATGGCCTCGATGCCAGGGCCCCGAGGGCTCGACGGCCCGGAGACACCAGCGCGTCCAGGCTTTTCCGGCGTTGATCAGGGCAGTAAGGACGCTGGACGCGTTGCGGAAAAAGCGTGTGATCTCGTCCGGATCGCCGGGCTCGGCCCAGCCCTCGCCGGACCAATCCTCCTCGATGATCGCGACGACGTTGATCTCCTTGCCGGCGCGGATCGGATAGGCGACCACGTGGCTGCGCTCGTTCATGAAGACGCTGACATGGTCGCGCGGCAGTTCCTCCGGCGCCTCGACGGCCGGAATCGTCGTCCGCCACGCCGTTCGCTGCGCCGCGATCTCGGTTTGGCCGGGATCGACGAAGTGCCGCACGGCAGAGCGGATACCATCGGCGCCGACAAGGAGTTTCGCGGCGTGGCGGGTACCGCCGATCGAGAAGCTTATGGCACCGGACAGGGTTTCGACGTCGGTAATCGGGGCGGCGAGCGCCAAGCGGATCGATGGATCGGCTCGGGCGGCATCAAGCAGGAGCCGCTGCAGGTCGGCGCGATGCAGGACGCGATAGGGTGCGCCAAGGCGCAGCGCCGCGCTCGCCAGCGGCATCGAGACCAGCGGCTTGAGATGGCTGCCGGAATAGACGTCGATCGCCTGCGGCCGAACGGAGACGGCGTCAAGGGCCGGGCCGAGGCCGAGCTGTTCGAGGATGCGGCCGGCGTTCGGCGAGATCTGCAGGCCGGCACCGACCTCATAATGGACCGCGGTCCGCTCGAACACGGACACCTGCCGGCCGCTGCGCGAAAGCAGCAGCGCAGCCGTCAGACCTGCGATGCCGGCGCCGGCGATCGCAGTCTCGAACTCGGCCATAACAAACCTCGGCGCGGCTCAGGCCGCGATCGGATCGATGAAGAGATGGCCCGGCGGCAGCGTCTCGGTGCCGTGCAGCGCTGGATTGTAGCGATAGAGCGTCGAGCAATAGGGGCAGACGCGCTCGCCGTCTTCGCCGAGGTCGATGAAGATGTGCGGATGGTCGAAGGGTGGCTTGGCGCCCACGCACATGAACTCCTTCACGCCGATCTCGATCCGCGCCACGCCTGAATCATTGTGGAAATGCGGTATGACGTGCTCGGCCATGATCGTCTCGTCGTTCGAATTTGGAATGTGCCGGGACCATAGCGCTCACGGCGCGCGATGAACAGACCGTGATGGCGGCGGCGACACCTTGGCGCGGCGCCGCGCTTCAGCCATAAGAGCCTCCCGATCCGAGAGGCGTCGAAAATCCATGCCCAGCTTCAATTCCAACGGCTATGAGATCGCCTTTATGGATGAGGGCGAGGGGCCGCCGGTCCTGCTCATCCATGGCTTTGCCTCGCGTTATCGCGTCAACTGGATCAATCCGGGCTGGGTTGATGCGCTGGTGAAGGCGGGGCGCCGCGTCGTCGCGTTCGATAATCGCGGCCATGGCGACAGCGACAAGCCGCATGATGTCGGGGCCTATCGCCTCGGCGCCATGGCCGAGGACGCCCGCAACCTGCTCGACCATCTCGGAATCCTGAGGGCCGACGTCATGGGCTATTCCATGGGCGCGCGGATCGCCGCCTTCCTGGCGCTGGCGCATCCCGAGCGGATCAAGGCCCTGATCTTCGGCGGGCTCGGCTACGGTATCGTCACGGGCGTCGGCGACTGGGGGCCGGTGGTTGCAGCTCTGGAGGCCGAGGACGCGTCGACGGTCACCGATCCGATCGGCCTTATGTTCCGCAAATTCGCCGACCAGACCGGGAGCGACCGCGTGGCGCTCGCCGCCTGCATGAAGGCAACCCGCCAGCCCATCTCGGCCGATGATCTCTCGACGCTGAAAATGCCGGTCCTGGTGGCCGTGGGCGAGAAGGACGAGCTCGCCGGCTCGCCCCAGGCGCTGGCGGAGATCATCCCGGGCGCCGAGGTGCTGGAGATCCCCAAGCGCGACCACATGCTGGCCGTCGGCGACAAGGCCTACAAGGCCGGCGCGCTCGACTTTCTCAAGCGAAAGGGGCTCGGCTGAGGCCGAAAGCCGGAATCGTATCAACCCCTTGGCGGTGCTTGCTGGCAAAATGATTCCGCTGGGATCGCTATCCAGACGATGAGCATTATTTGCTAAGAGTGCCCAGGTTTCATGGTATGGCGCCAGCGTGCTAGGCTTGGCGCAAAGAATGGCGGACATGGTTCCGTCGACGAGGAGGCGTTCATGTCGGTCACGATTTCCCGTCAACATGGCGAAGCCGTCGCCAGTTTCGATCCCATCTGGTCGGCCATCCGGGCCGATGCCGAGGAGATCGTGCGTAGCGAGCCTGCCATGGCGAGCTTCGTTTACGGGACGATCCTGAACAGCGATCGGCTGGAGGAGGCCGTCGCCTGCCGCATTTCCGAACGGCTCCATCATCGCGATATGTCAGGCGAGATCATCCGCCAGGCTTTCCTCGAAGCCTATGCGGGTGATCCGGCGCTTGGAGAGGCGCTGCGCGTTGACATTGCCGCCGTGGTCGACCGCGATCCGGCATGCAACCGTGCGATCGAGCCGGTGCTTTATTTCAAGGGGTTCCACGCCATTCAGACGCATCGTCTCGCGCATTGGCTCTGGAGCCGAGGGCGGCGTGACTTCGCCTATTATCTGCAGAGCCGCGCGTCGACCGTCTATCAGGTCGACATCAACCCGGCTGTCCGGCTCGGCAAGGGCATTTTCTTTGACCATGCGACCGCGATCGTCGTCGGCGAGACGGCGGTGATCGAGGACAATGTGTCTATATTGCAGGGTGTTACGCTCGGCGGCACGGGCAAGGAAACCGGCGATCGGCATCCCAAGGTGCGCCATGGCGTGTTGATCGGGGCGGGGGCCAAGATCCTCGGCAATATCGAGATCGGCCATTGCTCGCGGGTTGCCGCCGGCTCGGTCGTCCTGCACGCCGTGCCGCCGAATACGACGGTCGCGGGTGTGCCGGCCAAGGTCGTCGGCAGCGCGCCCTGTGCCGAGCCGTCGCGTGCCATGGACCAGATGCTGGTGGGTACCGCCTGAACGGCGCTTCGCATCCCGCCCGGGATCGGCTAAAGCTGCCGCGCAGAGAGGGAGCCCATCCGGGCAATCCCTGAGAATCACCGCAGGAGAGAGAATTGGATCGCAAAGAGATCCAGAAGCTCGAGAGCTTCTTCCGCCGTCGCTTCGCCATGAAGGACATCAGCGTTCGCCAGCGTCCTCGCAAGGACGATTCGGCGGAGGTCTATTTCGGCGATGAGTTCGTCGGCGTCGTCTTCCGCGACGATGAGGAGGGTGACCTCTCCTACAACTTCACCATGGCAATCCTGGACATCGACCTCGAGGACGTTTGATCCTCTGGAGTTCCAAGGATCCCGAAACGGGACGTTTTGGGATCGGCTGTTCCTTCATGAAACAGTAACCATGATCTTCCGGCCGTGGCGCTGAACCAAGGGGCCGGAAGCTGCGGGCTGAATGGGATCCCGAAGCTGCGGCATGGGCTTTGCCATAGCCTCGGCGGACTGCGGCGGTAGTGCCGTGGCGGGTCAGTGGGGCCACCGTGGACCGCATCGGGCTGTATTTGGTGATTCTCGGCTATGCGATGGCGACGGGGGTCGTGGTCGCGGGCGTCATGGCGAGCTTCTACGAGCTCATTGCCGCCGAACCGCTCAGATTTCGCCCGTTCGGAAAGAGCTTCGCCGCGTGGCTCACAAGCTTTCTTCTCCTTGCGATGACCGGACCTTTCATTATCCTCCGCGGTGCCGTGCAGGCGTTTCGGGCGGAGCGAAGCGCCTTTGGCCCCGATGGCCCTCAGCCTGCTGATCGCGGGCGTGTGGAGCGGTTGTTCGGGGCTGATCTTGCTGAGCCTGACCCTCACGGCACAGGCGGGTTTCTATTAGGGGGGCTTCATGCCCATTCATGCGCTCGACGGCGTCATGCCGGAACTGCCCGGCGAGGGGCGCTACTGGGTAGCGCCGGATGCGCAGGTCATCGGCAAGGTGACGCTGGGCGATGAGGTTGGCATCTGGTTCGGCGCCGTGCTGCGCGGCGACAATGAGCGCATCACCATCGGCGCCCGCAGCAACATCCAGGAACACTCGGTCCTGCATACCGATATGGGCTATCCGCTCGCCATCGGGGAGGGCTGCACGATCGGCCACCGCGCGATCCTGCATGGCTGCACGGTCGGCGAGAACTCGTTGATCGGCATGGGCGCCATCGTCCTGAACGGTGCCCGTATCGGCGCCAATTGCCTCGTCGCCGCCGGCGCGCTTGTTCCGGAGGGAAGGGAGATCGCGGATGGCTCGCTGGTCGTCGGCGTGCCGGGCAGGGCGGTCCGCAGTCTCGACGCGGATGCGATCGAAAAGCTCAGGCGCGCCGCAACAGGTTATGTCGCCAATTGGCGCCGCTTCGCGGCAGGGCTCGGCCGCTGATGCATCGCATGTCGATCAGCGCTTGATGGAGCCGACCAGCATGGTGCGGTCGTCCTCGATCGAGACCCAGCGACCGCTGTTGCGATCGTCCTGGCGCTTGATGAACTGATAGTCCGTCTGGTTCCAGAGCTTGATCTTGCCTTCGAGATTGTCGAGCACCAGATCGCCGCGATCGGTCCGGACGGTCAGGATCGCGTGGCCGTCGCCATTGGTCTGCCGCACCACCGTGATCAGCAGCGAGCCGGCGGGCCAGCCGCGCTGCAGAAGCTCGCGCCGCTTCAGCAGCACATAGTCTTCGCAGTCGCCCTTGCTGTCCGGATAGGCCCAGTATTCTTCCTTGCCGTAGATGTCCTGGTCGGTATCGGGCTGGATCGCCGTATTGACGTTGTCATTGATGGCGATGAGCTCGTTCCAGCGGGCAGGCGTCAATTTCATCGCCGCTTCGGTCGCCGTGCGCTCGCGGCACTCGACCGGTATCCGGGCGCAGAGGTCATGATGGCCGATCGGCTGCGTCGTTGTGCCGATTACCTGCATGAAGGCCGACTGCGTTTGAGCATTCGCGGAGGGCATGACAAGACCCATCAACGCAACGACAATCCCGGCTAAACTAGAAACGCGTACGCAAAACATGATCGCTGTCCCGCTGTGCCGAAGGAACCGTGACACAAAGGCTTTTCTTCTAGTCTAATCTTCAAGATCAAATTCGATTTCAACTTAAGTCGAATTCGACGAGAATTTTATGCTTGTTGTTAACTTATTGTTAACACTATGGGATGAGGCGACTGGCTGCAAGCTTAAGCTCTTGTTAAGGTTAATGGCGGCCCTGGGGTGGTGCGGTCGTGGCGCCTACCGGCCGATTGCTGCGTTGATGGGCCCCGATCGGCGACGTGAACTGGCCGGCCAACTACCGGAAACAGGATCGAGGGGAGCAGGGCGACGCTGCTACGGCCAGACCCAGGGGCTTTGGCTTCTGACGGTCAGGGCAACGTCAATGCCGACGCGGCCGCCGACCGGGCGCATGGGCAGAATTCGAGATTTTGGGAGCGTTTGTCAGTCTTGGCAGGCTCTGGCGAGCCTGGAGCTAGAACAGCTCTTCCAGTCCGGCTTCGGTCTGGGGCCGTTCGAATTCGACGGCGAGGCCGCCGGCGAAATGTCGGCCGATACGGGCTGGCAGGGTGCCGAGGCGTACCGGCGCGCCAACCGGAGGCTCGGCGTCGACCGCGATGGCGGCGCCGGAGAGCGAGAGATCGAGGATGCGGCAGCGGAACGCGGTTCCGTCTGGCAGCGTCAGCTGGGAGAAGGGGTTGCGCGGCGCGATCCGGCCATGTTGCCGGGCGTCGTCCCGGCCGGAGCCGTCCCGGTCGGCGAGCCAGGCCAAGGACGCCGCGAGCTTGTCGCGCTTCCGAAGCGTCGCGGTGATCGTCATGGTGAAACCGATGTCCGTGGCGCGGACGATTGTGCCTTCGAGGCGGCCCAGATTGTCGATATAGGCGATGACCCGTTCCCCGACTTGCCCGCGGATCGGTGCGGCCAGCGCAGCGCCATCCGCCGACACATCGATCGTGCGGCAGGGATATTCTCGTCGATCCTCCAGCATGTATCGCCCGGCCATGGACAAAGCATAACGCCGGTAGCGCCGCCGGTCATAGTTCTCGAGCGGCGAGCGATGGGCGGTCTGGGGCGGCAGCGTCATGGAGCGTCCGGAATGGCCGTGGCCTCTCCGAAAGACCTAGCATTGCTGCAGTTAACAAGCGGTTCGGCGGCGGTGGCCCCCGCGCGGAGGCTCGTCGTCGGCGGCTATTGCCGGCCCCCGTCGAGGACGACGAGATGGCCGCGCCGCCGCCCCGAGCCGAGTGCTGCGGATGCGACCGATGCATGCACGGCCGGCGCAACGGCGCGGGCCAGCGCGGGGCGCTCGTCCGGCCAGATGAGGCGCAGGCTGGTTATGGTCTGGCGGATGATGGGGTGCAGTCCGAGCCAATAGGGCCGTTCGATCGGCACCATCAAGCCGAGCACGCGGTCATAGAGACGGCCGCCGCGCGACAGAGGCAGCAGGATCATCTCGGAAGGAACGGACTGCCCGCGTTCGTTGAAGGTCTCGACACCCAACACAGCCGCCGCCGCGTCGCCGGCAATCGCCTGCAGGAGGGTCGCCATCGCGTCGATGTCGGTATCGCCCCAGAGGCCGAGAAAGCTGCGGCTCTTGAGTTCCCGCCCGTAGAGCGCGCAGAGCCGTGTCCCGGCGAGCCGGAAGGGAATATGCGCGGCGGGCGGCGCATTCTCCAGAATGAAGGTGTCGCCCAATACCTCGCGGATGTCGCCAGGCTCGATCGCGCCGCGCAGCGGAGCCGCCGCCTCGCCGCGCAGGTCCGACCAGTAGGTGTGGAGATGCCGGGTATGCCGGTGCTTCATGCTGCGATTTGTCTTTTCGAATCAGTGGTCTTTGGCACGGACAGCCTCGGTCTTGCGCGGAGTGTGCGGCAACGGAACAGTTTCAGGCATCGCTATTATAGTGAACGCCGTGTAGCAGGGGTCGTGCCAATCTTAACGAAAGCTGAATAGAATCGCACGCACGTCGTTTTCAGATTGCCCGGGTTTTATCGGCGTGCCAGTTTTCCCGCCGGTTCGCAGCCGGGCTGTGCCGGGGGGAGCACCGGATGCGAAATGGCCGTCCGTGCGCGCCCGAACAGGGCAGCGCCGGACGGCTGTAACCGGTACGGATGGAGACCAACCGCGCCGAGGCTTGCAATACCGCCGAGCCATCCCTATTCGAGCAGCATGGATCACAGAAGCGACTTCACCGTGCGAGAGCCGGTCTTCAATCTGCCGCGCGTTGTCGTCGCCAGCCTCGCCGTCCTCGTGGTGATCCACGCGGTGCGTGTCCTGCTGCTGTCGGCCGATCAGGACGGCTATGTCCTCGCCGCCTTCGCCTTCGTGCCAGTCCGCCTCACGGCACCGGACACATTCGGCTTCGATTGGCCGGGCGGGGTCGCCGGCGATGTATGGACCTTCGCGACCTACGCGCTCCTGCATGCCAACTGGATGCACCTCGTCAACAACGCCTTCTGGATGGCGGCCTTTGGCTCGCCCCTGGCTTGGCGCTTCGGGCCGCTCCGCTTTCTCGGCCTCTCAGTTCTGGGCGCGGTTGCTGGCGCGGCGGCCCATCTGGCGCTCGCACCCTATGGCACGTCGCCGCTCATCGGCGCCTCTGCGGCGATCTCGGCTCAGATGGCTGCGGTCGCGCGTTTCGCCTTCGCGCCAGGCGGGCGTCTGGGAATGACGCGCCCGAGCGTCGATGCCGATTTCCGGCCGGCGCTGACAATTCCCGAAATGATCCGCAACGGGCGGGCGATGGGGTTCCTCGGCGTTTGGTTCGTGCTCAACCTCGTCTTCGGCTTGCTGTTCTCTCCGCCGGGGACCCAGTTGGGCCAGATTGCCTGGGAAGCGCATCTCGGCGGCTTCGTCGTCGGCCTGCTGTTCTTCCCGATCTTCGATCCGATCCGCCGCCGGCCCTGAGCGTCGTTCTTGCCAACCATCCGGCGAGGGACCATCATCCTTTTCTAGACGATGGCCCTCCGATGGGGAGGGTCGCTCGCCAAGAGGGCCCGGACTGGTCCGATCCAAGAGAACGGCCGGCCTCTCCAACAGGGAGACGACGCCATGACCGTTGCAGCCATTCTCTCGTCCAAGGGCCGGGACGTGATGACCGTCGAGGTCGATACGTCGATCCGCGAAGCTGTCCATATTCTCGCCGAACGCCGGATCGGAGCCATCGTGGTGGCGGACTCGTTCCGCCGCATTCTCGGCATCGTGTCGGAACGGGACATTGTGCGGGCGCTGTCGCGTTCTGGTGTCGAGGTGCTGGACGGCTCGGTCTCGTCGATCATGACGGTAAAGGTCGTAACCTGCTCGGAGATCGACACGATCAATCACGTCATGGAACGCATGACCGAGGGACGCTTCCGCCACCTGCCGGTCGTGGAGGAAGGGCGTCTTGCCGGCATCGTCTCGATCGGCGACGTGGTCAAGGCGCGCATCCAGCAGGTCGAGCAAGAGGCCGAGGAAATGCGCACCTACATCGCCATGGCTTAGGATCAGCTTGACGCGTCTCAGCCGCCATAGACCTTTTTCGGGTCGAAAAGCGGCTGGTCGCCGGTGAATTCCAAAGTCGCTTCCGCGCCTTCCGGAACCGTGCTGACACGGCGGTAGAAGCAGCCCTTGCGCCCGGTGTGGCAGTTGGCGCCGGTGCCGCCGGTGCGCACGCGCAGGAGGATCGCGTCCTGGTCGCAGTCGACCCGGATTTCCGTGACCGTCTGGACATGGCCGCTGGTGGCGCCCTTGTGCCAGAGTTCTTGGCGCGAGCGGCTCCAGTACCAGCCTTCGCGCGTCGCGATCGTGCGGGCCAGAGCCTCAGCGTTCATCCAGGCCAACATGACGACCTCGCCAGTCTCGTCATCGACGACGACCGCCGCGACCAGTCCGTCGCGGTCGAAGCGCGGTGTCAGCTGAAGCCCTTCCTCCACGGATTCGTGACTGCCTGGCGATGCGAAATGCGTGAGCGTCGTCATGAACGATCTTCCAGTTCGACGCCCAGCGAGCGCAGCATCTGCCAATAGGCGGGATAGGTCTTGCCGACGCAATCCGGGTCGAGGATCGTAATGCCGTGGATCTTGAGCCCGGCCAGCGCGAAGCTCATGGCGATACGGTGGTCGGAATAGGTCTCGATTTCGGTCGGCAACATCTGTCCCGGCAGAGTGGGATCGGACGAGACGATGAGATCGTCGCCTTCCTCATGCGCGAGTCCCGGCCGGATTCGTGTGAGCTCGGTCGAGAGCGCGCGCACCCGGTCGCATTCCTTGACGCGCAGATTGGCGATGCCGACGAAGCGGACCGGTGTCTCGTTGAACGCTGCAAGCACGGCGATGGTCGGGATGGCGTCCTGCATCTGCGAGCCGTCGATCACGGCGGGAAGGTGTGGGAACTGCGCGATGACGGCCTGCGCCTTCGCGTCGGGCTGTGTGAAATCCTCCGCCGCGACGCCGAGGTCGATGCGCCCGCCCGTCAGCACCTCCGCCGCCCAGAGATAGGTCGCGGCCGATGCGTCGGGCTCGACGTAAAAATCAGTAGCGACATAGCCGGTCGGCTCGATCCGCCATGTCGCTTCATCGAGCTTTTCGACGCTGGCGCCGAAGGCCTTCATCGCGGCGACGGTCAGGTCGACATAGCCGCGCGCTCCGATCTCGGTGCCGGTCAGAGCAACCTCGACCGGGCCGTTGCCGCACGCCGCCGCCATGAGGAGCGCCGAGACATATTGGCTGGAAAGCCCAGCATCGATCTCGATCCGGCCAGTGCCGAAGCGGCCAGTGCCATGGATCGTAATCGGAGGGCAGCCATTCGTATCGGCGATGTCGACGCCAACCGAGCGTAGCGCCGTGACGAGCGGCCCTATGGGACGCTTGCGCATATGTTCATCGCCATCGGCGACTACCTCGCCCTCGACCAGCGCGAGCGCAGCTGTCAGGAAGCGCATCGCCGTCCCGGCATTGCCGAGATAGAGCGGCTTGCCGGGAGCCGCCAGGCGGCCAGTGCCGGTAACGGTGAAGCTGGTTTCGTCGGGCTCGTCGATGGCCACTCCCATGTCGCGGAGCGCCGCCGCCATGAGCTTGGTGTCGAGGCTCTTCAGCGCGCCGGTGATATGGCTCGTACCTTTCGCCAGCGCCGCCAGCAGCAGCACGCGGTTGGTGATCGACTTCGAGCCCGGCGGCGTCACGCGGCCGACGAGCGGCGCATCGGGCGGCGTGATCGTGATGGCCGTCACGCGGTTCAGGACCGTCGTCATGCTGGCTCCATGGGTAGTCATCTGGCAGGAGCGGACTAGACCGATCCGCGTCCCGAGACAAGCGTTGGCGCGATCAACGTCTGTTCGCCAGCGCCAGGAAGCGCACCCTCTCGGCAGCGTCGGTCTTGAACACCCCGGTGAAGCGCGTCGTAACCGTCGAGACCCCGGATTTCTCGGCGCCGCGCATGGAGACGCAGTGATGTTCTGCCTCCAGCAGGACCGCGACGCCGCGCGGCCTGAGGCCATCATCAACGGCGGCCGCGATCTCGGCCGTCAGTCGCTCCTGCATCTGCAGGCGTCGTGCAAAGATGTCGACGACGCGCGCGAGCTTGGAGAGGCCCACCACGCCGCCATCGGGGAAATAGGCGATATGGGCCTTGCCAATGAACGGCACCATGTGGTGCTCGCAATGCGAATAAAAGGGAATGTCGCGAACGAGGACCATGTCGTCATAGCCGCCGGCCTCGTCAAAGACACGGTCGAGTGTGTCCGTCGGGTTCTGTTCATAGCCGCAATAGAATTCGCGAAAGGCTTTGGCGACGCGCGCGGGCGTCTCGATCAAACCCTCGCGGGACGGATCGTCGCCGGCAAAGGCGATCAGCGTGCGCACTGCAGCCTCCGCCTCCGCCTGGCTCGGCCGCACAGGCGCCGCGCGCGGTTCCGGCTCCCGAGGCTTACTGGTCTCGATCTTCGCGTCCATGCTCAAACTCTCCATCATGGGGTGGGCACGCGTGAGCGGCACTCATGCTCCCATCTGGTTCAGGGGAAGCGGAATTTCTATATAGGCGTCCAGACAGGCGCCTGGGAGCCTTGCATGATCGACGACATCTATAGCAGCCGGATCTTGGAATTTGCCGGCAACATTCCCCGCATCGGCCGTCTCGCCGAGCCGGACGCCACGGCCAAGGCGCATTCGCGGCTCTGCGGTTCGACCGTCATCGTGGATCTCAAGGTGGCTGACGGCAGGGTCGTCGATTTCGCCCATGACGTGCGCGCCTGCGCGCTTGGGCAGGCTTCGTCGTCGATCATGGCGAAGAACATCGTCGGCGCCAGCGCGCAGGAATTGCGCGAGGTCCGTCAAACCATGATCCGCATGCTGAAGGAGAACGGCCCGCCGCCGGAAGGTCGCTTCACCGATCTGCGCTATCTGGAGCCCGTGCGGGACTACAAGGCCCGCCACGCCTCGACGCTGCTGACGTTCGACGCGGTCGTCGACGCGCTCACCCAGATCGAGGCAAAAAGCGAACCTGCCGTTCAGGACTGAGCCATGCTCTTGACGGTCTCGGGCCAGTGCTGGCGTATTATCAGCGATCCGGAGGCAGATTTTGTCGCAAACTCAACAAATATGCATGCGAATGTCGTCTTTCGGGGGTGAATGTCCTTCACAGTCAAATCGAGGTTTTTCATCATGAAGCTCTCTCATATTCGCCGTAGCGCCTGTTTTTCCGTGGTTGTCGTCGTCGGCGTTCTGGCCGGCACGAGCGCATCCTTCGCGATTTCGCAAGACGCCCAGCTGATCGTCGACGGGGTCACGGCTGCCGGGGGGGCCAGCAAGCCTGCCTGTTCCGACGTCTCAGCGCTCACCAAGTCGGTAACGGACGTGACCACCGAGCTCGCCGTCGCCGGCAAGCTGAAGGGCGACCCGAAAGCCGCCGGTAAGGAAGCCGGCGAGTTCATCTACGCCAGCTGCAAGTGACAATGGGTCGAGCGGCCGGAACCTGTTGCGGCCGCTCGACCGACCGGCTGGGCTCCTGTCGCGGCGGGTTAGATCATGGGTCTCGACCACATCGGCTTCAACGTCGCGAACTTCCTAAAGAGCCGCGATTTCTACATTAGCGCGCTGGCGCCGCTCGATATTGTCGTCCTCGGTGAGGGCAAGGACTGGGCGGCGTTCGGCGAGAATGGCCGGACGCTGCTTTGGATCGACTCAACGGGCCCGGCGCCGGAGCCGATCCATATTGCGTTTCGAGCGCGTGACCGGGCAGCAATTGCCGCCTTTCATGCCGCGGCGACCGCAGCGGGTGGCACGGACAATGGAGCGCCGGGGCTGCGTCCCCGCTATCATGCGGGATATTATGCGGCGTTCGTGCTCGATCCCGACGGCCACAATGTCGAAGCCGTCGTCCATGAGCGTGCCTGACGTCGCCACGCCGGAGGGCTGCCGCCATCTGCTTCGCCTGTTCTACTCTTCCGCCAGATCCTGACACGGGCAGCGACCGCGATGCCGTGCGGCCGGCGAGCGAACCTGGCAGCGTATCAAGACTGCCGCGCGCCGTCGGGATCGGTCTGATCCGCCTCTACAGGCTGACGCTTTCGCCCTTTCTGGGCCAGTCCTGCCGCTATCTGCCGACCTGCTCCAGCTATGGCGAGGAGGCGATCTCGCGCCACGGCCTCTGGGCCGGTGGCTGGATGACGCTAGCGCGGCTCCAGCGTTGCGGCCCCTTCGGGGCATCGGGCTATGATCCGGTGCCCGAGGCGATACCTGAGAGCGCGCATTGGTACGTTCCCTGGCGCTACGGCTATTGGACCGGGCGGCACATCGACCCGGCGACCAGGCTGGATTGAGCGTCGGTCAGATCGAGACAGCGCCGGCATGTTTTCCGCAGCATTCATCTGCGCTGTTTCCCACCGCGCCGGAACCATTGGCAGCCGTCTGGCGGCTCCCCCGCCCCGACCCGGCTCGTCCGTGGGAGCGAGCAGGTGGGAGACGCCGCTAGCCATTCCCTTTTGAATAGGGCAGCGAGGCGGCGAGGATCCAGGCTTGGAACGAACGCATGGCAGGCGTGAGAGTGGAGGATTTCAGCCATGTGAGCCAATAGCAGCCATGTGTGACGAAGATCTCGAACGGCTGCTGGATGAGGCCTCCGGCCAATTGGCGCTGGAACATCAGCGGTGGCGCCAGCGCCACGCCGGCGCCAAGGATGGCGGCCTCCACCATCGTGCGGGACGAGTCGAAGATCGGACCCTTCACCGCCGGCGCTGCGATACCGGCGGTGGCGAACCAAGTCGGCCACTCGTCCGCCCGATAGGAGCGGAGCAGCGTCTCGCCATACAGATCGGGCGGCTGCGACAATCGTTCCGCGATCTCAGGGAGGCAGAGGACCGAGAGAGGGGCGGCGAACAGCCGATCGGCCTCCGTGCTGTGCCACGCGCCGTCGCCAAAGCGGATGGCGAAATCGAGCCCCTCGGCGGCGATGTCGACGCGGTTGTTGTTGGTGGAGAGCCGCAGGTCGATGAACGGGTGAGCCAGCTTGAATGCGGGCAGCCGCTCGATCAGCCAGCCAATTGCAAAGGTACCGACGACGCCGACATTCAGCACCTCGCGGACATGACCGTCCTCGAACTGCTCGAGTACGGCCGCGATGCGGTCGAAGGAATCCCGCAGCGCTGGCAGCAGCGCCTGGCCCTCATCGGTCAGCGCCAGTCCCCGCGGCAGGCGCCGAAACAGCGTCGAGCCCAATCGTTCTTCCAGCGATTTGACCTGGTGGCTGACGGCGGCCTGGGTCACCGCCAGTTCGATCGCGGCGCGGGTGAAGCTCAGGTGGCGCGCCGAGGCTTCGAAGGCCTTGAGCGCGTTCAGCGGCAGATGCGGGCGGACCATTCGATCACCTAGATTTTCTTATGGCTTTCCAGAGTTATCATCGTTTGCCCTGGCTTGGCGAGTGACCTAGCAAAGGTCGTCCAAAAAAACGGAGATGGCGCGAATGATCGACAGGCGGCAGTTTTCCAAGAGCGTCCTGCTGGCGATGGCGTCGGCAGTAGTCGGCGGGCCCGGCTTCGCTCGTGAGCTGGTGGCATCAGAGAATTTCGTATCGACGGTGCTGGTCGATGTAGAGAGCGGCGCGACGATCCACCGCGAGGGTCCGGCCGAACGTCGTTTTACACCCTGTTCGACCTTCAAGCTGCCGCTCGCGGTGATGGGGTTCGATTCCGGCATTCTGATGGATCCGCACCATCCGCGCTGGGACTATCGACCGGAGTTCCAGACAACCATGGAGTTGCAGAAGAAGCCGACCGATCCAACGATTTGGCTTGCCGAGTCGATTGTCTGGTATTCCCAGGAACTGACCCGCAAGCTCGGCGAGGCGCGTTTTCGCGACTACGTCACCGCTTTCGGCTATGGCAACGAGGACATCTCGGGCAATCCCGGCAAGAATGACGGGCTGACCCAGTCCTGGCTGATGTCGTCGCTTGCGATCTCGCCGGACGAGCAGGTCGCCTTCGTGCGTCGCTTCCTTGGTCGGAAGCTCGGCGTTTCCGATCATGCCTATGACGCAACGCTGGCGAGTCTGGCGCACTATCCGGCCGAAGGCCGCTGGACGCTGCATGGCAAGACGGGCAGCGGTTTCATCCGCGATGCCAACGGGGCCATCGATCGCAGCAAGCCGCTCGGTTGGTTTGTAGGCTGGGGCGAGAAGGGTGGCCGCAGGATCGCGTTTGCGCGCTTCAATCAAGCCAATGTGCGCTCCGAGACCTATGGCGGCCTGATCGCCCGCGAGGCGATGGTGAAGGATTTCACGAAACTCGCCGAAGGCTGAACGAGAACCGCATTCAGGACTGGCGGTAATGGGCCAGGCGCCCATTTCTGCTAGTCCTACGCCTCCGTCGCTGTCCGGCTTGAATGGCGGGCTGCCATCGTATAGCCGTCTCGCACCGGCACTTTCGGCCGGCGGAGCGGGGCTGGTTCCCGCTTCTCTTTCAGCCCAACCGCTTACCCGCGCTCGTCTGCGGGAGTGAGCAGGAGAGAAATATGATCCATCTGACTTTCCCTGACGGCTCCGTTCGCGATTTTCACGAGGGCATCACCGGCCGCGAGATCGCCGAGGGCATCTCGAAGTCGCTCGCCAAGAAATCCGTGGCGATGGCGATCGACGGCACCGTCACCGACCTTTCCGACCCGATTACGCGCGACGCGGCGATTGAGATCGTCGTGCGCGAGGATCCGCGCGCGCTCGAACTCATCCGCCATGACGCGGCCCATGTGATGGCCGAGGCCGTGCAGGAACTGTTTCCGGGCACGCAGGTCACCATCGGGCCGGTGATCGAGAACGGCTTCTATTACGATTTCTTCCGCAATGAACCCTTCACCACCGACGATCTGCCGAAGATCGAGGCGAAGATGCGCGAGATCATCACGCGCAACGCCCATTTCACCAAGCAGATCTGGACGCGCGACAAGGCGAAAGAAGTCTTTGCCGCCAAGGGCGAGATGTTCAAGGTCGAGCTGGTCGATGCGATTCCGGCCGGGCAGGACCTGAAGATTTATAATCAGGGCGAATGGTTCGACCTCTGCCGCGGGCCGCATCTGGCCTCGACCGGGCAGATCGGCTCGGCCTTCAAGCTGATGAAGGTGGCGGGCGCCTATTGGCGCGGCGACAGCAACAACCCGATGCTGACCCGCATCTATGGCACCGCCTGGCACGACCAGGTCCAGCTCGACGCCTATCTCCATATGCTGGAGGAGGCGGAGAAGCGCGACCACCGCAAGCTCGGCCGGGAGATGGATCTCTTCCATTTCCAGGAGGAGGGGCCCGGCGTCGTGTTCTGGCACGCCAAGGGATGGTCGATGTTCCAGGAACTGATCGCCTATATGCGGCGGCGCCTGCGTCCGCTCGGCTATCAGGAGGTCAACGCGCCGCAGCTGCTCGACAAGTCGCTGTGGGAGACCTCCGGCCATTGGGGCTGGTACAAGGAGAACATGTTCGGGGCGACCTCGGCCGGCGACGATACCGAGGACGAGCGCGTCTTCGCGCTGAAGCCTATGAACTGTCCCGGCCATGTGCAGATCTTCAAGCACGGGCTCAAGTCCTATCGCGACCTGCCGCTGCGCCTCGCCGAGTTCGGCGCGGTGCACCGCTATGAGCCATCCGGGGCGCTGCACGGGCTGATGCGTGTGCGTGGCTTCACGCAGGACGACGCGCATATCTTCTGCACCGAAGAGCAGATGGCGGCCGAATGCCTGAAGATCAACGATCTGATCCTCTCGACCTATGCCGATTTCGGCTTCGACGAGGTGGTCGTGAAGCTCTCGACCCGGCCCGAAAAGCGCGTCGGCTCGGATGCGAACTGGGATCACGCCGAAGAAATCATGATGCGCGTGCTCGAGACGATCGAGGCGCAGTCGGGCGGCAAGATCAAGACCGGCATCCTCCCGGGCGAAGGCGCGTTCTACGGGCCGAAGTTCGAATATACGCTGCGTGACGCGATTGGCCGTGAATGGCAGTGCGGCACCACGCAGGTCGACTTCAATCTGCCGGAGCGGTTCGGCGCGTTTTATGTCGATTCCGACGGCGAGAAGAAGACGCCGGTGATGATCCATCGGGCCATCTGCGGTTCGATGGAGCGCTTCCTCGGCATCCTGATCGAGAACTTCGCCGGGCATTTCCCGCTGTGGTTCGCGCCGCTGCAGGTCGTGGTCGCCACCATCACTTCCGAGGCGGACGAATATGCCGAGGAAGTCGTCGCCAAGCTGCGCAAGGCCGGGCTGCGGGCCGAAATCGATCTTCGCAACGAGAAGATCAATTATAAGGTCCGCGAGCACTCGGTCGCGAAGGTGCCGGTCATGCTTGTCTGCGGCAAGCGCGAGGCGGAAGAGGGGACGGTCAATATTCGCCGCCTCGGATCGCGCGACCAGCTCTCGGGCGGACTCGCTGAGACGATCGCGGCGCTTGTCGACGAGGCGACCCCGCCGGACCTGAAGCGCGCGGCGGCCTGATACGGCGCGTTACTTCGCCATGACCTCGACTTCACGGTCGGAACCCGATTCGACCGTGAAGTTCTTTTCGTGGATCTGGTTGTCGTGCTTGGCGACGGCGGTGTAGTCGCCGATCTGCAGGACGACCGCCGGGAAGGCGCCGACGCTGTCGAATACGCTGTCGCCGCCGGGGGTAATTACCGACCAGGACGTGTTGGCGAGTGCCTCGCCGCCCGATTCCGACACCAGCTTCAGCGTGATCCGCGCCGCCTTCTGGAACAGCCGCGCCTCGGTCAGCTTGCCGGCCTCGACGCGGATATCGGCGCGGACGGAGGCATTGGCGTCGCCATAGCGGCTGACGACGTGATAGGTGCCGGCCACCAGCCGTACAGCCTGCTCCGGCGCGATGTCGGAGGCGATCGCATTGGTCTCCTGGTCCGTTGCTTCGGAGCCGGGATAGATGTCGAACTTCACCTGGGCTGCCGTGAGCTCTCGATCCTTGCCGACCAGCGCGGTCAGCTTCAGCGCTCCGGCGTTGAGCACGATCGTCTCTTCGCCGCCTGTTCCGCCGACCTTGACCTCCTTGGAGAGGCCAGCCCGTCCGTAGGAGACGTGCACGATGTAGGAGCCCGGCTTCAGCGGCACCTGCACGACCCCTCCCTTGGCCTGGCGGATGAGCGGCAGCTTGCCATCCTTGCCCGGTTTGTCTGCGAAGACGCGCCACACCACGCCTGCCTTCAGCGGGTCACCCTTGTCGGTCAGCTTCGCCTGCAGGGTAAACGCCGGAGCGGCCGCTTCCTTTGGGGCTGCTTTCGGCGCGGCGGCGCCGGCACCCGGAGGTTTCAAAAGGGTCGCCGGATCGACCGAATCGGGGAGCAGCGGAGCGAGCGACATTGGCTCGTCGGGCGCCGCCCCGTCCGGAATATCGGCCGGTGGCGAGGGCGGCTGCTGTGCAAAGGCCGGCATGGCCAGGAACGCCGCCAGAAGAGCAGCCATCGGCAGGAGGGCACGGCGGAGCGGCACCGGTCTCATTGTCGGCAGGAATCCCCGGTGGACGGACTTTGAACCTCCTTTAGAGACCGAGGAGGGTGGCGATTTCAAGACCGCTCTGCTGTCCGGCGCCTTGAACTCCATCGCGATTCATCCGATTTCTGGCGCAGCCAACCGGCCTTCCCGGCCGAACGCCAGCCTCCTCCTCTCCCAAACCGAGATCGACATGACTGATATGCTGACGCTTCTGAAGACGCGCCGCTCGATTCCTGCCGTGAACATCGTCGAGCCGGGGCCGAGCGCAACGCAGATCGAGGAACTCCTGACGATCGCGGCCCGCGTGCCCGATCATGGCAAGCTGACGCCCTGGCGCTTCATCCTGTTTCGCGGCGCGGCGCGCACCGAGGCGGGGGAGGCGACGGCGGCTCTGCTTGCCCGCCGCCGTCCGGACGCCGATCCGAAGCTGATCGAGATCGAGCGCGCGCGCTTCACCCGCTCGCCGCTCGTGGTCGCCGTCGTCAGCCGCGCCGCCCCACATGTGAAGATCGCCGAATGGGAGCAATTGATGTCGGCCGGCGCGGCGGCGATGAACCTCGTCGTCGCGGCCAACGCGATGGGCTTCGCCGCGCAATGGCTGACCGAATGGGTCACCTATGACGAGGAAGCCCGCGCCATCCTTGGTCTTGTTCCGGAAGAGCGGCTGGTCGGCCTTGTCCATATCGGCACGCCGAACATCCCTCCCTTCGAGCGGCCACGCCCGGCGCTGGCGGAAATCGTCACGGATTGGCAGCCGGTGTCCGCGTGAGGCGCCCCGCCGATTATGGTTAGCCGAACATTAACGGGTTGAGAGTCAGAGTTCCACCGGGTCGTCGCTTCATGCGGCAGCGTCGGGGGTTCCATGATCGTTCGGCAGTTTCTGGAATGGATGGAGACCGCGTCGGTCGAGCGGCGCGCCGAGGCGGCGCATGCCATGGCCCGCGCCTTTCTGCATTCCGAAGTCGAGGCTACGGTTCGCGACGGAATGGAGGCGGCGCTTACGGTGCTGCTCGATGATCCGGCCATCGAGGTTCGCTATGCCCTGGCCGATGTCTTTGCTGCCGATCCCCGTGCGCCTCGCCACATCATCCTGACATTGGCCGGTGACCAGTTCGATATCGCCGGACTGATCCTCTCCTGCTCGCCGGTCCTCATCGATGGGGAACTGGTCGATATCGTCGCCGCGGCGGATGGCGCCAGGCAGGCCGCGGTCGCCTCGCGTCTGCCGCTGTCGGCTTCCGTGGCCGCCGCGGTGGCCGAAGTCGGCGAGGTGGAGGCTTGCCGTGCCCTGCTCGACAATCCCGATGCCGCGATCGCATCGATCAGCCTTGTGCGTCTGGCGGACCGCTTCGGCGAGGATGCCGCCATTCGTGATCGGTTGCTGGCGCGGCGCGACCTGCCGGCCGATAGCCGACAGCGACTGATCCGCGACGTCAGCGACAGGCTTGGCGCGCTGGTGTCGGGCCGCGACTGGATCGCGCCGGAGCGCGCCCGCCGGGTGACGCGGGAGGCCTGCGAGCGGGCGACGATCTCGATCGCTGCCGAGACTGCCGAGGCTGAACTCGCGCCGCTTGCCGAGCATCTGCGCGTGACCGGCCAACTCACGACCGCCCTGCTGCTCCGCGCCATCTGCGCCGGCAATGCAGCCTTCCTCGGCGCGGCGCTCGCCATTCTGGCGCGCATGCCCGAGCGTCGGGTCATGGCCATCCTCGCGGGTGGCCGCAATCCGGCGCTCCGGGCGATATTCGGCCGAGCCGGCCTCCCAAGCTCCGCCCATGGCGCCTTCATCGCGGCGATCGACGTCGTGCGGGATTCCGAGGCATCTGGATCTACTAACTCGCGCCTCAGCCTCGCTCGGCGAACCGTCGAGGCCGTGCTGGCGCGCTATGACGAGATGACCGCCGGGGAGAGCGGCGAACTCGCCGCGATGCTGCGCCGGTTCGCGGCGGAAGAGGCGCGAGCGGGCGCCCGTGCTATCGCGCAGTCCTATAGTTCGGCGGCTTAATACCGGAACTGCTCGGCCAGGATCCGGTCGTCCCAGCTATGGCCTGGGTCGAACAGGATCGTGCTATGGGCGCGCCGGTCCTGCTTC
The DNA here is from genome assembly GCF_026343945.1 of Kaistia algarum. Taxonomy (NCBI): domain Bacteria; kingdom Pseudomonadati; phylum Pseudomonadota; class Alphaproteobacteria; order Hyphomicrobiales; family Kaistiaceae; genus Kaistia; species Kaistia algarum. The sequence goes on from NZ_JAPKNJ010000003.1 coordinate 719,042, forward strand.
ACGGAGATCGAGAGCACCGATTTCACTTCGGTATGGTCGGCAACGGCGTTGACCGGACGCTTCTCCGGCTCGACCACCTCGAAGCGCACGGTGACGCGGTCTGGTATCAGCGCGCCGCGCCAAAGCCGGGGCCGGAAGGCGCTTATCGGCGTCAGAGCGAGCAGAGGGGCGTGGATCGGCAGGATCGGGCCATGGGCCGAGAGATTATAGGCCGTGGAGCCCGCCGGCGTCGCGACCAGCACGCCATCGCCGGATAGCTCCTCGAGCTGCAGCTGCCCGTCGATGAAGATGCGCAGCTTCGCTGTCTGGTAGGATTGGCGGAAGAGCGACACCTCGTTGATCGCAAAGGCCTGATGTTCGTTGCCGCTGGCGTCAAGCGCGTCCATGCGCAGCGGATGCAGCGTCGAAGCGATTGCCGCGGCGACGCGTTCGCGCAAATTCTCCTCGCGGAACTCGTTCATCAGGAAGCCGACCGAACCGCGATTCATGCCATAGATCGGCTTGCCCGAATTCATGAAGCGGTGCAGCGTTTGAAGCATGAGGCCGTCGCCGCCGAGCGCGACGATGATGTCGGCGTTTTCAGGGTCGACCGATTCATAGAGGTGTCTCAGCCGCTCTTCCGCCTGAACGGCTTCCGGGGCGCTGCTGGCGATGAAGGCAATCGCCGCCCTCGCTCGCGAATCGGACGCCATCTGGTACTCCCGGCTTGATCGGCAGGGCGCGACAACAGCCCCGGCCGCAGCGGCGTATCACGCCGCCGCCGCCAATCCAAATGCATGTCTAGACGATCGCAGTTCTGAGCGTGCCGATGCCCTCGATCGACGCCTCGACCACATCGCCGCGCTGGAGACCGCCGACGCCGGCCGGCGTGCCGGTAAAGATCAGGTCGCCTGGCGCCAGCACGAACCAGCGCGACAGATAGGCGATGATGTCGGGCACCGGCCAGATCATGTCGGCGAGGTCGCCATCCTGGCGCAGTTCGCCGCCAACCGAGGCGGTGATGCGCCCGGATGCCGGGTGGCCGATACGCGCGGCCGGCTGGATCGGACCCGTTGGCGCCGAAGCCGCGAAAGCCTTGGCCGTCGCCCAGGGCCTCGCCGCCTTCTTGGCTTCGGCCTGAACGTCACGGCGCGTCAGATCCAGTCCGACGGCGTAGCCATAGACATGGCTGAGCGCTTCATCCGGGTCGATATCGCTGCCGCCCTTCGAAAGCGCGACGACCAACTCGACCTCGTGATGCAAATCCTGCGTCAGCGGCGGATAGGGCACGGGGGAGCCGGGCGGCACGATGTCGTCGGGGTTCTTCTGGAAGAAGAAGGGCGGTTCGCGGTTGGGGTCGCCGCCCATTTCGCGCGCATGCGCCGCGTAGTTTCGCCCGACGCAATAGATACGGTGGATCGGAAAACGTGCGGAGACGCCTTCGATCGGCAGCGAGGGGGTCGGCGGGAGGGAGAGGACGAAGTCGGGATTGGACATCCTTGCGCAGATCTCTTCGAGGTTGGTTAGCAATTCAACGAGGTGCAGTTTGCTCCTACCAACAAGGTGCGTCCTCTCCGACTACCGATTTTTTGCCAACGAATCTCGACTTTTTTACCACCAGCCGCGACGATTCGCGATGTAAGTGAAGACAATCATCAGGCCGATAGCGATCAGAAACGTCCACGCCGGAATGGCATCACTGTGATGATTCCAAGCTGAAACAAAGAGTCCAACCGTCGCAATTGTAACAATATTAATTGGCCACTTGACGCTCTCTCGTGCGAATGGCCAACGTCGGCGTTCTTTTTGTAGGCCGATCAAGAACATTATACAAATACCTATGTACGAAACGACATACATATAAAGCGAGTCACCTCCGGCGGCGACCAATATAACGACGTACATCGCGAGTAGTGCGATTGTGATCATCGTCTCAGCCCGACCGAGGTATTCTTGACATTGCCATTCGTCGCAGGGTCGTCATTCTTAGTTCCCGAATTTCCAGCGCGGACCGTTTGCCGATCAGCAGACACCGGAGTGTCTACGATGATCCCCGGCGCAAAGCGTCTTTCCCCTGATCCGTTCCCCTTCTGGTCCCCCGAGAACTTTCGCTTTAGTCGATCTTATGCTCTCTGGGCGGCCACGACTGCCTGGCTTGCTGAAACTCCCGCGAGAGGCTCGGCGCCAAACTAAACACCGGCCCGTGGCGCCCAACTCCACTGGCCTTTGCAAGCGCGAGCTGCGCTGACCATTGAATGGGTGTCTATGCCATTCTCAAGCGTCCCGAAGTAATTGAGAGGCTGAGATTGAGGCGGGCACGGATATAGAGAAGCATCCACTGTCTCTGGGCAGGAGAGGGCGCTACCATTCCGTATGCGCCCCGCGCTGGCAAGGGCGGGCAGAGCGGCTCCGGCGCGTCATCGCGGGCGGTTGACGGCGCGCGCGCCTCGGCCTAGGGAACGGCCGCCCGGGCGCCGTGCGCGTCCTTTCCAGCCACTTCGTGAATCGACAGATGCCGGCAGAACCAGTCCGTTTCGTCCTGACCCTTTCCTGCGAGGATCGGCGCGGCATCGTCGCGGCTGTGGCCAATTCGATCGCCTCGCAGGACTGCAACATCGTCGAGAGCGCCCAATATGGCGACCCGGATAGCGGCCGCTTCTTCATGCGCGTCTCCTTCTCCGCGCCGACGAGCGTCACGCGCGCCAGCTTCGAGCGCGGCTTCCTGCCGGTCGCCACCGGCTATAATTTCGACTGGCAACTCCACGACCTCACCGTGAAGCCGCGGGTCATGATCCTCGTCTCCAAGATGGGGCACTGTCTCAACGATCTGCTCTACCGCAACTCGATTGGCCAGCTGCCGATGGAACTGGTGTCGGTCGTCTCCAACCATGAGCAGATGCGGCGGCGCGTCGAGGGTGAGGGGCTGCCCTATCATTTTCTTCCTGTCGAAGATGCCGGCAAGGAGGCGCAGGAGGCGGCGCTTCTGGCGCTAGTCGACAAGGAGCGGATCGATCTCGTCGTGCTCGCGCGCTACATGCAGGTGCTGTCGAACGAGCTTTCGCAGCGGCTGAGCGGGCGCGTCATCAACATTCACCACTCGTTCCTGCCGAGCTTCAAGGGTGCGCGTCCCTATCAGCGCGCCCATGAGCGCGGCGTGAAGCTGATCGGCGCGACGGCGCATTATGTGACGGCCGAACTCGACGAGGGCCCGATCATCGAGCAGGACGTGGCGCGCGTCGATCATTCGATGTCGGCCGAGGAGATGATCGCCATTGGTCGCGATATCGAGAACGCCGTGCTGGCGCGGGCGATCAAGTTCCACCTCGAACACCGGGTGCTGATCAATGGATCGAGAACCGTCGTCTTCCGCTGAGATCCTGGACGGCAAGGCAGTTGCCGCCGAGATCACCGCGAAGATCGCCGTCGGCGTGGAACAACTCGCCGCTCGCGGCCATCGTGCACCCGGTCTCGCCGTGGTGCTGGTCGGCGAGGATGCGGCGAGCCAAGTCTATGTCGGCGCGAAGGGGCGGAAGGCGAAGGAACTCGGCTTCCATTCGGTCCAATACACCCTGCCGGCCGATACCGCGCAGGACGAGGTTCTGGCCCTGGTCGCCGCGTTGAACAGCGACGCCGCGATCGACGGCATCCTGGTCCAACTGCCACTGCCGGCCCATATCGATTCCTCGGCCGTGCTCGAATCGATCGATCCCGCCAAGGATGTCGATGGGTTTCACCCAATCAATGTCGGCCGCCTCGCCGTCGGGGAACGCGACCGCGCGCTCGTCTCCTGCACGCCGGCCGGATGCCTCATCCTTATCAAGAGAGCGCTACCGCTTGGACTCGCTGGCCTCGATGCGGTGGTGATCGGACGTTCCAACATCGTCGGAAAGCCGATGGCGCAATTGCTGCTTCAGGAAAGCTGCACCGTGACGATCGCCCATTCGCGCAGCCGCGACCTGCCGGCGATTGTGCGGCGCGCCGATATCGTCGTCGCAGCGGTGGGACGCGCCGAAATGGTCCGCGGCGATTGGGTCAAGCCGGGCGCCGTCGTTGTTGATGTCGGTATGAACCGGATTGCGGCCCCCGAGCGCGGCGAAGGCAAGACGCGTCTTGTCGGCGACATCGCTTTTGCCGAGGCCGTCCCGCATGCCAGGGCGATTACCCCGGTGCCTGGTGGGGTCGGGCCGATGACGATCGCCATGCTCATGGCGAATACGCTGATCGCTGCCTGCCGGGCCGCCGGTCAGGAGCCGCCGCAGTTCTGATGGCGGCTCCCGTCCTTCCGGCAGATCAGATGCGGCGCAGCATCTTGCAGAGGGCCACCAATCCGTCGTCATAGACGGCCGGCTGGCCTAGGATGCTGCCGCATTTCTTCTTCATGACGGCCTGCTGGCCGGAATCGAGGCCGGTGTAGTAGCGCAGGACCTGCTGCGGAACGGCGTCGTTCCCGCCATTCATGCCTCCGAACAGACGGGGGCTGCGGATGCCGCCGCCATTGCCGCCGCCGCCATTGCCGGAGCCGATCTGGCCGCCACTTCCGCCGCCCGAGCCGCCGCCTGAGCCGCCGGACCCGCCCCCCGAGCCACCGCCGCCGATGCCGAGCGAGGCATTGACGTTGGTGTTGCCGCCCAGGGCGCCGGTATTGACGTTGGCATTGGCGTTGGCGAGGTTGTTGGCGCCTCCGATCGTCGCGTTCACGTTGGCGTTGGTATTGCCGCCGAGCGCGCCGGTGGCGGCGTTGACATTGGCGTTGGCAAGGTTGCTTGAGCCGCCGACCGTGGCATTCACATTGGCGTTGGTGTTGGCGATCGTGTTGACGCTCACATTCGCGTTCAGACCGCCATTCGATCCCTGGCCGACATTGGCATTGACGCCCGCGACACTGACGTCGAGGGCAAGGCACGATACGGTGGAGAGGCACAGGGCAGCCGCGGTGGCTGTAACGATTCTCAGCATGATCGTCTCCCTTCGGGAAGGACTCCCCCCTATGAGCCCGATGAGGTCGCCGGAGCGACCGACATAAAAGCAACCTGTGGACGCGCCAAAAGGTTTCGCGACTTCGCAAATAAATCGCGCGCTTTGCAGTTAAGACTTAGGATTGGCTAACAAACTAGATAAAATCGTCTAGTTCTTCCGCCCGGACAGGCCGTCAGCGCTTTGTCTTCAGCCGGCGCGCCTGCGCTCACGCTGCATGATATAGGCGCCGCTGCCGATGACGATCGTGGCGCCGAGGATAACCATCGGGTCGACGGTTGTTCCGAACAGCACGAAGCCATAGAGGATCGCCCACAGCATCTGCGAATACTGCATCGGTGCGATCGCCGAGGCGGGCGCGAAGGAGAGCGCACGCACGACGAAGAACTGGGCGCTGCCCATCAGCAGGCCGGCGCCGGCGAACAGCGTCATGTCATGCAGCGAAGGCATGTGAAAGGTCAGGATCATGCCCGGCAGGCTGACGACGATGAGCCCAAGCACGACCGCGATCACCATGACGGCATGTTGCTCCTCGCGGGCGATGCGCCGCATCACCAGCACCGTGAACGAGCCTATGACGGCCGCCATCAAGGCGGCAGCATGGCCGACATGGAGGCTCTCGAAACCCGGGCGAACCATCACCAGCACGCCGATGAGCCCGACGATAACGGCCGACCAGCGATGCAGCCCGACCCGTTCGCCCAGAAGCGGGATCGACAGCAGCGTGACCATGATCGGGGTCGAGAAAAAGATCGAGTAGGTCTCGGCAAGCGGCAGCTGCGAGAAGCTGAAGAAGCCGAATACCGTGCCGGTTCCCGCCAGCAGACCGCGAAGAAGGACGAGCTTCGGATGCCGGACCCGCAGGACATGCAGTCCGCCGGTGCGATGCAGCATCACGGCGATCGGAATCAGGGCGAAGAGAGCCTGGGTCACCACAATCTGGAAGACCGAATAGTGAACCGTCAGGACTTTGACGATCGCATCGCTGGTCGAGAACATGAGGTTGGCGAACAGCGAGATCGAGAGGCCCGCCAGGATCCGCTCGCTGGCGTCGCGATGAGACTGGGCGACGACGCTCATGACATGGCCCCCCCGCATGGGACGGAACGAGCCAAGACGTCCACCCGCCGGATGGCGGACGACGCGCGAAGGGGAGGGGACGAAGGCAAGACGACCTCGGGAAGGGGGTGGCCCGCTGGCACCAATACTTATCCAGCAAGCAACGATACCGTTGAAGTCCCGCACTGTGGCAAGGTCAAGGCAGTTCTGCCGACTTATTTGCTTCGCGCTGGCGCTGTGGCGAGAATGACGCTAATCGCTGGACCCGGCGCGGTTTGCGGCGCAATCAGGAGAGCGACATGGCCGACGATTTCATCCTTGCCGAGCGTATCGCGGCGGACAGCGTCGCTGTGGCCGATCTTGTGCTCTGCCATGTCCGCCTAATGGACGACAGTCGCTATCCGTGGCTGCTGCTCCTGCCGCGGCGTGCGGGCCTGGAGGAATGGACGGCGCTAAATGCCGCCGACCTCGCCCAGCTATCGCTTGAGATCGCGCAGACCGGCGCTGCGCTGCAAACAATTGCCGTCTTCGACAAGCTGAACGTCGCCTCGCTCGGCAATATCGTCCGGCAGATGCATGTCCACGTCGTGGGCCGGACCATCGGGGACGAGAGCTGGCCGGATCCGATCTGGGGACGGGGCGCGCGCATACCCTATGCGCCAGCCGAGCGCGATCGGCTCGTAGGATTGCTGGGTGCTTCGCTGGCGTAAATTCTGTCCGAAGCGACGCCACGAGCCTCTGTTACAGCCTATGCCAGCAAGGGCCGTGCGGATGCAACTTAGTTAGCGTTTCGTGAACCTCCGTTCGTGCCGGTAACCCCGGATTAACCATGCCTGCCTCATTCTGACGATGAGCGGGCAGCCGGGATTTTTGTGTTCGTTCAAGTGCTTTGCAGCGATTCCGTGGACTGGCCCGTGTGGCCGATCCGTCCCGGCATCCGATTTGAATGAATCATTTATCGAGCGGGCCGGACAGAAATGGTTTCGTCGGCGGAAGAATCGGCAGGCACGGCGGAGCGGGCGGTGCTCCGTGCGAGCCAAGGCCATCGGGTGCTGGCTGTCTGCGCCATCGCGGTCGGGCTTTCTGCCTGCGCGCCACGGCCCCAGGATATCGAGACGGGCGCCATCGCCTCGCGGCAGCCGCTCGAGAAGGCGATGGTCGATATGCCGGCAGGCGGCCCCGCTATCGTCGGGGTCGTGGAGCGGCGATACGCCAATTCGACCCTGCAGGAGATCATTCTCGCCAACCGGGCGCGCAATCCGAACCAGAACTTCATCAAGGTGACGATGTTCGGGCCCGTGAAGGTGACGACCGGTCCGGAGAATCAGTTCCCGAACGATCCGCTGGCGCTGATGAATGCCGGCCAGGAAATGCGCTGGTTCATGCCAGGCGTAAAGATGAGTGTTTCCCAGCTCTACGCGCAGAACCGTTATGGCTCCTTTGGCTATGCGACGGGACGGGCCTCGACGGGCGACAGCTGCCTCTATGCCTGGCAGCGCATCCGCGCCCCGGATCACGACTCGACGATGATCAGCAACCAGGGAACGATCGCCATCCGTCTTCGCTATTGCGAACCCGGCGCCAGCGACCTCGATCTCCTGAACGTCATGACCGGCTTCACCATCAACGCCTATTTCCTGTCGCCGGGCTGGAATCCCTATGGTTCGCCGCCGCCCCCGCCCGACGAGCTCGGCAAGCCAGGCGCGACGGTGCTGCCGGACGCCACGGCGTTCACAGGCTCGGTTCCGTCTGTGACGCGGACGGTCAAGCCGAAGGTCGAGGTCGCTCCGGTCGTTAGCGACAGCGAAGTCTACGTTCCGGCGATTTCGGTCGTGCCGACCACGCCTGTCGATGGCTACGCGACTGTGCCGCCACCATGAGTGGTGCCAAAAAGATGAAGTATTTCATGTTGGTTGAGAGAACTTGTTCATTCCGCACTGCGATAATTGCTGACAGGGAATTCGGGTTTCGCGCGCAGCGGTAGGGGGGGCCGATTGCGCGAGGCGCGTCCATCCGAATGCCGCCGGCGCGGATCAGCTGAAAGAGGCGTTTCATGACGAAGCTGATCATTGGTCTGATCTGGGGATTGGTGACGCTCGCCGTGGTCGTCCTGATCACGTTGCCGATCAATCTGCAGGCGCATCTCGTTGCTGGCGCCGCCGTCGTCGGATTGATGATCTTGATGAAGCTGTTCACGCGCCAGGGCGTCTGGCGGCAGATCGCGCTCGCGCTCGGGACCTCGATGGTGCTGCGCTATGCCTATTGGCGCACCACGAACACGCTCCCGCCCATCAACCAGCCGGAAGACTTCATTCCAGGTTTCCTGGTCTATCTTGCCGAAATGTACAGCATCTTCATGCTGTTCCTGAGCCTCTTCGTCGTGATGCGGCCGATGGCGCCGCGCACCTTGAAGGTCTCGTCCGCGGAAGCCGATCTCCCGACGGTCGACGTCTTTGTGCCGAGCTATAACGAGGACGCGTCGCTCCTTGCCACCACGCTCGCCTCCGCCAAGGCGATGGACTATCCGCCGGAGAAACTGACAGTCTGGTTGCTGGACGATGGTGGCACCCTGCAGAAGCGGAACTCCGACAATCTCGAAGCTGCGCACGAGGCCGAGGCTCGCTATGTCGAGTTGCAGCAACTCGCGGCCGATCTTGGGTGCCGTTATCTGACGCGCGAGCGCAACGAGCACGCCAAGGCCGGCAACATGAACAACGGCCTGAAGCACTGCACGGGCGATCTCGTCGCAGTGTTCGACGCCGACCACGCGCCGGCGCGCGACTTTCTCACCTACACGGTCGGCTATTTCAAGCAGGATCCGAAGCTCTTCCTCGTCCAGACACCGCACTTTTTCCTCAACCCCGATCCGGTCGAGCGCAACCTCCGCACTTTCGAGACGATGCCGTCTGAGAACGAGATGTTCTACGGCATCATCCAGCGCGGCCTCGACAAATGGGATGCTTCGTTCTTTTGCGGTTCTGCGGCTGTGCTGCGCCGGGAGGCGCTGGAGACGACCGGCGGCTTCTCGGGCGTCAGCATCACCGAGGATGCCGAGACGGCCTTGGAACTCCATGCTACCGGCTGGAGCAGCGTTTATGTCGATCGGCCGCTGATCGCCGGCCTGCAGCCTGCGACCTTCACCTCCTTCATCGGTCAGCGCAGCCGCTGGGCGCAGGGCATGTACCAGATCCTGCGCTTCCGCTTTCCGCCCGGAAAGCGCGGCCTCTCGATCCCGCAGCGGCTCTGCTACATGTCGAGCACGCTGTTCTGGTTCTTCCCGCTAACGCGCTGGATCTTCCTGCTGGCGCCGCTTTGCTATCTCTTCTTCAATCTCGAGATCTTCACGGCATCTGGCGCGGAATTCCTCGCCTATACATCGTCCTACATGCTCGTGAACCTGATGATGCAGAACTATCTCTACGGCCGCTTCCGCTGGCCGTGGATATCGGAGCTCTATGAATTCGTGCAGGCGGTCTATCTGCTGCCGGCGCTGATCTCGGTGATCCTCAATCCGAGCAAGCCGACCTTCAAGGTGACGGCGAAGAACGAGTCGCTCGACGAGGCACGCATTTCCGAACTCGCGCGGCCGTTCTACATCATCTTCTTCGTGCTGCTCGCCGGCGTCTTCATGACGGTCTGGCGCATTTATTCCGAGCCGTACAAGGCGGACGTCGCCCTCGTCGTGGGAGGCTGGAACCTCCTGAACATCCTGATCGCAGGCTGCGCGCTCGGTGTGGTGTCGGAGCGTCAGGAAAGTCGCCAGAGTCGCCGCATCGACGTCAAGCGCCGCTGCGAGTTGATTTTTGGCGATCGGTCGGTGACGGCGACGATCGAGGACGCCTCCGTCGGGGGCGCGCGTATCAATGTCGTCGGGTTCAAAAGCCAGGACATTGCGCGGGACACGCAATGTGCCATCAGCTTCAAGACGAGCATCGAAGTCGGCGACCCGGTCCTGCCCATCACCGTCCGGACGGTGTCCGCGAGCGCGAAGGGCTTGTCGCTGGGTTGCCGCTATCATCCCGTCAAGGCTGACCACTACCGGATGATCTCCGATCTCGTCTTCGTCAGCTCGGACCAATGGGCCAAGTTCCAGTGGTCGCGCCGCGTCAATATCGGCATCCTGCGCGGCACGATCTGGTTCGTTGGCCTGTCCGTCTACCAGACCGGCCGAGGCCTCGGCTATCTGGCGCAGTCCTTCCGTCGCTCGGGCAGCAAGCCCGGTGCCGCTCCCGAGAAGGGCGCCGCATGATGCTTCGCCCGATCGCGCTGACACTCGCCCTGCTGCTCGGTTCCGCGGCTGGCCCGGTCTGGGGTCAGTCGGCGGCGCCGTTCGACATGTCGGGAGAGGATGCGGGCCGACAGGGCACGATGCCGGCAATCCCGGCTGCGCCCTCGCCCTATCCGGCGCCGCTGCAAATGCAGCCTCCGGCTTCGGCTGCGCCGCTGGACCGCGACACGGTGCCCGGCATTCCGATGACCGTGCCGTTGATCCGGCAGGGCGGCGATGCGGCGCCGATGGGTGCGGCGCCAACGGCTGGCGACAGCACTCTGCCGCCGGCCGTGTCGGCCGTGCCCGCTGCTCCGGCGCGGGCGGAACCAGCAGCACCGCCGGTGGCTCCCTCCAACTCCGCCGCCACCGAAGCCAGCAAACCCAGCGCATCCGAATCGAGCCGCTATATCATTCCAGCGCCCAGCCTGCGGCTGGAGGGAGAGAACGACCAGAAAGCCTGGACGATCTTTCTCACCGAGAAGCAGGCGGAAAAGGCGGTGAGGCTCACTGTCAGCTACAAGAACGCCATCGTGGTCATGCCCGAGGTGTCGCGGCTGCGTGTTTCCTTCAATGGGCAGGTGATCCTCGAGGCGCCTCTCGCTTCTTCGGACAATTTCAGGTCCCTAAGCGCCGAGGTCCCGGCCAGTGCGCTGCAGGCTGGCACCAATCTGCTGCGCTTCCAGGCCCTGCAGCGCCACCGGACGGACTGCTCGGTCCAGTCGACCTACGAACTCTGGACGGACATCGACCCGGCAGGCACGACGCTCGCTTTCAGTGGCGCCGACACGGCGGGGACTATCGAGGCGCTGGAGGATCTGCCGGCCGTTGGCTATGACGCAACGGGTCGCACCATCCTTCACTTCATCGCCCCGCGCGCGGGCGATTCGGCGGTCGCTGCGTCGATCATCGGCCTCTCGCAGTCGCTAGGGCTCTACGGCCAGTTCCCCAATCCGTCGGTGACGGTCAGCGAATCCAATAGCCAATCCGACGGAGCCGGAACGCTGACGGTGGTCGTGGGGCCCGCAGCCGATCTCGAAGGAACGCTCGGCGAGACCCCGGTCGCGGCCGCGACGAGCCCCGTCGTCAGCTTCGTGACGAAGCCGGATATTGGCGCGACCGTTCTCGCCATCACCGGGTCGGGCTGGTCACAGGTCCAAGCCGCCGTCGATGCGATTGCCGGCAAGATCGACCGGCCGCTCGATGTCACGCGCAGCGTGCTTGGCACGTCGGCCTGGTTCGCTCCCGATGTGCACTACTTCAGGGGGCAGGAAGCGGTCAGCTTCGACAAGCTGGGTGTTGCGTCGCAGCAGTTCTCCGGAAGGCGCTTCCGCGTCGAATTCGGGGTCGGCATTCCCTCTGATTTTTACGCCGAAGCCTATGGCGAGGCGGTGATCCTCCTTGACGCCGCCTATACGCCCGACGTGCTTCCGGCGAGTCATATCGACGTCTATGTCAACGGGCAGATCGCCGCCACGACCCGCATCGTCAACAAGACTGGTGGCATCTTCCGGCATTTCCCGATCCAGGTTCCCTTCCGCGCGTTTCGGCCAGGCGTGAACCGGATCGCCATCGAAGCGGTCCTCGATACGGACGCCGATCGCGCCTGCGGGCCCGGAGGCTCCGCCGCCGGCTCCGATCGGTTCGCGCTGTTCGACAGCAGCGAGTTCTCGATGCCGCAATTCGCCCGCATCGCCCAGCGCCCGAACCTCGCCGCCTTTGCCGGAACCGGATTCCCCTACAACCGCCAGCAAGCGCCGTCAGCGCTCGTCCTGGGCCGGTCGAGCGCTCAGACGGTCTCCGCAGCGTCGACCCTCATGGCGAGGCTCGCCATGCAGGCCGGGCGTATCGTGCCGCTGGCGCTGAGTTCGATGGCCAATGTCGGAGACCGCCCAGCGATCTTCATCGGGTCGACATCGCAGATCTCGGTCGATGTTCTGGCTCGTCTCGGCATTGCCTCGGATGCCCGGACGGCCTGGAAGCCGGATACAATCCGTTCGAACCTGCCAGCCGGCACGGCGGCGGCTACGTCCGCGCCCTCGGATACCGAGGATACGGACGCGCTGTTCAGTCGCTGGCGCAACCAGCTTTCCGATGGTGGCGGCTGGCGCGGACAGGTCAGTGGCTTCGAAGACTGGATGAAGCGCACTTTCGACATATCCTTCTCGGCCTTCCGGTTCGGGCCAGCCACGGCGGTGGCGTTCCGTCCACCGGCGAAGGCCAGCCTATTGCTCGCGCAGGGGGCCAGCCCTACCGGTTCATCCGCCTGGACGCTTATGACGGCGCCGGATGACGAGCAACTGGCTTCCGTCACGCGTTCGGTGGTCGGGATCGAGAACTGGTCTCAGGTCGGCGGCCAGTTCAGCACCTACAACGCATCGACCGGGAAGGTGACGAATGTCGCCCCGCTGGACGTCACCTTCGTCGAAACGCAGCCCTTCTCGCTGCAAAATGCCCGCCTGATCGCCGCCAACTGGCTGTCGAGCAACATCATGTTCTATGCGATTGGGTTGATCACGGTCTGCATCCTGCTTGGCGTTGCGACATCCGGCCTTCTGCATCGTCTGGGAAGGCCGTCATGAACCGCTATCTGCTTGCCGCTCTGTTAGCCTCGACGCTGCTCGGACCGGCCGCGGGGACCGTCCAGGCGCAGGAACTCCGCATCCGCGGCACTATCGCGCCGGCGGCCTGGAAGGCCTTTGAGGATCGTTTCGTCGATGCGAGCGGGCGGGTCGTCGACAATGCGAATGGCGGAATTAGCCACAGCGAAGGGCAGGGCTACGGCCTGATCCTGTCTCTGGCGGCCGATGATCGCGCTGCCTTCGAGCGCATCTGGTCGTTCACGCAGACGGAATTGATGCTTCGTGACGACGGGCTCGCCGCCTGGAGCTGGCGGGTCAAGGAGCCGCATGTTCCCGATGTCAACAATGCGACGGACGGCGATCTGCTGATTGCCTATGGCCTTGCCAAGGCCGGCGAGGCCTGGAACGACGACGGCTACATCCTCGCCGCGACGCGGATTGCGAAAGCGATCGGCAAGGAGGGGCTGACAGAGAAGGGGGGGCTCACCCTGCTCCTTCCCGGCACCGAGGGGTTCACTGCCGAAGCTCGAGCCGACGGTCCTGTGGTCAATCCTTCCTATTGGGTGTTCGAAGCCCTTCCCGTCATGGCGCGGCTCGTTCCCGATGTCGACTGGACCGCTATCTGGAAATCCGGCCTCTGGCTGGCCGGGGCGGCGCGCTTCGGCCGCACGGAACTACCGACCGACTGGGTCTCGCTGCACGGCGACAGCCCGGCTCCGGCTGCTGGTTTCGATCCCGACTTTGGGTACAACTCGATCCGCATACCGCTCTATCTCATACGGGGCGGGATCAGCGATCCGCAATGGCTCGGACCATATGCGAGAAATTGGGCCAATTCGGCTTCGACGGGAATACCGCTCGTCAACGTCAAGACCAATCAGGTGGTCGCCAATCTCACCGACCCCGGATACCGGATTCTGGCGGCGCTCGTCGCCTGCGTCGACGCGAAGACGCGGATCCCCGACGAGCTGAAGCTCTTCCGGCCGACGCAGTATTACCCCGCGGCACTCTACTTGCTTTCGTTCTCGTACCTGGCGGAAAGGCATCCGGAATGCCTGTGAGACGGATCTTTCTCGTCATCGGTTCAGTTGCCATGGTCAGCGTCGTCGGCGCGATAGTGCTCCGGCAGACCCATGGTTCCAGCGATGCTGCGTCCGCCTTCGCCGCCCATGCAAATGAGGCGTTTCCCGCGACGATTCCGGTGGCCTTCGATGCGCCTGCCGGCCCGCAGGTCGCGGATGCATCGAGCTTTCCGTCGGTCGGCGGGCCGCCGGCTCCTGCAGCATCGTCGGTCGTGCCTGTCGCGCCTCGGGTCGTGTTGCCGGGCGGGCCTGTGCCGCTGGCCGCGCCGGCCGCCGCACAATCACCGCCTGCCGCGGTTGAGCCAGCCGCCTCGGCGCCTCCCCAACAGAACGCGACGCCAGCCGATCCGGCTGTCGACGAGACGGCGCTGCGCTATTTCGCTCGTCGTGGCGACACGAAGCGCCTCAACGCCGAGATCGCGCGGCTGAAGGCGCTCTATCCGGATTGGTACCCGCCCGCGGACATGACCGCGCCCATCGCCATTCCCGACGCGCTGCTCGACCGGATGTGGAAATATTACAGCGACGGCAAATATGCGGAGGCTCGTGGCGCCATCGCGGACCGGCTGGCCCGCGAGCCAAGCTGGCACGTTCCAGAAGATCTGCTGAAGCGGCTGGAGATCGGCGAGGCGCGCGACCGGCTCGTGAATGCGTCGGCGGCCAAGCAATGGAATACGGTGATTCAGATCGCGGCGGCGACGCCGAGCCTCCTGACCTGTTCCGATGTCGATATTCTCTGGCGGCTCGCCGAGGCCTTCGGCAGCGTGCAGCGGACGGAGCGCGCGCGCGACGTGGGCGTCTATATTCTCACCAACTGCCAGGACCCGAAGGAGCGGCTGGCGACCGTCCAGAAGGCCATGCCGTATCTTTCGGATGCCGAGCTTGCCGATCTGATGGCGCTGGAGCGCACCAGCGCGGATGGGCGTGGCGAGTTCGCGGCGGTCAAGGCAGACCTCGCGCGTCGCCGTGTGGGATCGGCAGCCAAGGATAAGGCCACCACTGCATCGCCCGAGGATCTCGCGATCATCGAACAACTGGCGCGCGATGGGTCAAAGGCTGACGATGCGGTGTTGCTGGCGGGCTATCTCTTCCAGCATGAAGACGTTGAGAACGCCGCGAAGTGGTATCAGCTCGCGCGCACCCGGGCCGATACGCCCGAGATCGCACGAGGGTTGGCCTTCGCGTTGAACGCGCTCGAACGTCCTCAGGAAGCCGAGGAGGCCGCCTATAGGTGGCGGGAGTCGAGCCCCGAGAATAAGCAGGCCTATCTCGTTGTTGCGACGGCGCTGCTCGCCGTCGATCCGCCGGTGAAGCTCGCGGCCCCCGTCGTGGCGCGAATGGCCAAGGTGATCAGCGCGGAGAAGTATCCGTTGGGTGCGCGTGCTCTTGGCTGGTACGCCTATAACACCGGGCAGCCCCTTTCGGCGGCGTACTGGTTCACCGCGGCTTTGACGTGGAAGGCGGATGACGAGCCGTCCGCGTTCGGCCTGGCGCTCAGCTATCAGAAGCTTGGAAGCAAGGCTGCCTTGCAGAAGTTGCTCAAGGTCTGGGCGCCGAAGTCCGAACGGATCGCGCTTCTCGCCGATCCTAAGGGCCGGGGCGGAAAAGCGGCCGGCGATGTCGTGCCGATGCCTCCGAGTATCGCCGATCCGCAGGGCCGGCAAGGCGCTCTGGCTCAGCCCGGCACAGTGGCGGTCGCACCGGCAGTGCCTGTGCCCGGGCCTGACGGAACGATCCTCACTGAGCCCAGGTCAGCGCCCATCGATGTCCGCCCGCAGTCGCCGTCTGTCGCCCGCGTAGCCGCGGCGTCGGGTTCTGGCGGGGGCGGGGCGGGAGGGGGAGGGCGCAACTGCGTCACCTATGTGGCGCCGGAACGGCTCGGCGGTGCCAGCGCGGTCAGCCGTGGCTGGTGCCTTCTCGACCTCAACCGACCGATCGAGGCCGCGGATGCGTTCGAAGCCGGCATGCGCAGCACCACGGGCAAACTTCGTTCAGATGCTGCCTATGGCAAGACGCTGGCCGATCTAAGGGCAGGGCTGACCGATTCGGCGGCGATCTCCGCTTCCGCAGCGCCGCAGGACACGAAGCGCAGCGTCGCGATGCAGGCTGAGATCCTCACGCAGCGCGCACTCGGGGCCTATAGCGACGCGCGCTATGTCGAAACGCTGTTCTTTCTAGACGAACGCTCGCGCATCGCCCCCGAACAGAACGATCTGCTGATGATCCGCGGCTGGTCCTACTTCCACCTGCACCGCCTTCCGGAGGCGAAGCGCATATTCGTGGCTGTCGCCGGTACAGGGTCCCGCGAGGCCTTGAGGGCGCTCGCGGCGCTGGCCAGTGACAAGCAGGGCAGCAATGTAGGCGACGCCCGCGATCGTCGATAGGGCGTCCCCAAACGGGCGGCGGTTCAGATCGGCAGCTTCAGGAAGGTCAGCGCCAGACCGGCGTAGGAGACCAGCGAAACGAAATAGCCGATGCTCGCGAACGCAATCGAGAGGCGCCTCGGACGATGCCACTCCTCGCGGTACTGATATTGCCGACGGAAGGCGAGCGCGGCGAAGGGGCAGGCGAAGACGACAACCCCCCAGACAGCGCCGAGCGCGACCTTGAACCCAGAGAAATTGCCTCTCAGCACCGCCGGCAACACGGTCGGCAACGCCCACAGCACCAGGAATAAAAGCGGAAGCGAAACCAGCACGGCACCGTACACGTACGGA
This sequence comes from Kaistia algarum, assembly GCF_026343945.1. Lineage (NCBI taxonomy): Bacteria > Pseudomonadati > Pseudomonadota > Alphaproteobacteria > Hyphomicrobiales > Kaistiaceae > Kaistia > Kaistia algarum. The sequence continues at coordinate 735,702 of NZ_JAPKNJ010000003.1, forward strand.
CCCGATCGCCATCTCGGGCCTTCCATATCGGAAGCCGCGCTCATGGCGTCACCCATAGCCTAGTCAAATCGATACCTCGCTCGCCGCCCCCCTAGGACGACGCGATGTGAAAGCCCTTTCATGGCATTTGCGGGCTGGCTGCCAAGACCCCTTAGCCAACCGCTCCTTCAATCTATCCGATTGAATAGACGCCGAAAAGTTTAGTTTTTGCAGTGCGGCAAACTATCATAAAAATTGTGTGTCTGTGGCCACGGAAACACGGCGCATGATGGAGAATTAGGCATTCTCGTCGGCTAGGCTGGTGAGCAGCGCCATGAGCCCCGTCTCTTCTACCAGTTCGGCGGCCGTCGGTAGCGAAAACCAGCCCACCTGGCGTTCCGAGGCTTCCTTCCAGGTGGGCAACTGGCTGGTGACATCCATGCGGTAGACTTCGACCCGAATGAGCTCCAGGCGGTCGACAAGGCGCTTCCAGTACAGGAACGAGCCAATGGGCTTGCGTCCCGTCTTTCCCTTGAGCCCGGCCTCCTCGAGAGCCTCGATCTCGGCGGCCACCCAGTCCTTGCGGTTGCGCATCGGCCAGCCCTTGGGAATGGTCCAGCGACGCGTCTCGCGGGTCGTGACGAGACAAACCTCCCATTGCCCGTCCCGCGAGCGGAGGGGCAGGGCGCCGACCTGATGTCGATTGGGGGCTGTCTTCGGCATATTGCGGTGGTCCGGACGGTATGGGTCAGAGCCCCATTTGCGCGCCGGACGGCTCGACAGGCGCCGCCGATTCGTCGGTAGCCTTACGAAAAGTCCGAACACGCGCATTGAGCGCGCGGTGAGTTCTACGAAGCGAGCCTTGCTGCGCATCTACAGCCCGACGAGAAGGCACAGCACGACTGTGCCCCAAATCGCGAGCAGGAAATGCGTGTGCTGAGCGCTTTGATGGCCGGCAAAGTAATGGAACCATTGGCCGCCGACAAGGAAAGCCGACCATATCATTGTAAAGCCCAGAACGCCGAGGGTCGCGATGACCTTTGCCGTCTCAGTTTCCAGAAGGCCAAGGGCCGCGCCGATCAAGGCGAGCGTGCCCGCCGCCATCACGGCGGCGACGATGCACTCCGCGATGACGATCGCCGCAAAGGCCAGGCGATGGAATGCGGGCGATTCGATTCGATGCGAACCGACGAGCTTGAACATGTCGGGGAACTCGGCCCGAAGTTGGCGCATGGCGATGACGTCGGCGACCATGTCGCGATTGGCGCGTGGAACTCGGACATTCTCGATGGCGCCCAGCGCAAGCCAGCCCGTCTGTGCCGCGACCAACAGCGCCTCGACCCACAGCGTCATGTGTTCCATGCTTATCCCCGGTACGGCATTTTCTCCGGCGGATTGTGCATTTGCCGCCTAGGTTGTGAAGTCCCCGTCTCGAGTCCGTGCCAAGGGGATCCCCTGCGAGCGGTCCGAATCCGGATGAACCAGCCGGGCTGAGTCCTTCCTTTCCGTGGCCCAATTCCGGGTAGGCAGCCCCGTGGCGAAATGCTAGGCAGAGCGATAGGGGCTGGGTCCGAGGGCGGGCGCTTGGGTGCATTGCGGCGACATCGGGGAACATATTGGGTCGCGCTCGTCGCGGCGTATGTCCTGCTCGCCCAGGCGCTGTTCGGAGCGCTCGCAACGGGCGCCAGCGCGGCGCCTGTCCAATTCGACCTCGCCGGCCATATCATCTGCGCGTCGCAAGGAGCCGAGCGGCTTCCCGGCGATTCGGCTCCTATCGGTCAGCATCACCTGCCGGACTGCTGCCTCGTTGGCTGCAGCATGTTCATGTCGGCGGCATTGCCGGCGCAAGGGGCCGCCGGCGTGCTGCGCCTGCCGGCTCGTCCCGCGACCATCGCCTTTGCGGTGCGTGAGTCCACGCATCGCGTTGCCGATCGTGGCGGCTCGCCGTCGAAGCCGCGAGCGCCTCCTATACCCGTCTGATATCGCCACGCTTTCCCCGGTGCCGTTGGTGCCGGAACGCGTCTGGCGCTTGCCATTTCGCCCGCTCGTAGCCCGCTCCTGAGAGCGGCGTCGTCGAGCGCGCCGATGGCCGGACTCCGCCGCCACCCCAGCACGGCCGTTGTCGCCTTGGGACTGGCTGCGCGGGCGTCCGCCCTGGCTTTCACCACCGCAGTCCCGACTGGCGGCGCTTTCCGGCGCCGCTGGCTCCCTATCATCCAGGAAGCTCATCATGAAGAAGTCGATACTTTCCGCCGTCGCACTGCTGGCGCTCGGCACCACCGCCGCCTCCGCGCACATCACGCTGGAGACCCAGGAGGCGCAGGTTCCGTCGACCTACAAGGCGGTGTTCCGCGTCGGCCACGGCTGCGAAGGCAAGCCGACCATAAAGGTCCGCGTCCAGATCCCGGAAGGCGTGATCGCGGTCAAGCCGCAGCCGAAGACCGGGTGGACGATCGAGAAGGTCAAGGGCAAGTACGAGAAGTCCTATGACTATTACGGCACGCCGACGACCGAGGGCGTCAAGGAAATCGTCTGGAGCGGCGGCAGCCTGGCTGACGACGAATATGACGAGTTCGTCCTCCGCGCTTACCTCACCGGCGATCTGAAGGTCGATACGACGCTCTATTTCCCCGTCGTTCAGGAATGCACCGACGGCGCGGCCGAGCGCTGGATCGAGATTCCGGCCGCTGGCAAGGTCGCCGACGATTATGAGACGCCGGCCCCAGGCGTGAAGCTGGTCCCGAAGAAATAAGATCCGGCAGGCGCGTCCTCGCCGGACGCGCCTGCTCCCTTCCCGGACAGGAGCCACTCCATGACGGCCATTGCACGCGCGACGAGAGCCATGCTGTTCGCGGCGCTCTTGGGCATCGCCAGCCTCCTGCAGATGCAAGCGGCCTTCGCCCATGCCTCGCTCATCGGCGTCGAGCCCGTGGATGGCTCCGTCATCGCCGCTGCACCGGCCTCCTTTTCCCTTTCCTTCAGCGAACCGACGTCGCCGCTGTCGCTGAAGCTGATCGGCCCCGGCGGTGCCGCGACCGCGCTGGATCGATACGCACTCCGCGACGCGACGCTCGATATCGTGGCGCCGGGCGGGCTCGCGAACGGGACCTATGTCCTGAGCTGGCGGGTGGTCTCGGAAGATGGCCACCCCGTTGGAGGCTCGTCCGTATTTTCGATCGGCGCGCCGAGCGCCAATGCGCCGCCTTCCGAGGCAGAGCTAGTCGACTGGCCGGTGCGCATCGCCATCTGGCTGGCCCGGCTCGGGACGTATGTGGGCCTGTTCCTGGGGGTTGGCGGAGCCTTCTTCCTCCATTGGATCGGCGGGAGGTCGCGCACCGCGACCTATTTCGGTACCGCATCCCTTTCGCTGGGCCTGGTAGCGGTTCCGGTCTCGATAGGTCTCCAGGGCCTCGATGCGCTCGGTGCATCACTGTCGGTCCTGTCGGATCCGATCGTCTGGAAGACGGGGTTTGGCACCAGCCTCGGCAGCCTGGCCTCCCTGGCCTTCGCAGCGTTGCTTTGCGGGCTGCTGGCCTTTCGGCTGAATGGGCTTGGAGGCCGGGTGATCTCGCTGATCGGCCTGCTGCTCGTGGGCGCTGCGCTGGCGGCGAGCGGGCACGCCAGCGCCGCGCATCCGCAATGGCTGACACGGCCAGCCGTGTTCCTGCACGCCGTGGGCATTGCGTTCTGGGCCTGTGCGCTTATCCCGCTGGCCGTGGCATTCGTTTCGCGGTCGGCCGACGCGCCCATGGTTCTGCGCCGGTTTTCCAAGGTCGTGCCGCTTGCCGTCCTGTCCCTCGTCGCGGCAGGCCTGCTGCTCGGCGTGATCCAGCTGGGGAGCATCGACGCGTTGTGGAGGACCGCCTATGGTGTGGTCTTCCTGGTGAAGCTGGCGCTGCTCGTGCCACTCTTTGCGCTCGCCGCTGTCAATCGCGTCTGGCTGACGACACCGGCGGAGCAGGGGGACGCACGGGCCGTCCTGCGCCTGCGCCGCTCGATCCTGGCCGAGATCGCGCTCGTCGTAGCGATTTTCGCTGTCGCTGGCGCATGGCGATTCACGCCGCCCCCGCGCGCACTGGCGATGGCGGCGGCGGCGCCGGCCTCGATCCATATCCACACGGAAAAGGCGATGGCCGATCTCACGATCACGCCAGGCCGTGCCGGACCGGTGCGCGCATCGATCGTGGTCATGACCGGTGACTTTGGCCCGCTGGACGCGAAGGCGGTGACGCTGGTGCTTTCCAACCCGTCCGTCGGGATCGAGGCCATACGTCGCCCCGCGACGAAGCCCGGCGACGGCACATGGCATGTCGATGAACTGACCCTCCCGGTCTCCGGCCGCTGGACGGCCCGAATCGACATTCTCGTCTCCGACTTCGACCTGGTGAAGCTCGAGGACACGATCGACATCCGCCCCTGACTCGGCCCGATGGGCCGTCAAAACCTGAGAGGAATCGACATGAGAATTCTGAAACTATGGTTCGCTGTTCTCGGCGCGATCAGCCTGATTAGCATCGCCAATCCCGCCTTCGCCGACGACACGCAGGATCAGGCGGCTGTCCGCAACCTGCTGATGGCAACCTTCGACAAGCCGGATGCCCGTCTCACCGTCGAGCCGGTCACGGTCGAGGGCGACGTGGCGGTGGCCGGGTGGGCGCAGGGCGACATGGGCGGCCGCGCATTGCTGCGCAAGAAGGATGGCACCTGGGCGCTGACCTTATGCAGCGGCGATGCGCTGAAAGAGGCGGTGGGCCTGAAAACCTTCGGCCTCAGCGCCGAGGCTGCCGATGCTCTTTCCGCCGCGATCGTCGCGGCGGAAGCCAAGCTAGATCCGGCCCTGGTTGCGAAGTTTTCGACATTCGACGGCGTCGTCATGATGGACGGAAGCGGCCATCATCCCCCGGCCGAGGATCACGGCAACGGGCAGCACAAGGGCTGAGCCCACCTCTACGGTGGACGATGGTTGCGGGAGCGCGAAGCACCTTGACTTCCCCCCGCATCCGGCCGCTGCTGTGGTGCCCATGGTTTCGGTCGGGAGTAGAGAACGCATCCGACCGGAAAGGGAACGAGGAAGGGCCCTAACGCCCGAAGCCTCGACCGCCCCCGCGACTGTGAGCGGCGAGCGGCCTGCCGAATGCCACTGAACCAAGCCTTTTCAAGGTGCGGTCCGGGAAGGCGGCAGGTCGCGGTGACCCGCGAGTCAGGAGACCGACCATGGGCGTTTGTTGAATCCAGGGCCGTCGGTGGGACGGCAGAAGGAACTTTCATGCATATCGAACCCGGACTGGTCGACGACAGCAAGATCTGGCTGTCTTATGTCACGGCCGCTGGCGCCGGCAGCTACACGCTGAAGCTGGCCTATGACGCGGTGAAGGAGCGGGGCGCGCTTTCGCTCCTCGGCCGAAGCGTCTTGACGACGGCGCTCGTCTTCTCGTTTTTCGAACTGCTGCCGCATTATCCGGTCGGCGTCTCCGAGGTGCATCTGATCCTTGGCTCGACGCTGTTCCTGATCTTCGGTGCCGCGCCGGCCGCCATCGGTCTGGCGCTCGGCCTTCTGATCCAGGGGCTGTTCTTTGCGCCGTTCGACCTGCCGCAATATGGCATGAACGTCACCACGCTGCTGGTTCCGCTCTTTGGGCTCTCGGCGCTGGCGCGGGTCGTCATCGCGCCCAACACGCCCTATGTCGCGCTCAAATACCGGCAGGCGCTGGCGCTCTCGACGGCCTATCAGGCCGGCATTGTTGTTTGGGTGGCCTTCTGGGCGTTCTACGGCCATGGCTTCACCGCTGAGAACGCCGGTGCGATCGCCTCCTTCGGCGGCGCCTATATGCTGGTGATTCTCATCGAGCCGCTCGTCGATCTCGTCGTGCTGGCTGCCGCCAAAGCGCTGCACGGACTGAAGGGCAACGGCCTCTTCGAGCGCCGCCTCTACGAAACGGCCTGACAATAGTCACGAAATGGCTGGCGGCTCCAAGGTGCCGCCAGCCTGTCGCGGAGCCGAAGGGGCTGGAGCCGCTGGTGTGACGGTGGTTGGCGAATCGTGGCGCTTGGCGTCCCACTTGACAGCCACCGAGCCCGGCGCCACCGCGCGGCGTCCATGTCTGAGGCGTCTCTATGGTGCCGGATGAGGGGATTGAACCCCCGACCTTCGGTTTACAAAACCGCTGCTCTACCGCTGAGCTAATCCGGCATTATCAGAGATTTCAACGCTATTTCAGTATCTTAACTCATATCCGGCACGCGGTAAACCGATTGTCGCGTGTCGTATTTCGTGACGGCCTATCGCCGCCCAGTCTTGGCGCTGGCGCCGTCTTCGCCGATGGCGTCCGCAGCGTCAAGGCCTTTGCGCTTAGCAGCCTCGGCTTCCTCCGGGGTCAGGAACTCCAGGTACATCTCCGTCGTCTTGATTGACGAATGGCGCAGGTGCTCCTTGAGATCATAGATCCCGCCGCCGCTGCGAAGGTACTCGACGGCATAGAGATGGCGCATGTCGTGGAAGCGGAAGCCGCGAAACGGCTGCCCGGATTTTCGTGCCGCCGTTTGTGCCGCCCGGCGCGCGCGGGAGAAGATGAAGGCGGCCTGTGTGATCGGCTTCCCGCCGTGGTGAAAGACCGCATCGCATTTCAGCGCGACAGGCTGCCGGGCGAAGATCGCCGATGCCTCGTCCGACAGGCTGATGGTCCGCTGCTTGCGACCCTTTCCCATGAGCAAGAGGCTGGACCTGGCCGGATCGAAGTCCTTCCGCTTGGCGGTTGCGAGTTCGTTCTGCCGCATGCCTGTGGCGCGCGCGGCGCGCAGCATCTCGGCATGGGCCGGTGCCAGACGAGAGAGGATGAAGGCATAGTCATCCTCGTGAGGCAGCACAATCGGGTCGCGGTGCTCCTTGAGCTTGCGCATCTTGTCCTGCGCCGGGTTGCCTTCGCGCCAGCCCTCATCCTCGGCGAAGCTGAACAGCGATGATATCGCCTGCAGGTCGCGGCGGATCGTTGCGTTGGTCACGCCGCCCTTCCGCCTGTCGGCGACGAAGGCGTTGATCTCTGTCTTGCCGATGGCGGCTATCGCCATGGTGCTGAAGTGCCGGCCGGCGATGGCGAGGGAATCGGCATAGCGCTTCACCGTTCGCGCGGATCCGACTTGCTGTTCGATATAGCCACCCCACTCAGTGACGGCGTCCATCCACGACCGGCTGTTCTCCGCGAACTTGGCGCTGCCGATGGCCTTCTGCCTCATTTCGGCGACCCGCCTTGCCGCAATCTTTGGAGAGTCTGTTCGTAGGCTCTCGCGGATTTCTCGGCCTGCAACGGCAAATCGCGCCCATAGCGTGTCTTTGCGCCAGTATGTGTGCTTTGGTGCCTTCGGTCGTTCAGGCATGTGGTCCGCTCCCTTATCCATAGCCGCAGCGCGGATTCGTCGAACGTCCAGAGCCTGCCGATCTTCATCGCCCCCGGAAGCTCTCCCCGCGCCGCCAGAGCTTGCACGGTGCGCACTTCAATGCCAAGGATCGCCGCGACGGCATCGGCTCGGATCCGCTCCGGCATCCTCTCGACGGCGGTCATGGCGTCATCCACGGTTCAAGGAGATCGGCCGCGCTCCGCAGGTCGGCCGCGGCCTGCTCGTGATGCCGCCGGGATTCCTCGGCAGACGACGGCGGCGAATATTTCGCGTTGCCCTTCCATGTATTCCGCGCGGCGAAATCGTCATGGATCTTGGCAAGCGCCCGTAGGCGATCGAATAGCGGGGCTGGACCAGGCTCGACGGCGGTCATGGTGAGGGGGCCTTGGAGGGAGCAGGTGCATCGCATCGGAAATGGCGATGAAGAGCCGGCGCGGCGTCATAATCGCCGTCCTCTTCATCGAAGGCGTCGTCTACGTCGTCGCTCCAGCACTCAGGTTCGTCACATCCGTCACATCCACATCCGCCGAAAAAATCCATACCGCAGCAGACGTTCCCGCAGGCGTTGCACATCTGCTACCCCTCCGTCTCGCGCGAGGTGGGGGTAAGAGCCGGACGAAAGAGAGAGCGGAGGGCGCCGATCGCCGCTGCGGCATAGGAAATCAAATCCGCCTTATCGACATCCGAGGCGTTGACGGTTTCAAAATCGTCCCAGTCCCTGCCGAAGGCGTTCTTCGCAATAGCGCGAGCGACAAGGCGTCGTGTCGCATCATCTTCTGGCGCCGTGGCCCACTGTTCAAGGTCGTCCGGCTGCGTCCCAGCGGCGCGGAGCCGGGAGAGCGCCGCAATGATCGCTTCGGCGTCGTGATGCGGCTCGGGTCCGCGCAAGAGGACCGCTTCTTCGCTCTCAAGAGACGCCAACGGCCCAAACATCTCGCCGATCGCATCGCGGACCATGCGCATCGCCGCCGCGTGAGCTTGGACGTTGTCGCGCCAAATCGTATCGGTCGCGCGGAGGCGGGAGAGCACCAGTTTGATCTCGTTCGGCACGCCCATGAGGAAATCGGTCGAGACGGAATCGGAAAGCCCGGCGCCAGCCTCCCGTCCGGCTTCGATCAGCGCGGCGCGGAGGCGGGAGAGTTCGGCTTCGGCAGCGATAGCTCGGGCTTCCCAATCAATATCCGGCTTGGCGATCGGCTCGTGCATCTTTTGGATGAGCGCGATCACAGCCACGTAGCCACCTTGAACCCGGTCGTAGGCCGCGTCGAACGCCTTCTGTGCCTCTTCCGAAACCTCGACTTCCTCAGGAAGGGAGAGATCGCTCAGCGCGATCAAAAACGCCTGCATGCATTCGATCAGATCATGGTGCCGGGCCTGCCGCTCGGTTGGCGTGCTCGGCCCCCAGCCGCGGCGAAGGCGGTCAAGTTCCTGCAGTTCGGTCGGAGACGCATTGTCCCATAACCGCATGATCTCGACGTTGCGAGCATAGGTGTGCTGCAGTTCGATGCGAAGATTTCGGATGAACTTGATGGCGACGCCCGGCTTCTGGACGCAGCCTAGTTCTTTGCAGATTTCGGCATACTCCGCCTCTGCCTTCTCCACGCGGGCCTCAAGCTCGGCGATGCGGGAATCGGGTCCGATGGCGCGGCTGTCGCTGGCGCCACAGCATGGGCACGGGAACATCAGCAGACCTCTTCGAAATAGCGGGTGAGCAGATCGTCAGTGAACGGCGGCGCCGTAGCGCGAATCGCTTCGGTTTCTGGCTCGTCCTCTCCGCCGCAGCAGAAGGTATCGAGATCGTCATCGGAGAGCGCGACCAACCAAGCGTCGATCGCCGGCAGAACGTCGCCTGGCTGCTTTGCCAGCCATTGCGTCATTTCACGGTTTTGCTGCACTTCGGATCGGTCGCGGTTGATGCCGCCATTGTCGAGCGCGATCAGCAGGCACGCGCGGGCTATGCCGGGATAGTCGGCCATCACCGCTCCTCCCTGTTCTGGCTGGCTGCCCATGCCTCCATCGCATCCGCGCATTGGCGCGCTTCGGAGACCTTGGCGAACTGCCTGGCGGTGACGGCTACCGCTTCGCGCTGATCGGCCCATTCGCGCACGAGACCAGGCGCCAACGGATCTCTAGCGAGCAAGATGAACATGGGTTCGTCCGGCTCGGCGTTGTGGTAGCAATCGAAGGCGCTTGGATTGTTCTTGGTGCCCATGGCTCACGTCTCCCCGTTCTGGCTGGGGTGCAAGTCTTCGAACCTGCCGTCTTCGAACTCGTCGCTGAAGCGCGCCCACAGCTTGCCGTCGTGCTCGGCCTGGTAGACGGTGAGGCGGCTACCCTCCCGTAGCGGCCTCCAGGCATCCGGCGTGAAGACGCCATCAGATGGCTTCGCCAATTGCGCCTCCGCCTCGCCGATCACGCGATAGGTCGAGCCGCGCTTCTTGTGGCGGACGCGGCGGCTGGCGGGCTGGGGCGCGGCGGCGAGAAGAGCCGCAAGTTCACGCTCTACGATTGCCAACTTCTGATCGACGTGTCCGACATAGGAGCCCAGACGGATGCGCCTGGACCGTTCCGCAAGGCACAGCGCGCCGGCACGTTCGAGATTGCGCTGCCTGGACTTCGGCTTCCACCAACGCGCATCCCATGGCCAACTGAGAGGCGTACCGTCCTTTTGGATCGGCGCTTCCTTGTCGGTCCCGTGCCACAAATAGATGCCGGCGACGCGCAGCAGATGGCCGTCCTCGTGCTCGTCATCGTGATCCGCCGTCCAGCCTTCGACTTCAATCTGCCGGAGACGTTCGCGCAGTATGAGCACCCTGGCAGCATTGATCGACGAGTCTTGCACCGCAGCACGAGCCTCGGCAGGCGCGGGCTCCAGCGCAAGGCTCTCCGGATAGTCCGCCGGATCATAGGGCTCGCCCGCGGGGATCGGATCGTCGGGGCCGAGCGGCTCGCCGGTGTCGATGTCTTTGACGTAGCCGTCGCGGTCCTCGCCGTAGCAGGCGCGATGGCCGAGCCCTTCATCGATGTCCGGCAGCACCATCTCGCCGCGGCGGAAGGGCTCCGCGCAGATGAAACACCGATGGATATTCGGGGAGGCGCCCGGGCGCCTCGGAATGCCATTGATGGCCGCGTCGGCCTTGCGGAAGGTGCCGATCGCAAGGTGCGGAAGGTCGTATCCGCCGAGGGCGAGCGAGATGAGATCGTCGTCTTCGTACCCCTCGGTCTCGGCGCAGATCAGGCGGCCGATGTCCGCAAAAGGCTCAAGGGCGGATCTCAGGGCACTGATGTGGAGCGGGGAGGTAGGCTTGGACTGCTCGGCGAGGGCGGAGCGTATGTCGCGCTCTCGCCTCGGCCGGAGATTGTCCAGCGCCGATACGATCGCTCTGTTAGCCGCGCAATCGAGCCTCGGATCGGCATAGGCAGCGCGAAACTCGTCGAAGCAAGAAAGTGCCTTGGCCGCGACCGGCTCTGCGGGCGCGCTGGCGGGAGGGGTGCGGGCCTTGAAGTGCGAACGGATGCGATCCGCCATGATGGCGAAGACCTCCCCCGCTGCGCGGTTCTCGATCCCGATGATCGGCCGCGTCAGCGATTCAGGGGCTCCCGGCTCCGCATCCATGCTATTCGCGAATGCGCGGAGGGCGGTGACTCGGATATCCAAACGGCGGGCGCCGGCTTCGAACTTGGCGACGGTAGCGGCATCATCGCCACTGTATAATTTTCGGACCTCGGCGGCAGCCCACTCGTCATTTTGGGCAATCTCCTCGATCTCTTCCTTCGTGAAATCAGTCATGGCTCTTGTCCTTGGGCTGGAGGAGGGCGCGGGCGCCCTTGATCGCCCCGCGAATTGTGTTGGCGGTGCACAGAAGCTCCCATTCGCGATCGTTCACACCACCGGAGACGAGGTGCGCTTCCCATGCCGACTTTTCGTCGAACCGGTTAAGGCCGATCTCGACAGTCGGGTTCGCTTCCAGCCAATTGAGCAGAGATGTGTCCACCTCCAGCTCCTTCACCCGCGCTTCGAGGGCGGTGACGCGGGCTTCGGCGGCCCATCTGGAGTTGATGCTTTTCGCGGCCTTTTCCGTTGCAGCATTCAGCATCCCGGAGAGCATTTTTACCTCCGTCTCCAGGTCGGCGATGCGGCTGGAGTCGGTCATGGCTTCTGGCCTTCCTTGCTGGCGGCGGCTCGACACGCTGCAATGATGAACTCCGCGAGAGCGTCCTGAGCGGCTCGGGCGGGCTCGAAACTGAGGCCAAGTGCTCCGTGGCCCTTGCCGGTCAGGTAGCCCCAGCCACGAATATCGATGACGAGCGTGTCGCCGCCTTTTGCCGACGCGCCCACGATTTGAGAACCGAGCTGGTCGTAACGCCACGTGTCAGGGTGTGGGACCGGGGAAATAGGCCAGATCGATGTCGGAAGATCGCTCATTGCGTCACCTCGGGTGATCAGCCGGCCAGCCGGCCATATGCGCCCGCTCATGGGCGAGGATGCTGCGGCGCCACATAGTGGGCGTGCAGCCTGGATAGCGGCCTGGAGGCGGGTTGGCGGCGATCAGGACGCGATAGGCGATCACGGTGCGGCCGAGCAGGATCGATGTCGTACAGCCCACGGCCTTGTCCGTGCCGGAGCTCCGGCATTCGCGGGCAACCCTGGTCGCGACGACATAGTGCGGGCCGTCGATGCCGAGCTTGATCTCGCGGCCTCGGCTGTAGCGGGCCGGCGGGATCTCGATGCCGCAGATGTCGCGCGGTACGGGCAGGTGCGGCACGGCGGGGAGGGCGAGGGCCGGGGAGGCGGCAAGGCAGAGGATGATGGCGAGGGGGAGCCGCATGGTCATGCGGCTGCCCGCACTGGCTCTAGCTGAAACACGCAATAGCCCGGCTCTACGCCGAACTGGCCGCCCTGCAGGAACCAGCCGATGCGGAACGTCAGATCCCGGAATTCGCCGTCGTAGTCTCTAATCGGGCCGGGATCGCCCGTCATGATGCGGCGAAGGATCACTGTGTCGCCCGGCTGAAAGAACCGATCGTTGCGCCGAACTTCGAAGCGCTTGTCGCCGCGTTCGACCGCGTCCCATGCTCCAGCAACGGTCTTCAGAATATGCTCAGCCATGTCATTCACCACTGGCTTTGAGGAAGGAGAAGGCGAGGGGAGCGCGGGTCATTCCGCCGCCTCCAGAAACAGCGGCAGCGCGGCTTCTTCCTCGCCGTCCTCGATCTCTGCCGGGATATAGTTCGCCGCGACGAGGGCGCGGGCCTCGGTCGGGCAGACGGCGTTGCCGCACATGTAGCCCTGCTGCTCCAGCGTGAAGGCGATCCGGTTTCCGTGCTCGTCGATGCCATGGTCGATGACGTAGCCGGGCGGGAAGCCGTTGGCGTTGAAGCGCTCGCGCGGGGTCAGCATCCGCATGCCGATATCGACAAGGACGAGCATGACACCCTCGACCTCGATCGTGACGAACTCGCCGCCGTCCCAGCAACCCTCGGCCCGCAGGAAATCGGCGACGGCGCGGGCGCGCGGCTCGTGATCGGCCGAGAACGGCGGCACGGCGGCCAAGGCCTCGACGAGGCCGAAGCGGTCGCGCGTCGTCTCCGTCCGTCCCGGCGTGTCGACCGGCTCGCCGTCCTGCTCATTGCCGTAATAGACGGTCATCAGCGGCAGCGAGACGAGGGCGTCGTGCTGACCCTGCGCCGAGTTCGTGCGCGCCGGCTCGTCGGCCGGAGCATCCCGCCGGTCGCTGCCGCGCAGTGACAGCATCGAGGCGGCGACGAGCTGCTGTGTCGAGCCCTTGCCGACGATCGTGCTGATCGGCTTTGGCAGTTCATGGCCGACAAGCCCGGTATTGTGCTGGGCGACGAAGGAAGCGGCCAGCATGGCCGATTTCCCGCCGCCGCCCGCCGTATCCGTGCCGTTCGGCGCTTCCGCCGACCCGCCGACCGAATTGCCGAACTGGCGCTGCACATGCACCGCCACCAGCGTCTCGGCGGCGCCATCGGCGACCAGCGTTCGCCCCGGATGGTCTGCCGGCGAGGACGGCGCGCCAGAATCGCGCATCGTCATCATGTGGACAGCCGCGAGCGATCCCTCATTGCCGGTCGGCACCGGCGTCGGACCCGGACGATCGGCTGGTGCCGTGCGCGGTTCCTGCCCCTCGCGCTCGCCATAGCGCGGGACGAGATAGGGTGCGAGCAGCACATTCTGGTCCTTCGCCGAGGCTGTGAAGGTGTGCGCCGGATCCTCGGCCGACCGGATGCCGCCGCCCTGCTGCGCATAGGCCAAGACAGGCGCGACCAAACCCATTGGCGCCGCGCCGCCGCCATGCGTCTCGCTGGCATGCGGCGTGATCGTATGGGCCGGCTCGACCACAGGATGGCCGATAGAGTTCTGGCGAAACTTGGTGACGAAGGGCGTCACCAGCGCATCGTCGCGCTTGCCCGTCATAGCCCCGGCCGGCGCCTCGGCCGAACGGTCCCGCGCCTCGCCCCGGGCCGTGTGGTTGACCTTGACGAGGAACGGCTTCGGCGCGTCCAGCACATAGCGCTTCACGCCCTTGGCGACGCGGCTCATCGTCTTCGGCGCCAAAGGCCGCTTGGCGCGGACGCCGTGCCGCTCGCGGATCTCCGCGACGCTGGCGAAGATCGACGGACAGGGCAGACCGAAATCGAGGCAGTCGGCCACCGTCACCCAGGGCCTCAGAGCCCCTGCCGAGATCGCCGCCGCATCGGCGGCATCGTTCGGATTGCCGAATTCGCGCTCCGGCCAGACGATCGGCTGGCCGTCGCGGCGCATGATCATGTAGAGCCGCTTGCGGATCGTCCCCGACCCGCTCCACCATGCGCGCCGCTGCCGCCATTCGATGTTCGTGTAGCCGAGCGCCCGCCAGGCGGCGACAAAGGCCTTGAAGGTCTCGCCCTTGCGTCCGGCCTCACGCCGCCCGTCCTCGCCGAGCGGACCCCAGTCGACATATTCCTCGACATTCTCGAGGAAGACGACGCGCGGCCGCTGCCGCTTCGGCAGGGCCTTGACCCAGCCGACGATCGCCCAGCCGATGCCTCGCGTCGTCCGGCCGGCTTCGCGGCGCGGCGCGGCGCCCTTGGCCTTGGAATGATCGGTGCAGTCCGGCGACATCCACAGCATGCCAATCGGCCGCCCGGCGCACATGCCGACCGAATCGACGGTCGCGACGTCCTGGACCATATGGCGCGTGCCGGGATGGTTGACGCGGTGCATGGCAAGCGCGAAGGGGTCATGATTGACCGCGATGTCCGGATCGCGCCCGAGCGCCATGCAGATGCCCTCGGAAGCCCCGCCGCCGCCGGCAAAACTGTCGATTACCAGCTCACGCATTGCTCGCCTCCCGATTGCGGTTCAGTTCGGCCGGCGCGAATAGGTCAGTGAGCCGCGCGATGTTGCCGTTGATGGTCACGATCCCGTTGTCGCGAAGCTCCTTCCACGCGGCGTTCCAATGACCGCCTCGAGGCTGCATGCCGAGCTGCTCGGCGATCCATTCCTTGGTGCCCTGGCGTCCGCCGAGGCCGTCGCGGCTCTCGCCGAAGAGGAAGCGGAGGATCTTCGGCGCGGCGCCCGATAGCGACGCCGCCCACATGTCGACAATTGCGGCAGGATCGCTGACCGATTCCGCCGCACCCGGCGACGGGTTCGCATGCTCGATCAGGCCATCGCGTTCGATGATGTAGCCGCCGTCGATGATGGCCTTCCGGCCGGCATTGAAGTGGCCGCCGCGCGCCTTCAGACCGGCGAGCGTCGCGACCTGCTGCCAGGACCGACGCACCGGCGGATTGGTGTCCAGCACGGCCAGCATCTTGCGGGCAGCGCTGTTGAGAGCTCCATCCGCGCTCGCCACCGCGGATGGCTTGGGGCCGGCGCCTGATGTCGGCCGGTGGTTCCCCTCGGGGCCTGCATCTTTCCGACCGTCGTCGGCGACGAGCGAGCCCGCTGGTATTTCTTGAATGCGCAGCGCGTCCAGCGCCGACCTCATCCGAGTGAGCGCGAGCGCCTGGCCTTGCACGACGCCGCGCTTCTCGCCTTCCGCCAAGCCGCGCTGATAACCGCGTTGTTCCGCTGCCGCTAGATCGGCTGCTGTGGCCTTGGTCGGCTCGATCGCCTTGGCGCCCACAGCGCCCAGCGCGGCCCGGATCGCCGCAACATCAACCCTCGCAACAGCCCGGGCCTCGACCAGCTTCTTGCCGGGCTCCGGCGTCTTCGACGTGTCGAGCGTCCTGATGAGAGGAAAGGTCTTGCGCTTCAGGATGTCGGCGCCAGGGGACCAGATCCAACCCTCGCCCCGCGCCAGCTTGGGCAGGCTGGCGAGAACGTCCTTGGCCATGTTCTCGTCGGCATTGCCCTTCACCCAGCCTTCGATCGCCTTGCGGTCCTGAGGGCTGCGAAGCCCCATGGCGATCAGAGTGGCGATCTGGCTCAGCACGCTCTTGTCGAGCACGGCCGGCCGCTGCGTGATCGTCATCAACCGGAAGCCCTTCACCCGGCCCCGGCGAGCGATCTTGTCGACGGCGCCCTTGAGACGTTCCGCACCCGGGACCGGGTTTTGCGGAGCAAAGGCATCGGCCTCGTCGATGACGAGAAGGAGTGCCTCCCTGTTCTTCGCGAACAGGGTCTCGAAGAACGGCGTCATCAGCTTGATCGTCTCGCCGCCGGTCAGGTCGCTGGTGTCGACGATCGAGGCTTGGACAAGACCGTCCGCGATGACGGCGCCGAGCGCGGCGCCATCCTCTGTTGTGATGGGAAAGTCGGCGCGGTCGCCGCCGAAGATCGTGACCGGAAAGGCGGGAGCCTCGCCATCTGCCGTCGTGCGGAGTCCGTACCAGACCCCCAGCGGGTCGATGATGCAGACCCGACGGCCACGCGCGAGCAGATCCTCGACGATGCCCTTTGCGGCATAAGTCTTGCCGGACCCGGTGGTGCCGACGATCGCGATGGGCTCAATGATCGGGGTTGTGAGCGTCATCGGGCCATCTCTAGACTTGGGGTGACATGGCTCGACCGTCCGACCGAGGCGCACAGTTCGACGACCCGCCGGCACGTTGCGGCATCCATCATTCCGATGTGGCAGTCGGCGGCTTCGATGCCGAGCTGATCAGCAAGCCAGGCATAGCCGGCGCCGCGAGCCGCCTTTTTCGAGCAACCATCGCGCTCGATCTTCGCCTTCCACAGGCGGTCGAAGGCGGCGTGGGCCGCACTCTTGGCCTGACGAAGTTCAGCGGTGGCCAGAATCCCCAACGGTCGTGTCGTACCGTCGTGGCAGCCGACCCAGGCGCTGCATGGAACGCAGCGATAGAATTGCTTCGCAGCGAGGTCGGGACGATGCGGATACATTGTCGCGCCGGTGACCAGTTCCGCCGCCTTGCCGCAATAGGTGCAAGGCACGATCCCGTCGCCCACCAGATGCTCTCGCCGACTTCTCCGCTGGCTCACGGCACCAGCCTCCCGGCATCGATCGTCAGGGGGAAGAACCCCCGCGCCAGGCCGCCGATTTCGACAAGGCGGGCCGCAACCGGAATGGCCGCCGGATCGGCGTCGCGGTGGTGGCGCAGGATCCGCATGGCGCCGTCGGCCGTGCGGGCGTAGCCGATCGGCTTCATGGCCGGCCACATGGCGGCGGGGAGGGGATAGACGGGAGCTTGGCGCATCAGCGGACTTCCCTTCTCGGACGATGAAAGCTGTTGCCGGCTGCCCAAGCGACCAAGTCGGCGAATCGCAGCGCATCGGCGCGGGTCAGAACCAGCTCGGCATCGCCGATGGTCACCGTTACGGTCCCGTCCTTTGTCGGAGCGGCCGTGATCTCGATCTCAGAGGCAGGGGCGTCGCTCATTTGATTTCCCAGAAGTCGCGATCGATGGATTTCGCCCGCCACGCCTTCCGTGCCGCGGCGATTTCCTCGGCGGCGTCCCAATAGGCGTAACGAACTGCCGACCGGGCTTCGCGAACGAGGCGCGCCACGACGGCATACGCGACGATGAACGGAAGGAAGATGCAGATCGCGATGCGAACCCACATGGCTCAGAACCGGATTTCGTCGGCGACGGCAGGCGCCGGTACCGGGCGCGCCATCGGGGTCGTTGCCGGCTGGGCACGATCGAGGCAGGCGAAATAGATCGCCGTCGAAGCATCGACATCGGCGAGCGCCGAGTGCGCGTTCTCCAGGTCGTTGCCGAAGAAGAACCGATAGGCCTCGGCGAGCTTCGGCATCTTCGCGGTGTAGCGGCCCGCCGCCATCATCCTGTCGGTCGGCGCCATGTTGACGATCGGCGTCGCCATGCGAGCCGAGCACTTCACGGCTCCGTCCTTCCATTCATCGGCGCGATCGTGGCCGACATGGCGCATGTACGCGATGCGCAGGATCCGGTCGTCGAAGCTGGCATTGTAGGCGAGCCGGAATTCGGCCTGCCGCCACATGTCGTCAAAGGCCGCCAATGCCTCGTGCTCCGGAATACCTTCGGCCAGGGCGCGTTCCGTCGTGATGCCGTGGATTGCCGCGACCTCATCCGGGATCGTCCAGCCATCCGGCTTGATGATCGTGTCGAGTGTATGCACCGGTACCCGCGTCTCGATGTCGATCAGGCGGGCGCCGATCTGCACGATATGCGGTTGGTCGGGGTGCTCGGACGGCTCCTTGAACAAGGGCAGACCAGAGGTCTCGACATCGAAGGACAGAAATATGCGGCCCATAGGGGAATCCTCTCTGGTCAGGTCTCGGTCATGGCGATTTCGGCGACAGGCGGCTGGACCGGCGGCATCGGGTCGTCGCCGTCGTCAGCGACGGGCTCCGGCTCCAGCAATTCGATCCGATTGAGATCGGCCGTTACCGGCTTCGGCGCGCCGTCGAGCTTGATCCACGCGCTGTCGGTCGCGATCGCCAGGATGGTCCCGGCTCCGGCGTCGCAACGGACCCGCTCGCCTACAGCGAAGGCGCGGCGCACCACCGCCTCGATCTGCCGCGGCTCGAGTAGCAGCGGCGAATAGGAGCCTTCGACCTTCAGGTGGACATAGGTGTCCGCACGCCGCTTGGGCGCATAGGTGACGGTGGCGAGCACGGCGACAATGTCGCCTTCGCGCAGGCGGATTTCGACGGTGAGCGGCATGACTACAAACCCTCCTCTTGTGGCGCCCATGCCTCGGGCTGATCGATCGGAAAGCCGTTCTCGTCATCGACCCAGCCTTCCCCGAGGCGGGGTCCGCCGCCTGGATGACTGCGCTCCGGTTTCCACCTGATCGAGTTCCTCACATCGTCAGGGAACAGCCCAATGATGATGCTGCCGTCTTGCGGCGCGTCGTGGATCGGCCGGCAGTCGATATCGACATGTTCGAAGATGGATGCGACGCGAGCGCCGCAGGTTGGGCAGCGGTCGGCCATAATCAGCGATCCCCCGGAAAGTCGAAGCCTGCGCCTTCGGCTTCGGCCACTTCATCGACCGATTCCTCGGTGACTGCGTCGTGGCCGGCGAACCAGGCTCCGACGATCTCGGGGCCTGCCGCCTTCACGTCATCGGGAACCTCGCTGCGCTCCTTTCCGGACTGCGCATCGGCCCGGCCGCGATCCATGGCGACGGATGCCGTCAGGTGCGCGGTCGTCTTGGCGGAAGCGGCCGAGGCGCGGCGCTGCGGGGCGGTCGCGCCGGCCTCGGCCTTCGCCGACGTCTCCGGGGCCTTGGAGACGTCGGGGTTCTTGTCTTCGGGCTGATTCTTGTCTTCGCTGACGACGCCATCGGCATCGTGGGCCGGCGTCTTCGCATCCGCCTTGCCAGCCTTGGCGAGCTTGTCCAGACCTTCGGCGAGGTTTTTTGGCTTCTCGCCTGGCGCCGCCGGCTTCGGGAACATCTCCTCGACCGTTGCCTCGCCGCTCTTGAGCGCGGAACGCATGCCGGTCAGCGTGCCCATATGCTCAAGGGTGAGGTCATCGAGGCCACCGATGCCGAGCGCTGCGCAAACCTGCTCCGGGGTCACCCCGAACGCTGCGAATGCCTTCATCACGAGGTCGCGGCGCTCCGCCAGCGTCTTGATGTCGCCCGCGATCACCTGTTCGACGGCGGCATACGCCTTGCGCCAGACTGCCTTCGGAACGGCGCCGAGGATGGCGTTCCGCTTGGCGATCGAGCACGCGGCATTGCCGGTGACGACGATCATGTCGTCGTTCAGCAGGTTGCCGCGCTTGTCCGAGATCCGGCGCCGGACGCGCGCCGTCGTTGCCGCATTGGTCTCCAGATCATGGAAGACGCCTTCGGCCTCGACGTATTTCTCGATCCGATCGACATGCACGACGCGGGCGCCGACGCGACAGTTTCCCCACTGGCTGGCGATGATCTCGGCGAGGCGAACGCTCGGACCCTTGATCGGCTTCCCGCCGCGAGGAAGCGCGTAGACGCACTCTTCCGCGCTTTCCTCGTCAATCGTCGCGAGGCTCATGATGTTCTGTACCGCCCGCGTCACGCTGCGGGGGTAGGCGTGTGCCGTCGTGATTTGCTGATCGACCTCGGCCCGGGCGAGGCTCACGGCCAGGCTCTGGTTCCCGGCAGCATAGCCGGACGGCAGGCCGGCGACGACTTCGCCGTCTTCATTGATGGTTTCGACTGCCTGTCCGGCCATGGTCTGAATCTCCGATTGAAGGGATGGAGCCGTGCCGCCGCTCAGCGGCGCTTGGCCTTGAAATCCTCGAAGAACTCGATTCCGGGGATCGCCCGCGAGCCCTTGTTGATGCGCGTGAACTGGCGCAGCGCCTTCTCGATCACGTCGCTGCCGATGAAGGCGCCGAGCGGGCCAAGCGTCGCCAGCAGCGCATCGGGATCGACGACGCGGAATGCCCATTCGGCCTTGGCGCCGTCGAGAACGACCGGCGCGATCTCCAGCCGCTCGGCGCGCTCCGCTGCGGCCTCGGCCTTGTCTTCGGCCTTGGCGGCGGCGGTCGGACGCGCGGCGGCGGCCTGGCGCTCGGCGATCTCGCGCTGGCGCTGCTCTTCCTCGCGGGCCTTGCGCGCTTCTTCCTCGCGACGGCGGCGTTCCTCAGCGGCCAATTCGCGGGCGCGGTCATCCTCGACGCCGATGAAGAACTTCATCATCTTCTCGGCGCGGTCCTTGAGCGGGCGGAAGAAGTCGTCGACATCGCGCGACGCCTGCAGGTGCGGCTCCTTCTCCTGGACGCGGATGCCATCGGCCTTCTTGAAGAAAGCGGACGCCTCCTTGCGGATGGCGACGACGGCTTCGCCGGTCGCCTCGTCGATGATCTTGCGCGGCGCCGCATTGGCACGCTCGGCGATCTTCTCTACCTCGGCGATCAGGTCGGCATGGTCGAGCGCCAGCCGATCGGCAAGCGGGGGATGGTTGGCGCCGATATGTTCGAGCGGGTTCGCGGCAAGCACTGCGGACATCAGAATTCTCCCTGGTAGGCGGCGACCGAATGGATCGGCCCGGCCTTGATGCGGATGGATCGGTAGGAGGATGGCGCGACCGAATAGGCTGCGCGGTTCACGGTCTTCGCGGTGATGACACGGCCGTCCGCGAGCCTGCCGGCGGCGGCGTTGCCGAGCTTCGACAGGAACGCGGCCTTAATGATCTTGAGGCTGCGATCGACCGCAGCCTTCTCGGCGGCAAGGCTTTCGTACTCGTCGACGAGCTCCGGAAGTTCGTTGTCGCCGGAGAGATCGATCGTCTCGCCGTTGTCCTGGCCGAACATCGCGGCGATGGTCTCGCCGTCGCGGGCGAAGTCCGGGTCCGGTGCCGTGCCGGCGTCGACCATGGGCCAGAACCGGGCCGCGGCCTCTCGGACGCGATCCACGATGCCTGGATGAATCGGGACATCGACGATATGCAGTTCGAGGCCGGCGCCGACGACAAGCGCACCGATCGCGGCCCATGACGCGCCGGATAGGTGCGCGTCGAAAATGGCCTGGACACCAATCCACAGCGGCGGGACGACGTCTTGGGTATCGGGGTCGCGCCAACCCTCGCGGAAGATGCGGCCGTCGACGCTCTTGATCTGGACGACGCCGTATCCGGCCCGATCGGGATCGATCACGAAGGCGTCCGGCGTTGCCGAAAGCCGCGCGCCCCGATCCACGAAATACATGCCGCCCGGCATCGGGTTGGCGATGACCTTCCAGCGCGGGAAATCCTCGCGCAGCAGTTCGATCGCGACGGGCTCCAGGTGGCGGCCGCGGCGCATGGCGGGCGTCTCTTCCGGGTCGGCCTCGATCGCGCCGGACTTCAGCGCCCATTGCTCATAAAGCGTCGTGTAGCTGTGGACACCCAAGAGAGCCCCGACGACCGATGCGCCGATATTCGGCCGGCGCGCGGCAAGCCAGGCGTCGCGGCTCTTCGGCTTGATGATGTCGACGGAGGCGGGAACGCGGAACCTCATCACCGCCCCCCGTCGAGCTTCGCGACGACATCGGCCGCAATCGGCCCAATGCGTCGGAATGGATAGACCGGGTCGGCCTCGTCTTCGTCGGTGACGAGCTCGCTCATGGGCTCATCCTCGGAAGGATTGGCCTTGAAGCCGTAGTGGACGCGAAGCGCGATTATGATAACGAGCGCGCATAGGCCGCCGATGATCACGACGCTGAGGATGGTATCGCCAGACATGATCAGGCGTCCTCCGGTTCGATGCCGGAGAGCGCGAGGAATTCGCGGCCGATATGATCCTCGGAGAGCATGGCGATCGCGGCGTCGCGGGGCTCGACGCCGGCCTCATAGGCGTCGGCATATTCCCAATCGCGGAAGTCGTCGCGGCCGAAGGCGGTGAGCTTCTGTACCTCGGCGTCGATGAGCTTCAGCCATTCCTCGAAGGCGAGCGGTCCGGCTTCGAAGTCGACGAGATCTTGGGCGAGGATGTCCATCACGCCGCCTCGCTCGCTGCCGGGCACGGCGCGAATGCGGTATCGCGGCGAAAGCCATGGGCCTCCCATCGCGCCAGCATCGCCGCGGCAAAGGTGCGGTGCTCCGGCGTGATCTCGCCGGCCGGCTCGCCGCAGAGATCGACGCGATGCGCGGCGGTGACGACGGCGAGGAAATAGGTCGGGCCCCGCGTGTAGTCCTTCAGGAAGAAGGCGAGATGCGGCCTTGGGATTTCAGGAACCGCCGCAGCGATATCGTCGAGGATGCCGATCTTCAGCGGCTTCTTCGGCTGGCGGCGCGGGACAATCGCATCCGGGAACCGCTCGACCAGGACGGCGCGCGTCCTCTCGGCGTAGCGGCGCAGATGCTTGGCCGGCTTCCAGAGTGCGGGGAGCTTCATATCGCCATCCTCCAATCCGAGGCCGGCATTTCCGCCTCATGGATCGGCACGACCTCGACGTGGACGAACCGGCGGAGATAGCGCAGTGCCAGCCGGGCCTCGCGAAGGGCGACCATCCGGCCGGGGCTGGCGAGATAGGCTTGCGGGCTCCGGGCCAATTGGCGCTCAAGGTCGATACGGGCTTCGGCGCGCTGCAGGCGGCCGGCGATGGAGGCCGGCACCGGGCCATAGAGATCGGGGCGCAGGGCTCGCTCGATCCGCCAGGGCTGATCGACCATCAATCGGGCGCCAGCCTTGACCTCGATGCGGATGGCGCGACTGGCCCGGGCGATCAGCGCCCGTTCAAGATCGGCCTGCGGCAGGGAGAGAAGGGAACGGGGGAGCGCGGACATCGCCGTCACGCCGCGCTGCGACGGAGCGGAACGGCCACGGAAGCCGCAGCGTCGATCTCGGCCGTCAGCCAATCGCGAAGTCGGCGAGCCTCGGCCAGGTCAAGACGGCGGATGGCCGTGAAGCCGTTGCCGTCGAGCACCATCTTGAACGGCTGCCCAACGAACAGATCGTCGGTCGCGAATTGCGCGCGGCACAGGGCGCCGGCGTGCTCGGCTTCGCGGAGAACGAGGGGGTTCTTCATCAGCGCCTCCCCTCAAGCCGCGACGCGAAGGATTGCGAGGCGGGCATGGTCGGCGCTCGTCAGGCGATCCTTGGTCTCGATTGCGAGGATGGCGGAGCGGCGCGCCGCGACGGCGGCGTCATAGCCGGGAGCCGCTTGCTGGGCGGCGATCTCATCGGACCAGAACAGCGCCTCTTTCGCGTTCTTCCACTGCTGCCGGAGGCGGAGGGCGAAGACCGTGCTGTAGGGAACGCCGGGACGGGCGATCATGCGGGCCTCGGCATGGGCCTTGCGCAGGATCTCGGCGACGTCGTAGCGGCTGGCCATTTCTGATCTCCATCGGCGCCGGGTGGCGGCTGATGGAGGGACAATACGATACGGATTGGATTGCGTCAATACACTTCGGATTATTTGCTGATAGATAAATCCGATAGGGATTTTCTAGGCGAATGAAAAAGCCCGCCGGAGGGGCGGGCTTTTCTAATCTGGGTCAATCGGCGATCAAGAAGGATGCTTGTCTCGAACAGTCTCGCGAGCAGCCGGAACTCCGGCCAGAACCGCGAACCGCTCCCACGCACCGACGTGCTCGATCTTCTCTTCGATTTCGCGCACCATGCGCTCGACCGCATCGACCCTAGCCTCGACGGCATCAATGCTGGTGGCTACTGCGCGCAGTTCTTTCAGCAGTGTTGCCTTTTCGGCTGCCTGACGCTTGCTGGCAGAACCAGGCGCGGGCACATCCATGCCTCGCCGTTTGGCGAGATCAATCCACTCCTCGATAGCCCGCTGAATGGCGACGGCAGCCTCTCCCGGAGTCTCGCCGTCGCTCATGCATCCGAGAAGGTCAGGGGCCAGGGCCACATAGCCTCCCCCGTCGTCCTCCGAGAGAGGAGCAATAACAATGGGATAATCCATGTTTATCTCCCTTTCTTCCGTGCGACTTCGTGCGCATCAATCATCGATACCAGTGCCGAAATGTAGACTGGCTTAATGGGTTTGCGCGCTACAATTGTCTGGTGTCCGGCCAGATAGAGGCTAATCGCCTTGAAGTGCGAGCCTCCGCCTGACGGTGGTTCAAGCTCTATATCGTGCAAAGCGCACAGCTTTGCCACGTCGTCAATCGTCCAGTCGCCTCGCGGGTTCCGGCGCATCTGCTCGAGCAGAGTGACTTTTCCTGCCAAGCCGGTCCCCCTCACATCCTCGTCACCCGGCCGACGACGCGGCCGATAATCCGCAGATTGTCCAGTTCCGCCCGCTCTTCCCGCCGGGCCGCCGGGTTGTCCGAAATGATCGCAACTGCGCGTGGGTCGGAAAAATGGACCTTGTTCAACCGTTTCACGCGCGGCGTACCATCGCCGTCATCGAACACATAAACCGCATCCTCGCCGAACGCGTTCTGCCCAGTGTCGACAAGCACGCGGTCGCCCGGGTCCAGCGTCCCTTTCATGGAGTCGCCGACGACTTCCATGATGACAATACTGCCGGGCCGCGCGCCAAGCTCGTGGCGCAAATAGTCCGGCGGGAATACCCATTCCGCGACGACGCGATGCCCGGTAACGATGCCTTTCGATTCGATGCCGAATTCCTGTCCGGCCATACCAAGGCCGGCGCCGGGCTTGCCGTCCAGCTCGGGCGAGGCTCCGGGGATCGCCGGCCGGTACGGCTCTGCAGGTGAAAACGCCGCGCCGCCATCGGGATCAAACTCGGGGTCCGGATCGAATTCTCGGCCGGGCGGAACGATCCGACGACCATCGGTTGATGCGCGATCATCCAGTTCCGCTATCGGCGCTTTGCGTGGCTCTTCGCCCAGGATCAACCATGCCGCCCTGACGCCGAAACGCCGGGCATACTTGGCGCCGGAATCATTATCGAAGTCCCGCGTTCCATTCTCATGATGGACATAGGTCGGCGCGGATATGCCAAGCCGCTCCGCGGCCTCAGCCGCAGTCTGAATATTCGCGCCAATGCGGGCGGCGCGGAGTCGATCGCTTTTCTCTGACATCCGGAAAGGATCGCATCGGTTGCAATACAAGGGGGATTGACCAAATTCAATCCGGATCGTATGGATAAATCCACATTGTATTGGAGCGACCCGTGACGAACGACGAAGTCAGGCAAATCCGGGAGCGGCTTGGTTGGTCTCAGAAGCGGCTCGCCGAATTTCTTGGGGTGTCGCAGCCGACCGTTTTCAGGATCGAGAACGACCAGCCAGTTCCGGGCCCGATCGAACGCTTGCTGCGTCAGGTTTCCGTGTCGGCGGAGCAAGAGGCCCGCACCTCATGACCGCGTGGCTCTCCGTCTCCGGCTACCTTGCCTTCGCGATCCGCGCCGGCGCCGTCGTCTACCTCGCAGCTCTCGCCATGGCGGTGCTGGCATGACCGCCGCCAAGTTCCGCTCCCGCGCATGGATCATCGTCATCGGCCTGCTCATCGCGTTCTGGGCCATCGTCACGCTTGTCTCGTGCGGTGTCCTATGAGCGACGGGTGGGCGATCACGCGCGGGCTCGTGCTGATCGTCATCATCTGCATCGTCGCGCTTGCTGCTGCCCATGCCAAGCGGGCCGCGCGCATCGAAGCGCCGACCATCAACGATCTCCAGCGGGGGCCATCATGATTCCCGCGTCCTCTATCGCTTCGCGTGCGACCTCCTCCCCGCGCGCGATGCCGGCGGCGCGCTGTGGTTTCCTGCCCGTGGCGCGCCGTTCCGTTTCATCGAAGTCGATGGTGGTCCGCGCTGTCGATCTTCCATCCCCCACGGTCCTTTCGTCTCCCGGCTCTTCGCCGCTGTGTCTCTCGCAAAGCCACAGTGCCAGCGAAGGGGACCAGAGTGACGGTGCATCGAACCGCGCCCACGGACAATTCAACCGCAACTACGGAGCCTGAAATGGAATGGGCGGCGACGCCTCAGGAGCTTATCGGACGAATCGACCCTGTCTCCGCTGAGGCGGGGGCTGCGAAGCGGCTGATCAATTCGGTCACGAAGGCTGTCGCGCCGTACCTCAAGGATGCGGGTCGGGACCCGATGAAGCCGAGCCGTGTCGAGGACATCTGGCGGGGCGAGGCCATACCTCGCTTTTGGGAAATGGATGCGCTTCGCCGAGCTGCTGCCAGCGATGCAATGGCCAGGGAGGCCAAGCGTGAATTCACCGAATTGGAACGACGCATCGTGCGGCTCGAGGAAGCCTTGGCTCTTCGATCTGCGGAACTGGGCGGCGCTGAAGCTGATGCGCTTCGGGAAATCAGCGGCCGTTCTGATCGCGCCTTGGATCGAGGAGGACGATGATGAGGCGCGCTAGTTTCGCCGCCGCTGCCGCCGGCTCTCTTTTGGCAGCAATGAGCATCGCCCCATCCACGCCGATCGCTGAACAGACCACGGTCGTAAGGGCCTCGCCAGCGGCCGACACACGCACGGCTCCGGCGCCGGCCGCCGCGAACGAGATCGTCAAGGCGGTTCGGCAAGCCGACCCGCTCATCTGGCGCGGCGGGGGCTCGCCGACGAAGCACAAGAACCGCCGCCCCGGCGAGCGAGCACATCGTCGCTGGCGCAAACGCCGTTCGTCAGGAAGGGCACGCCGATGACCCGGTCGATCCCCGTCCTCCTCTACGGCGAGACACCAAGGACTTCCCCGTCCTTCATCGCGCGCCTCTTGGCCGCCGCCGATGTCTCGATCGGGGATGACCTGCCCGATTTCGAGCTCCCCCGATTTCCGTGGATCCGTCGCTCCCCCGGCGATGGTCGAGGCCGCGACACGGCCGCCTGAGAGGACAAGAGCATGGCACGAGGCAGGAAGAAGGCAGCGCAGCAGGATCTCGGTCCGAAGCGGCTGCCGAGCGCTGACGAGGTCAAGAAGGCCGTCGAGGAAGCCAATCGGCAGAAGGCCCATGCCGCCGAATATTCCGGTCTCGCCGGGCAGGCGACTAAGACCTTCACGGAACGCTACGGCATCCATCGCAAGGCGTTCGGCTGGGCGACATCGCTCGAGAAAATGGATGACCAGAAGCGCCAGTCCTGCATCCGGGATTTCATGGTGCTGGCCGATCGGCTCGGGTTCTTCTCGCAGACCGACATGTTCCACGACCTGGGCGATGCCGTCGCCGACGTCATCAACGACGCCGCCATCGGCAATGATGCGGAACGCGCCGCGCGAACCGAGGAAGAACTCGAGCAGCCCATCGCGGCGATGGACACGACCGTCACCGAACGGCTGTCGGAGCAGGAGCAATGGGATTCTGCCGGCGAGGTCGCCAAGGCCAAGGAATCGATCAAGCGGAAGTCGTCGGGCAAGGCTGACCCAGCGCTCGTCGCCGACATCAACAACGCGCTGCGGCCGAACTGAGGGCAGGGCAGACAATGGCGGACAGGAGCATCCTGTGTCTCGACCTGGCGACGGTCGTCGGCGTTGCGGAGGGCCCTGTCGGAGAGCTTCCGCGCTCGACTGTCTGGCGCCTGGCCGAAGCGCCAGGCACTTCGCATGGCGAGCGCTATGCCGTGCTCTTCCGCCACCTCTGGGAGCGCACCGAAGCATTCAAGCCGGCTGCCATCTACTATGAGGCGCCGTTGCCGCCGACGCATATGCGCGGCCAGTCCAACATAGACACCGCCTCGTTCCTCATGGGGCTGCCGGCCATCGTCAAGCTGGTCGGGCAATTGCGGGGGATCTGGCGCGTCGAGCCCTGCAATGTCCAAGATGTGAGGGGTCATTTTATCGGCGGGCGGCAATTCCTTTTCCAGGGAAAGCCGGTGGTCGGGCGTCGCAATCTCGATAGCAAGGCCGCGAAGTTCTGCACCGTCGCCCGGGCCCGTGAGCTCGGCGCCTCGCCGGCCACTCATGATGAGGCCGACGCCATTGCGCTGCACTCCTATGCCTCGGCGCTGATCCGCCCGGAGACGGGCACCGCGTCGACACCGCTGTTCGCAGGAGCGGCGTGATGCAGAAGCGCTCGCTCTCCCGCCAGCTTGAATCGACCCGCACCGCGATTCGCATCGTTCACGGCGGCACCACTCCGCGTCCGTCCGAGCGGGCGATGATCGCCGAGGACCTCGAATGCGTGCTCGGCACGCTGCAATGGCTCCAGGCCAACGAGGAAATGATCCGGAAGATCAAGGCAGAACAAGGAGACGCATCATGAGTACGATTACGGACGCCATCGATCTGATCGTTGTCGAACGCGACGCGAAGGCGGCAGAGATCCAGCTGCTGACGTCGCAGGTGTCGGGCCTCGATACTGCCATCGCGGCGCTCCAGGCCATCTGCCTGCGCGGCGACAAAACCAAGCTGCCCTTCAGGCCCGCTGGTGACCAGCAGGAAGAACGCGCGGGAGAGCAGGACACGCCTGCAGCGTCGATCGGGCAAGGCGACGCGCCGGCCAGCCCTGTCGAGGGCGCACCGAAGACGATGGCCTCGATCGTCGCGGCGGTCGACACTCAGCCGGCGGCGGTCGGTGCGGTCTCGGCAGGCGAAGCGCTGGCGACCCTGATCCTCAACGACATGCCGGCGCTGATGACCCGGTTCCGTCACGGCCCGAATGCCAGGGATCTGATGCTCGAATACGGCGCCGACGGCAATCGTGTCCGCGATGCGTGCCGCCGGCTTCACAACTCGGGTCGCGCTCTGTTTGCGGTCAATGAAGAGACGGGGACCCTTCACCTCACGCCGCGCCAGCAGAAGAGCGCAGCATGACCCACTGGACCGATGACCAGATCGCCGATCTGAGGGACTATTTCGCCCTCGGCTACAAGCTGGACGAAATTCTAACGGAGACCGATCGCCCTCTCGGCGAGGTCGAAGCAAAGATGCGCGAGCTTGGGATCTGGGCTTCGGCCACATCTCCAGAGCGCGGATCGGAGAGCCGCGAGGACGGCCCGGAGTTCCGCGCTCCGGCTCCGTCGTCCGAAGCCGACGTTGGCGACGAGAAGCCCAACGGAACAGCGGCACCGCTTTCGAACCTGCCGGACGCCTTGGCGCACGGCGGAAGGACGGAGGGGGATAGCCGACCAGCGCCGGCATCTTCCTCCGTCGATGATCGCCACCACCCAGCACCGCGGGCCGCGCACCCATCGGACGGCAAGCGATGGGATGACCTGTCGCAGGATGGCCGCCTCTATCAGGTCCGCACTCTGGCCGACGGCCGGGCATCGTTCACAGAGATCGGCCGCATGCTGGGCACCAGCCGGAACGCGATCAGTGGCTTCGTCGACCGAAACCGGGACGAACTCGGCATCGCCAAGACGCAGCCGGGGAAGAACGGTGGTGGGCGGCCCAAGTCCAAGGCCGAGCCGAAGCCGAAGGCAATCCCAGCCCCTCGGAAGGCAACGACGACGCCGCCGCGCTCGCCCTCCATGGTGACGCCGCTTCCAGCCCCGAAGCTGGTCAAGCTGCCACCGGCGCCGATCGTACCTCCCGATCCTTCGGCAGTGATCGCACTCGCCGATGCCGGCGCGCTGCGCTGCCACTTCCCGCTCTGGGCTCACCATGAACCGGCGCCGAACATGGAAGACGGCAAGGCCTGCGGCATGCCGGTGCGTCCCGGCGCGCCCTACTGCGAGCATCACTTCCGGCTCACCCACCAGCCGCCCGCCGCGCGCCGGCCGTCTGAAGCGGAGGCCGCATGATGTCGGACATGCCGATCCCGCTTCCTGCCGCCAGCTTTGGTGAGCTTGCGGTCGACCTGTTTTTCGAAGCCCGCGAAAGGGCCGGCATTGTGCATCAGCTTGAGGTCTACGCCGCAAGGTGGCCGAGCTTCACCGTCAACCATACCCTCGCCGAGGCCAAAGCCGCCGCCGATCGAACCGCGCAGTTCTACCACTTCGTCAAAGCCATGATCCCTTACGAGGCGGAGATCCGGGCCATGGTTGCGGCGATGCCGGTGTCGCCCGCTCTTTCGAAGGAGAAGGCGGCATGACGATCGACGCCTATCGGCAGTTTCTCGCTGAGAAGGTGCCCCTGGCACCGTCTGATGGCATCGTCGTGTCGCTCGACGAAGTGACGGCAGAGCCGATCCTGAAGCCCCATGTTCGCGCGATCGTTCCATGGGCGCTTCGTGGCGGCCGTCGCGCGCTCTTCCTGAATTTCGGCTTGCACAAGACGCGCCTGCAGCTCGAACTCATGCGCCTTGTTCTGGCGAAGGTCGGCGGCCCCGTCCTGATCGTGATGCCGCTTGGTGTCCGCCAGGAGTTTCGCCGCGATGCCGTGGCGATCGGCGTTGCCATCAAGTTCATTCGGTCGGCGGGCGAGATCGACGCCGCCGCAATCAACATCACGAACTACGAGACGATCCGCGACGGCAAGCTTGATCCGAATCTGTTCATAGCCGTCTCGCTGGATGAAGCCGCGGTGCTGCGCTCCTACGGCTCCAAAACGTTCCAGGAGTTCCTTCCGCTCTTCGAACGGGTCCGGTTCAAATTCGTGGCGACGGCGACGCCCTCGCCGAACCGGACCAAGGAACTGATCCACTATGCCGGTTTCCTCGGAGTCATGGATACCGGCCAGGCCCTGACGCGGTTCTTCCAGCGCGATTCGGAGAGCGCCGGCAATCTGACGCTCTATCCCCACAAGGAAGAGGAATTCTGGCTCTGGGTGCATTCCTGGGCGATCTTCGTCCAGGCGCCATCCGATCTCGGTTTTTCGGACGATGGCTATGTCCTGCCGCCGGTGACCGTGAACTGGCACGAGGTCCCGGTCGACCATGCCACAGCGGCCCCGGATCGTGACGGGCAAGGGGCGCTGTTCCGCAATGCCGCCCTAGGCCTCTCCGAAGCCGCTGGCGCCAAGCGTGACAGCCTGCCGGCGAGGATCGAGAAGCTGACAGAGATCATCGCCGAGGATCCGGAAAGCCACATGTTGATCTGGCACGACCTCGAGGCGGAGCGCCGCGCGATCGAGGCAGCCGTGCCGGACGCCCTGTCTATTCACGGCTCGATGGATCTCGATATCCGCGAAGCGCGTGTGGTCGAATTCTCCGACGGCAAGTTCCGCCATTTCGCGACCAAGCCCATCCTCTCCGGCGCTGGCTGCAATTTCCAGCGCCACTGCCACCGGGCCGTCTTTCTTGGCATCGGCTTCAAGTTCCACGACTTCATTCAGGCCTTTCACCGCATCGTCCGCTTCGGCCAAGCCGAGGCGTGCACTCTCGACCTCATTTATTCCGAAGACGAACGAGAGATCCGGCGAGAGCTGGAACGTAAATGGGCTGAGCACGATCGCATGATGGCCAAGATGAGCGAGATCATCCGCGCTTACGGCCTCGACCAGTTGCCGATCGACGACGTTCTGTCACGCTCGGTCGGTGTTGCGAGGCGCGAAATCATTGGCGAGCGCTTCCGCATCGCTCACAATGATTGTGTCGATGAGGCGCGCCGGACGCCGGACAACAGCGTCCACCAGATCATCTCGTCGATCCCGTTTTCGAACCACTACGAATACACGGCCAGCTATAACGATTTTGGCCATACCGACGACAATGATCATTTCTGGCGTCAAATGGATTTTCTGACGCCGGAACTTCACCGGATCCTTCAGCCCGGACGGCTGGCCTGCATCCACGTCAAGGACAGGATTCTGTTCGGCAACGTCACCGGCGAGGGTGTCCCGACCGTCTCGCCGTTCCACGCCGAGGCGATCTTTCACTACCGCCAGCACGGCTTCCAGTATTTCGGGATGATCACGATCGTCACAGACGTCGTCAGGGAGAACAACCAAACCTATCGGCTCGGATATACCGAGATGATGAAGGACGGGACCAAGATGGGCGTTGGCTGCCCCGAATATGTCCTGCTTTTCCGCAAGCGACAGTCGGATCGGTCGAAGGGTTACGCCGATCTGCCGGTCAGGAAAACCCCGGAAGACTACAGCCTGGCGCGCTGGCAGATCGACGCGCATGCGTTCTGGCGGTCTTCGGGCGATCGGCTGTTGACCGTCGATGAACTCGCCGCGCTTGGGCCGGCGAAACTCGCCAAGTTCTTCACCGACATGTCATTGGCCGAACCTTATGACCACGAGCGTCATGTCGCTCTGGGCGAGGCGATAGAGGCCCGCCGGCCGGGCGCTCTGCCGCGGACCTTCATGGCGCTGGCGCCGGGCTCGCACGATCCCGCCGTATGGCACGACATCGTTCGGATGCGGACGCTGAACGGCAACCAGTCCAGCCGCAACGTCGAGAAGCACGTCTGCCCGTTGCAGTTCGACATCGTCGACCGGCTCATCGATCGCTATTCCAACCCGGACGAGATCGTCTACGACCCCTTCGGCGGCCTCATGACGGTGCCCTATCGCGCGATCTTGAAGGGGCGCCGGGGCGCGGCGTCCGAGCTCCACACCGACTATTTCCGGGACGGTCTCCACTATTGCCGGGAGGCAGAGGCCAAGCGGGCCGTTCCCGGTCTTTTCGACACCATAGGCGACGATATGACGGAGGCGGCGGAGTAATGCACTGCGAAGGCGAATTCGATCGCACCCATATCCCGCGCGCCGCGAAGTTCTTGTCGTGCCGTCGTGCCCTGGCGGTGCTCCTGAAGCACCACGGCTATATCCAGCCTGAAGCGGGGGCCTCGCCGCAGGCCATCATGATCCGGAACAGGATCGCGGATGCCGTCCGCCGCGTCGGGTCATCGGACGATGAGGTCCGTCATCAGCAGCGTCTCGCCGCGCGCCGAGATCGGGATCGGCTCCGTCGCGCCCGCCAGCGGATCGAGAAGGGGGCGCCGGCAACAATCGAGGATATGATCGCCACCGTTACCTCCGCCCATGGCATCGCCATCGACGATGTCATGCGGCGCCATACCTTCGCCGACAGAGATTCGCCTCAGGCCCGTGCCCTTGCCGAGATCTGTTACCGCGCCAAGGCCGCCGGTTATGCCCTGCCGGCGATCGGGAAGGCACTCGGCGGCCGGCATCACACTACGATCATCTACCAGGCATCCAGGCATTGCGCGTGTGGCGGGAGCATTCCGAATTGAATGCCCATGCCCTCCCGGAACCGCGGCCGCTGCCGCAGAACATCGAAGCCGAGCAAGCCCTGCTCGGTGCCATCCTGGTCAACAACAAGGCGTTTGATCGTGTCGCCGGGTTTCTTGAGGCGGATCACTTCATCGAGCCCCTGCATGGTCAGATCTACGACGTTGCGGCGAAGCTGATCCGCTCGGAGCGGATAGCGAACCCGGTGACGATGCGTCACTTCATGCCGCCAGACCTCGCCGTCGGCGAACTGAATGCGGCGCAATATCTGGCCCGGCTCGCGGCTGAGGCCACGACGGTCATCAACGCCGAGGATTTCGGTCGCGCCATTTATGATCTCGCCGTGAGGCGGTCGCTGATCAAGATCGGCGACGATGTCGTCAATATCGCCTATGACGCGCCGGCTGACCTCAACCCGGCCGAACAGATAGCGCGCGCCACGGGGCGCCTTGAGGCGCTGTCCGGTGTCGCCGAGAACGTCGACCCCGCGGCGGTGTCGATCACCCTCAAGGATGCTGTCGTCAAGGCGCTACAGCATGCCTCCGCGGCAGCGGCAAATGGAAACAGCGCCGCCGGCATCACGACCGGACTGGTCGATCTCGATCGCATGACTGGCGGCTTTGCGCCGGGAGATCTCATCCTGGTCGGGGGTCGGCCTTCGATGGGCAAGAGCGCGCTTGCTGGTTGCCTGGCACGGGCCGCGGCACGATCAGGCATCGGCGCCGGCATCGCATCGTTGGAAATGAGCGACGTCAGCCTGACGACGCGCATGTTGACCGACGAGGCCTTTGATCACGTCGGCTCCATCGCCTATGAACAGGTGGCGAAGGGCCATTATGGCTCGCACCTCGGCGCGATCGAGACTGCATCATTCGAGCTTGCGAAGCTTCCGGTCCTGATCCACGACCGCGGCGGACTGTCGATTACCGGCATCACGACGCTGGCGCGATCCTGGGAGCGAGCATTCAAGCGCGACGGCTGCAATCTCGGCATCCTCATCGTCGACTATCTCCAACTGGTGCGTCCAGCGGATCGCTATCGCGGCGACCGCAACAATGAGGTCAGCGAGGTTTCGGCCGGGCTCAAGGGGCTTGCCAAGTCCCTCGGCATCGCCGTCGTAGCGCTGTCGCAGCTGTCCCGGAACTGCGAGACCCGCGAAGACAAGAGGCCGATGTTGTCGGACCTCCGCGATTCCGGATCGCTGGAACAGGATGCCGACAAGGTCATCTTTCTCTATCGCGACCACTACTACCTCAAGAAGCAGAAGGCCGACACCATCGAGGATCAGGCCATGCTCGAGCACACCGAGAACCAGCTTGAGGCCATCGTCGCCAAGAACCGGATGGGGCCGACAGGCACGGTGAAGCTCTTCATCGACCTTCCCGCGTCTGCGATCCGAAATCTCAAGATCGAAAGCATGTTCTGATGAAGCGCTCCGGTCTGCCCGCGCCATTGGTCCCGCCGGAAGTCGATCTTCGCGACACGCCCCCGCCGCGCGATCTCTTCATTAGCATGGCAATGCAACAGTTCGGTCTAAGTCGCGAGGCGGCAACGGCGCTGGTCGATGATGCTCTTCAGGGGGTCAACAATGTCCATTGAAGGTCTTCCGGCACCGCTAACACCATCGGATTGCGATCTCCGCGGAATGCCGTACATGCCGGTCGATATCGTCCGTCTCTTTGACAGCGATCTATACGCACTGGCGACAGGAGATGAGTTTAAGGCCGCATTCTCACTTTGGGGACGTAGCTTTCTGCAAGTCCCCGCGGCAAGCATTCCCGACGATGACCGAATTCTCGCCCATCTCAGCGGCGCAGGGACCCGATGGAAAAAGGTTCGCGACATGGTTTTGCGGGGCTGGATTAAATGCAGCGACGGCAGGCTCTACCATCCGGTTGTCGCGGAAAAGGCTTTGGATGCGTGGGATGCAAGGAGTTCGCAGAGAGCCAGAACTGAGGCCGCTCGCGCCGCGCGCGCGGCTCAGAGACAGACCGGCGCCGCCCAACGTAACAATGTAAGCGACAGAGGCCAGACAGACGATGTGACAACGTCTGTGACAGAGCTTGTAACAGGATCCAAGGGAGAGGGAGAGTTAAGTAAAGAAGAAGAAACCTCACTTCGTTCGGTTGGCGCGCCGCAGTCGCGCTCCGACCAGAAAACGCCCGAAAAGCCGAAATCGAAGACCGGAACCCGGATTGCACCCGATTGGTCGGCCAACACGGATGATCGCGAATTTGCGCGAACTCTCGGCTTTGGCGATGTCGGGATCGACCGGGAATGCGGCAGATTCCGCGACTATTGGATCGCCAAACCGGGACGGGACGGCGTCAAGCTCGATTGGTCCGCCACCTTCCGGAACTGGTTTCGTCGAGCCGCGGAGCAGGCTGGGATTGCGCCAATTGCCGAGGTTATCCAACTCCCGACGCAAGAAGATCGAACCCGTTGGCAGGCGCGCATCTCATGGGCCCGTCGACACAAATCCTGGTCGAGAGCTTGGGGGCCATTGCCGTCGCAGCCAGGGTGCCGAGCGCCGCCTGACCTGCTGAAGCCTGACGATGGAGCAGGCTGGGCTGAAGCCGATGAAGCCGAAATGCGAAGGGAAGCGCAGTGATGGAATCGGAAGACCAAGCGATCGATCGGATCCTGTGGCAGGGCAGGCAATGGCGCGTCGTCGACGGCTTCCTGCTCGCCGATACCGAAAGCGGCGTTTACGACGTTCCGTGGGCTCGCCTTGGGCCTGCGATGCCGGGGATTCACTCGACCATCCACGCCGATTTGATCGGAAAGAGGTGGGTCGATTTCGACGATTTCTGTGCCGCCTACCGTCATGCCGTCGTCTTCGCCGGGACCGAATCCCACGACATTGACGCGATGGAAGCCGGTGCACGGCAGATCAAATCGGGTGAGCGGATATGAGCGGGTGCGAGCCAAATCGACGCTGGTACGTTGGGGTTCTCAAGCCGGGGGCCTCGCATAAGGCGCCGCCGCGGCGTGGGATCCCTGACGAATTCAAGGATGAGTCCGTCGTTGAGCGGTCGTTGCGGGAGGCAGGGCTGGAGGGCTACCTTCCTCGGATGCGCCGCGAGATCTATCTCCGGAAGAGCCGCAAATCGGTGGTGCGACGGTTTCCGCTCTTCACGGGGTACATCTTCGTCGCTCAGCCGATGCGGCGGGACGGTTCATTGGCGCAAATGCCATGGGATGTTCTGGGCGCCTGCGACGGTATCGGCAGCGTGTTGGGGAACGACGGCTGGGCGCTCGTCGTGCCGAACGGCTATGTCGAGCGAATGCAGGCGGCACAGATCGCCGGTCTCTTCGACAAGATGATCGAGCCGGTCGTGAAGGGGCGGGCGCGGAAGAAGACCGCGGCAGAACGCTTTCCGGCTGGGACGGCCGTGCGCCCAAAGGAAGGTCCGTTCGCCGGCTTCAACGGTCTCGTCGAGGACGTCACCGCACAGGGCTTGATCAAGGTCGCGATCGAGATCTTCGGGCGCGGGACGCCGGTCGAGTTCGAGGCGAAGCAGCTGGAGGCCTTGTGAATGATCGTCGCCTACATCTTGACATCTTCGATCAATTGCTCCCATATCCTGCGTCAGGATGATTCGGGTGCTCTGAGAGGACCGGCGCTGCGGCGCTGAAGCAATTCTCCGGCCTGGACCCAGGAGCCGAATGTGGCTTCCGCGATGTTGTCCTATCGACCAGATTTCAGCAGCGTAGAGCAGTCCGGTAGCTCGTCAGGTTCATACCCTGAAGGCCGGCGGTTCGAATCCGCCCGCTGCATCCAATTCCCTCCACCACCAAAGGCCGATCGCCATGTCGCTCGATTTCAGCCCGCTCGAATCGCATGTCTCCGCGCTGGAGGCGACCGCCGCCATGGTGATCGAGAAGCTGCGGGCGCCGTCGCCGCTCGTGGCCGAACTCGATGCGACCAAGGCGGATCTGGCGCAGGTCAACGAGCAACTCGCCGCAGCGCAGGCGGAGATTGCCGCGCTGGACGCCCGCGTGCAGGCCGCAGTGCAGAGCGTTGCCGACGTACTCGCTGTGGATGTCGATCCGGCGTCCGTTGAGGCCGTTGCCGCGGCTGTCACGAGTTGAGAGGGGCGCCGTTGCGCCACGGGTGAATGCCTCGCCTCGATAATCCGCGCCATGAGCGCTTCGCCCAGGCCAGGGCCAAGGGCGAGGCGGTCGGTGTCGCCTACATCACCGCCGGGTACAAGCAGCACGACAGCAACCCGACGAGGCTGGATAGCTATCCGGAAGTGGTTGCGCGCATCGCCGAAATCCAAGGGCGCGGCGCCGCACGGGCGGAGATCACGATCCAGCGCGTTCTCGAAGAACTCGCCAAGGTCGGCTTCGCCAACATGGCCGACTATATGCGGGCCGGCGCCGACGGAGATCCCTATCTCGACTTTTCCGCGCTCTCGCGGGACCAGGCGGCGGCGCTCGCCGAGGTCACGGTCGAGGATTTCAGGGATGGCCGCGGCGAGGACGCCCGCGATGTTCGCCGGGTGAAGTTCAAGCTGGCCGACAAGCTCGGCGCTCTCGAGAAGATCGGCAACCACCTCGGCATGTTCAAGAAAAAGCTTGAGGTAACCGGCGCTGACGGCGGCCCGATCGAGACGAAGGACGTATCGGCTCGTGACATCCTCGCTGATCGCCTCGCTCGCCTCGCTGCCGGAACGCGATCGGACCAGCCTGATAGCGAGCCTGACGGAAGCGCAGGCTGAAGAGCTTCTTTGGGATTGGCGAGCTTGGGCCCGGCCTGAACAACTCGCGCCACCCGGCGACTGGCAAACCTGGGCCTATGTCGCCGGGCGCGGCTCCGGTAAAACCAGGGCCGGTTCGGAATGGGTTCGGGAAAAGGTCCGCTCCGGTGCGTCCCGCATCGCCTTGATCGCGCCGACGTCCGGCGATGCCCGCGACGTCATGGTCGAGGGCAACAGCGGTCTGATGTCGGTGTGCTGGGAACATGATCGGGACCATCGCGGTGCCATCGTCGGGCGTCCGGTCTATGAGCCGTCCAAGCGCCGCGTGACATGGGCAAATGGCGCCATTGCGACGACGTTTTCGGCGGACGAGCCTGATCGTCTTCGCGGACCGCAGCACGATGCCGGATGGGCCGACGAGCTCGCCGCATGGCGCTACGGGCAAGACGCCTGGGATATGTTTCAGTTCGGCCTTCGCCTTGGTCAGCATCCGCAGGCCATGGTGACGACCACACCTCGACCGATCTCGCTCGTCCGGCAGATCCTGGCCGATGCGGTGGTGACGCGGGGCTCGACGTTCGACAACCGCGCCAATCTGGCGCCGTCCTATCTGCAGAAGATCCTGGCGCGGTTTGAAGGCACCCGTCTCGGTCGCCAAGAGCTCTACGCCGAGATCCTCGACGATGTGCCCGGCGCGCTCTGGACACGGGCCATGGTCGATGCGGCCCACGTCCGCACCGCTCCGGAAATGTCGCGCATCGTGATCAGCGTCGATCCGTCCGGGACGGGAGGCGAGGAAGACGATGGCGATTCGATCGGCATCGTCGCAGCCGGCAAGGGTGTCGATGGTATCGGCTACGTTCTTGCCGACCGAACCTGCAAGCTCTCGCCGGACGGCTGGGGGCGCCGGGCTGTAGAGGCCTACCGGGAATTTGGAGCCGACCGCATCATCGCCGAGCGCAACTTCGGTGGCGCGATGGTCCAGCACGTCATCCGCACCGTGGACAAGTCGGTCTCCTACAAGGAGGTCACGGCGTCGCGGGGCAAGATCGCCCGAGCCGAGCCGGTCGCTGCGTTGTTCGAGCAGGGTAAGGTCAAGCTCGTTGGCAAGGTCGACGAACTGGAGGACCAGCTCTGTTCGATGACATCTGAGGGCTATATCGGCAAGGGCTCGCCAGACCGAGCCGACGCGATGGTTTGGGCGATTGCCGAGCTGATGCTCGATCTCAACGCTCATGATCCGGCGACATGGATAAAGGCGTTCGCCGATGGCTGACACGAAGCGAGGCGCTATGACCAAGAAGCCGCGCCTCGCCGAAGCCAAGAAGCCGACGGGCGATTCGTTTCAGAATATCTCGGCCAGGCTCGGCATCGGCGCTGATAACCTCTCGTCGGGCTCGTCCTATTCGCTGAACCCGATCACGCGCCAGCGCGCGCAACTGGAATGGATGTATCGCGGCTCCTGGCTGATCGGAAATGCGGTCGACTGCGTCGCCGAGGACATGACGCGAGCCGGCATCGATATCTCGTCGGCGATCGAGCCCGACCAGATCAGCCTCATCTTGAAGAGGTTCGAGCGCCGCGGCATCTGGCAGGCACTGAACGACACCATCAAATGGGCGCGCCTCTATGGCGGGGCCATAGCCGTCATCCTGGTCGAGGGGCAGGACCTCGCAACCCCGCTGCGGATGGAGACCGTTGCGCGCGGCGCATTCAAGGGGTTGCTCTGCCTTGACCGATGGGTCGTCGTTCCGGCGATCGAAGAGGTGGTGGAAGAGTTTGGCCCCGATCTCGGCCGGCCAGCCTGGTACGATGTGATGATATCGGCGCCGGCTTTGCGCGGACAGCGGATCCATCACAGCCGCGTCATCAGGATCGATGGGCACGATCTGCCGTATTGGCAGCGTGTCGCCGAATACGGATGGGGCCTGTCGATCGTCGAGCGCATCTACGACCGGCTCGTCGCCTTTGACAGCACGACGCAGGGCGCCGCACAACTCGTCTACAAAGCACATCTTCGGACTGTCTCTGTTGAAGGTCTCCGCGACATCCTGGCCGCGGGTGGCCCCGCCGAAGCGGCGCTGATCAAGATGTTCGAGATGATCCGGCTGATGCAGTCCAGCGAAGGACTGACATTGCTGGATGCCAAGGACACCTTCGAGGCGCACAGCTATACGTTCGCCGGGCTGTCGGATCTGTTGCTGCAGTTCGCACAACAGCTTTCCGGCGCCCTACAGATTCCTCTCGTTCGCCTCTTCGGTCAGTCGCCGGCCGGCCTGAATGCGACCGGCGACGCGGACATCCGAAACTATTACGACCAGATCAGTGCACAGCAGGAAAGCCGGATGCGCTTCGGCGTCGAGAAGGTGCTGGAACTCACCTATCGGTCGGATATCGGCGGTGAGCCGCCGGAGGAATTGGACTTCTCCTTCAACAGCCTCTGGCAGATGTCCGAGACCGAGAAGTCCACGATCGCGGTCGGCACTACGGCGGCCACGACGCAGGCCTTTGAAGCTGGAATCGTAGATCGGCCCACCGCCATGCGTGAACTGAAGCAGTCGTCCGATGTGACCGGCATTTGGACAAATCTCACCGACGATCTGATCACGGAGGCCGAAAACGAGCCCCCGGAGCCGGGCGAGGGCGTTGATGTTGCAGAGCTACCAGCCCTTGCCGCGGCTCTCCCTGACGATGGATCGGTCGGCGTCGAAGAAGCGGCCGAATTGGAAGCGAGCCCATAAGGACGAGCAGGACTACGGGAGACGCCTTCGACGGGTTGCGGCGCACGTCGCAGACCTCGTCTCTGCCTTTGACCAGGATGACCCGCGATCGGCTGAGCGCGTCGCAGCTGCTCTCGATGGATATGCCGCCATCATCACGGGATGGGCGACGGCGACCGCGAAAGCCATGATCTCTGACGTCAGTCGTCGTGACGAGCGCATGTGGAAGGATGCATCGAAGGAGATCGGCAGGCTGCTGCGCGCCGAAATCGGCCAGTCGGAAGTCGGCCGCGCGATGAGAGCCGCGCTTGATCGGCAAACGGCCCTGATCACCAGCCTACCGACCGAAGCGGCCGATCGGGTCCGCAAGCTGACCTTGGAAGGGATAACGACGGGCCGCCGCGCCACGGACATCGCGGACGAAATCATGCGAACCGGCGAGGTCACGAAGAGCCGCGCAACCTTGATCGCCCGAACCGAGGTCAGCCGCACGGCGACGGAACTGACGAAGGCGCGTGCTGAATCGATCGGATCGACGCAGTTCATTTGGAGGACGGTCGGCGACAGCGATGTCCGGCCGACGCATCGGGTGCTGAATGGCAAGGCGTTCCGATGGGATGACCCGCCGGAATGTGATCCCGGCCATCATGCCTTGCCCGGCGCGATCTGGAATTGCCGCTGTTGGGCGGAACCGATCATCCCTGAGGACTAGGGCTTAAACGTCTGTCGCTTGGTCAGAAAGTCTTGATCCTGCTGCTGGTTGAGTTGAGCGACGACGCAGGCGTTGAGGTATGTCAGCGGGAACGGCTGGCTGATTGCCGTCTCATGGAAGTAGTCCATGCAGGTCGCCTGGCGTTCTGCCGATAGGGCCGGCCACATCACCTGCAGTTGATCGTACGCACCCTGCTCGGCGGCGATGCACTGATTGACCTCTGGGATGCCACCCCGCTTCGAACAGATCGAATCGACATCGATAGTCGGCATGTCCATCGCGGAAGCCCGATGCGAAGATCCGATGGCGAACAGAACGATGAGTGCGACGCAGACGAACGCGGCGCGCAAAAGGCCAGGGAACAGGATCGCGAGCAGTATCAGGACGAGCAGGGCGATGATCATGTGTCAGATGCCTCCGTCGGCTCTGTGAGTGCGGCAACGGCAACCCCCCGCGGGTCAGCGGCGCCGCTTTCTATTTCCTGCAGCGCGCCGCGATAGCGCTCTATCAGATCCGCAGCCTGCCCTTCGGTCGTGTCTTCCGGGCGCCAGGTCGGAACGTCCATCACCTTTGCGAGGGCGGCATTGTCCTCGTTCATTTCATCGGCGGCAAGATCGGCGAGTTCCCGCAGGTCGTCGACGATTTCAGCCGGCGTGCTTCGCAATCCGGTCAAGCGGGCCTCTCCAACACAGGATCACGACCATGGTTCTTCCCGCCTATGTCCGCAAGGGCAAGAATTCGGCCGCCGTCGGTGACTTCGGCTCGCTCGCCGTGGCCGGCAACGCCGCGATCGGCGGCTATCCGCTGCTCTCCGTCGCCACGACGATCACGGCGCGCGCCGGTGGCGGCAAAACGAATGCGACGCTGCTCGCCGCCGCGATCAATCATGTCACCGTGGTCGCCACTGCAGCAGACAGCGTCAAGCTGCCGGCTTCTGTTGCCGGCATGGTCGTCGTCGTGATCAACGGCCAGGCGTCGAATTCCATGCAGGTCTTCGGATCCGGTAGCGACACGGTCAACGACGTCGCCACCGGTACCGGCGTCGCGCAGGGTGCCGGGCTCACGGCGATCTATTTCTGCCCGGTCGCCGGCAAGTGGTACCGCACACTGAGCGCCTGATCATGACACAGGCGACCGCTGATCGCTCGCCGGTGCTCGTCGATGGGCAGATCGGCCGCACCCGTTATCTGACGCCGGAAGGCTTCCTGTTCTGCGACGGCGTCCGGATCGCTCGTGTCGGCCCGATGCTCTATCGGCATGACGAGGTGCCGGACATCGAGCCATCCGGTCCCGGCATGGTCACGATCACGCGGGACCCCGACGTTCTATTCTCCAGCGAGACGCTGGCCTCTTTCAACGGCAAGCCGGTGACCAATAACCATCCGCCGGAATTCGTGCTGCCGGCGAACTGGCGCGCCTATTCGATAGGGACCGTGCTCGATCCCCGCCGTGGCGACGGTATCGAGGCCGACTATCTGATCGCCGATCTGCTGATCACTGACAAGGACGGCATCGACGATGTCCTTGCCGGAAAGCGCGAAGTGTCATGCGGCTACGACGGGCCGCGCGAACAGGTGAAGCCTGGACTCGGACGCCAGACCAAGATCGTCGGAAATCATGTCGCCCTTGTCGAGCGTGGTC
This sequence comes from Kaistia algarum, assembly GCF_026343945.1. NCBI lineage: Bacteria > Pseudomonadati > Pseudomonadota > Alphaproteobacteria > Hyphomicrobiales > Kaistiaceae > Kaistia > Kaistia algarum. The sequence goes on from NZ_JAPKNJ010000003.1 coordinate 778,680, forward strand.
GCGCCGGCCCGGCATGCGCAATTCAGGATCAATCTCAGGAAGAGGAGCCGAAGATGGCTGCCAAGAAGAGGTCCCCATGGGATCGCATCCGGACGGCCTTCAAGGCCCAGGATGAGGCCGCTCTTGAGGAAGAGCTGCAGGCCGCGCAGGCCGAAGAGGCCGGCGATGAGCCGCAGCGCATCGTGATCGAGGTCAAACAGCCCGATCCCGTTGAGGCCAAGGCTGAAGATGAGGGCGAGACCGGGAAGGGTGAATTCCCTGAATCCCTCGACGCGCGCCTGACCAAGATCGAGCAGTCCATTGCGACGCTCGCGGAGACTGTCGGCAAGCTCGCCAAACCTCCCGTGGCCGACGAGGATCCTGCCGTCACGGAGAAGGACAAGGACAAGGACAAGCCCGACGCCACCATGGATTCGGCCACGCTCCGCGACGCCTTCGCCGATGTCCGCGCCAAGGCGGAAATCCTGTCGCCCGGTATCTCGCTGCCGACCTTCGACGCCAAGGCGAAGCCGACGTCGACACAGGATGCCATGGCGGGCCTGCGCCTCGCCACGCTGAAGGCCGCCTATGCCGATCCGAAGCGGAAGCCGCATGTCGAAGCGGCATTCGGCGGCAAGGCGATCAATTTCGACACCCTGACGGCGGATGCCGCCGAGGTGATCTTCAATGCCGCTTCCGCCATCGCGGCCGCGGCAAACAAGAGCGGACGTCCGTCCGTGGCCGATCGGACGTTCCCGCAGGGTCCGATGACCGCGGCGAAGTATGACGCCCTGATCAAGGAACGTCGCGCCTCGGCGCGCGCCGGCGCCTGAGCCCCACCAGCAACCCGAAGAGGATATCATCATGGTTGCCTATGCTACGCGGGTGCCGGCGGGTTTCGCCGGTACCGTCTCTCGAACCGACAGCTTGACGATCGAGCAGGGGATCATCGATTCCGGCACGCCCCCGACGGCCTATGGCGCCTTCACGAAGGTCGTTGCCGGCAAGATCCAGCCCCTGGCTTCCGGTGACGCCGGCACGGTCAGCAATGGCCTCGCCGTCCGCCCCTACCCGGCGCAGTCGACCACCAACGGCCTCGGTGCCGCGACGCCGCCGACGTCGGGCATCATCGACGTCCTCCGCCGTGGCTACATGTCGGTTGTCCTGAAGCTGGGCACCGCGGCCAAGGGCGGCCAGGTCTATGCCGTGACGACGGCCGGCGGCACTGTCGTCGTCGGCGACATCGTCACGGCGGCATCGCCGGCTGGCGGCGGCACCGGCGTCGCCATCACTGGCGCGTTCTTCACCGGCCCTGCGGATGCCAACGGCATCGTCGAGGTCGCCTACAACATCTAAGGCCCGGCGGGCATCGCCCCGCCGTCGTCCCCCGCCCTTGCACCCGCCCTTCGGCAAGGCGCACGGCCCGTCGAGACGACGCGCCCGGCCCCCTGATGGAGCCTTTTTCATGTCCTTCCATTCTCGCGACTTCGTGGGGTCGACGGCGCTTGTCCCGGCCCCTTATGTTCCCCGCGCCTTCACGCGGGACGCCTTCACCACCTTCGATCAGGCGACGTATGACAGCGCCGGCGCCTTCCTGATCGGCGAGCTCGAGCGCCTCGACCCGGTCATCCACGAGCCGCTGATCGCGACGACGTGGACCCGCGATATCGATCTGCGCACCGACGTCCAGATCGGCGATACCTCGTCGAGCTACACGCTCTCGACCTTCGGCGCCAATGGCGGCGTCACGCCCGGCGGTGTCGCATGGGCCGGTCGCGATACGACGACGCTGCCGCGCGCACAACTCGACATCGGCAAGATCGTCTCGCCGTTGAACATGTGGGCGATGGAAGTCGCCTATACCGTTCCAGAGTTGGAATCGGCACGTCTCACCGGCCGACCGATCGATGTCCAGATGCTGGCGGCGTTGAACCGCAAGCATCAGATGGATGCCGATCAGGTCGCCTATGTCGGCGCCACCGATATCGGCACGACCGGCCTGCTGAATTCGGCCAACGTGACCAATTCGGCCACCGTGGCCGTCGGCGCAGCCGGGTCGACGACCTGGGTCAACAAGACGCCGGACGAGATCCGCGCCGACGTCAATGAGCTGCTGATCTCGGTCTGGGCGGCATCGGGCTACACCAGCCCGCCGACCAAGCTCCTCGTGGCGCCGACCCCGTTCGGATACATCTCGACCACGGTCGCATCGTCGGCGGCCAACACGACCATCCTCGAGTTCCTGAAGGCGAACAACATCCTCACCGCTGAGAAGGGCATCCCGCTCGAGATCATGTCGGTGAAGTGGCTGGCCACGGCGAACCTTCCCAGTGCGTCGGCGGATCGCATGGTTGCCTACAGCCAGCGTCCGGAGTTCGTCCGCTTCCCGATGGTGCCGCTGCAGCCTGTCGCGCCGCAGTATCAGGGCATCTACGTCAAGGTGCCATATTTCGGGTCGCTCGGCGTCGTCGAGACCGTCTACCCGGAAACCATCGGTTACCGCGACGGCATCGGCTGATCGCCGTTCACGCGCTAACGGCCCGGCGGCGCGATGCCGCCGGGACATCCTCTGAATGGCAGGGCAACCGATGACTGCGACCGTTCAGACCTTTCTCGCGCATTTCCCCGAATTCGCCGATCAGGACGTCTTTCGCACGGAGACAATCCAGTTCTGGCTCGATCTCGCCGCGCAGATGTTGCCGGCGGATCGGTGGGGAACGGTCCTCGATACCGGCATCGAACTCTATGCCGCGCACAATGTGGCCCTCGCCGGGCCCGCCTATCGGGCCGGACAGAACGGCGGCTCGCCGGGGCAGTCCAGCGGCCCGGTCGCGTCGAAGACGGTCGATAAGGTGTCGGTCTCCTACGATACCGGAGCCGGCACTCTGGAGGGCGCCGGAGCCTGGAACCTGACGACCTATGGCGTCCGTTTTCAACAGCTGGCGCGCATGTTCGGTGCCGGCGGGATCCAGCTGTGACCGTCAAGCTGACGATCGACCGCAGCGAGGATCTGATGAAGCAGATCAAGAGCCTGACGCAGAGCCGTGTCCTGGTCGGCGTCCCGGCCGGCGAAACCGAGCGACAGGACGGCGAGCCGATCACGAATGCGGCCCTGGCCTACATCCACGACAACGGGGCGCCGGAGGCCAATATCCCGGCGCGACCTTTCATGCGGCCCGGCATCGAATCCGCAGAGGGCTCGATCGCGAACAAGATGAAGGCGGGCGCCGTCAAGACGCTTCAAGGCGACAAGGAAGCCGTCGACCAAACCATGATGGCCGTCGGCCTGATCGCGCAGTCGTCCATCAAGAGCAAGATCAACGAGGGTATCCCGCCACCGCTGGCACCGAACACCCTGGCTGATCGTCGCCGCCGGGGCCGCACCGGGGAAATCCCGCTGATCGACACCGGCCAGCTGCGGAACTCCATCAACTTCGTCGTCCGCAAGAAGTGAGGCGTCCATGCCGTTGCTTGACGTCTCCGATGTCCTCGCCGACCCGGATTTCGCCGACACGCTGGTGCTGACCCGCTCGACGCAGACCACGGGTAGCAACGGTCGCGCGACCCGGACGTCGGTGCAGAGCACGATCTCCGGCGTCGTGACATCGAACAGCGGTGATGTCCTGAAGCGGTTCCCGGATCTGGCGCGGGTCGGCGGCTCGATCCTGGTGCATACCACCGCGCGCCTTGTCGCGAGCGCCGACAATGTCGAGGCCGACGTCCTGACGTGGCGCGGCCGCGACTATACCGTTTCGGCGCTCAACGACTATTCGTCCTTTGGCGCCGGTTTTGTCGTTGCCGGCTGTGAGCTGGTGCAGTTGACATGAGCAACACCAGCGCGACGGGTGGCTATCTGGTTCCAACCGGGACGCCGCCCGGCGAAGACGATAGCCTCGCCGATGCGTTGCAGGCCGCCGTTGTCGGCATCACCGGTCTCGACGGCACTCTGGTTCGGCCGCGTTGGCAGGCCACCCCGCCACAGCAGCCCAGCGCGGCGACGTCATGGGCGGCCGTTGGCGTCGTTTTGGCGACACCCGATGCCAACGCCTATATCGCGCACGACCCGACGGGCGACGGCGCCGACAAAATGCAGCGCCACGAAACCCTTGAGGTGCTGGTCTCATTCTATGGACCGCAGGCCTCGGCCAATGCGGCCCGGCTCCGCGACGGTCTCGCGCTGGCGCAGAACCGCGACATGATCCGGACGGCGACCACGACGGCAGGGGTCGATATCGGCCTCTCCTTCATCGCCTGCGGCACGGTCATTGCCGTGCCCGATCTCGTCAACCAGCGCTGGCTTCGCCGCTGCGACCTTCCGCTGACCTTCCGCCGCCGGATCGATCGGACCTATCCGGTTCTCAACCTTCTTTCGGCTCAGGGCTCCTTCGAGGCCGAACCCGATCATTCGCAATCCTGGGAGACACCGACATGAGCGCGGGCCTTTCCGTCAACGACGTCGTCAATGTGGACATCGTCATGTCCCCTCTGGCGACGCCGTATCGCAATTTCGGCGCCGGCCTCATCGTCGGTTCGGTCAACACGATCGATACCCGCGAACGGATCCGCAGCTACGCCACCATCGCCGGTGTCGCTCAGGACTTCTCGTCGACCGATCCGGAATATCTCGCAGCGGTGCGGTTCTTCTCCCAGAGCCCGCAGCCGGATCTCCTCTATATCGGCAAATGGGCCGCCGCGGCGACGCATGGCACCCTGAAGGGCGGTGTCCTCTCCGCTGCCGAACAGGTACTCGCCAACTGGACCGCGATCACGACGGGATCGCTCAAGATCACCGTCAACGGCACGCTGAAGACGCTGACCGGCCTCGACTTCTCGGCGCAGACCAATCTGAACGGTGTTGCCACCGTAATCACTACAGCGCTCAGCGGCGCGACCGTCGTCTGGAATGCCGTCTATGGCCGCTTCGAGGTGACGAGCCCGACGACGGGCGCCTCCTCGACCCTGACCTATGCCATCGCGGCGGGCTCCGGCACCGATATCTCGGCGCAGCTCAAGCTCACCACAGGGCTCGCTTCGGCGCCGGTCGACGGCATCGCTGCCGAGACGCTCGTCACCGCCTTGCAGGCGCTCGCCAATGTGTCCGGCGACTGGTATGCCGCCATCATCGCGGCGGCGCTCCCGAGCAACTCCGATGTCCTCGCCGCTGCCGACTATATCGAGGCCAGCGCCAAGAAGCGGCTGCTCGGCATCACGGTCCAGGCCACCACGGCTATCGACGGCTCGTCGACGACCGACATCGGCTATCTGCTGAAAGTCGGTGCCTATAAGCGGTCGTTCGTCCAGTACAGCACCAGCGATCCCTATGCGGTGGCCTCGTTCTTCGGCCGCGCCGCAACTGTCGACTTCGAGGGCTCGAACACGACCCTCACGATGAAGTTCAAGACAGAGCCAGGCATCGTTGCCGAGACGATTACGGAGACGCAGGCCGCCGCGCTCAAGGCAAAGCACATCAACGTTTTCGTCAACTATGACAACGGCGCCGCCATCATCCAGGAAGGGGTGATGTCGAATGGCTACTATTTCGACGAGGTCCACGGCACCGACTGGCTCGAGAACAAGGTCCAGACCGATGTTTGGAACCTGCTCTATACCAGCCTGACGAAGATCCCGCAGACCGACGCCGGCACGCACCTCATCGTCACCACGATCGAGGCGGCGCTCGGCCAGTCCGTCACCAACGGACTCGTCGCTCCCGGCGTCTGGAATGCCGCCGGCTTCGGCCAACTGGCCCAGGGAGACACGCTGACGAAGGGCTTCTACGTCTATGCCCCGCCGGTCGCGTCGCAGGCGCAGGCCGATCGCGAGGCCCGGAAGTCGGTCCCCATTCAATGCGCGATCAAGCTCGCCGGTGCCGTCCATTCCGTCGACATCACCATCAACGTCAACCGGTAAGGGCGATAGGTCATGAGCGGTACGTATAGCTTTCTCGACGTCCAGGCCGCCATCACTGGCCCGGGCGGCGCCTTCACGATCGGCGGCCCCAATGCCGCCAACGCCGAAGAGGGCATCACCATCGCCCGCGGTGAGGACAAGAACACGATGACGATGGGCGCCGACGGCTCCGGCATGCACTCGCTGCACGCCGGCCGGCACGGCACCCTTGCCATTCGTCTGCTGAAGACCTCGCCGGTCAACCAGATGCTGATGGCGCTCTACAATTTCCAGACCTTCTCGTCGGCGAACCATGGCCGCAACGTCATCGTGGTCCGCAATCCGATCTCCGGCGACACCACGACGGCGCGGGGCTGTGCCTTCAAGAAGGTGCCGGACCTCTCCTATGCCAAAGACGGAAATACCCATGAATGGTCGTTCGACGCCATCGCGATCGACACCATTCTGGGCAACGGCACCCCGGCGATCTGAGGCCTGACACATGGCAGAATTCGAAGTCGGCGGCATCGCCTACAAGTCGCGCAAGATGGATGCGTTCCAGCAGTTCCATGTCGCGCGAAAACTGACGCCGGCCGTGGCGCCGTTCATGCAGTCGCTCGCCCCGATGCTCGCCGCCGGGGCCGGCCTCGGCGACGATCTGGTCGGCGCGATGATGCCGCTCATGCAGGCCATTGCGGCGATGCCGGCGGAGGATTGCGACTTCGTCATCCAATCCTGCCTCGCCGTGGTCGATCGGCAGCAGTCCGGCGGCGCAGGCTGGTCTCCTGTCTTCAATCGCGACGCGAAGCGGATGATGTTCGAAGACATCGACATGCCGCAGATGCTGGCGATCACGGTGCGGGTGATCCAGGACAATGTCGGGTCTTTTTCCGCCGCCCTCCGTTCCGTTTCGAGCGGCGCGGGCCGGTAGGGCCGTCCTTCGACGCGATCAGCCTGCCCGATGGGGAGGACTGGATCATGAGGCCGGTTCTGCGTGGCCTCTGTCGCTATGAGAGCCTGAAGGACGGTTCGGTCGATCTCATCGACCTTGTCCGAATGAACGACGCCATCAGCGTCGAGAGCGAGAACGCGGCCCGGTATCGCGAGGCGACGAAAACCGATGGCTGACGAGAACATCCTCCGCGAATATCTGGTCGCGCTCGGCTTCAAGATCGACGCGGCCGGCGAGAAGCGGTTTCAGGGCTCGCTCGAATCTGCAGGCAAGACAGCCGCCGCCGTCGCGGCCGGCCTCACCGCTGCAGTAACCGCCATCCAGGTTGCTGTCATCAAGATCGCATCTGGTTTTGACGATCTCTATTTCGCGGCGCAGCGGACCAACACATCGGTCAGCAATATAAAGGCGTTGAGCTACGCGCTCGGTCAACTCGGCGCTGACGGTTCGACGGCCGAACGAGCCATCGCAGCGGTGGCGCAGTCGCTTAGGACCAATCCGGCAAAGGAAAGCCTTCTTCAGCAACTCGGCGTTCAGACCCGCGATGCCAAGGGTGGCCTTCGCGAGACCGTCGACATCCTGGTCGACCTCGACAAAGCTCTGTCGAAGCAGCCGCAGTATATTGGCGCGCAATACGCCGCTTTGTTCGGCCTCGACGAGAACACGTTCAACATCATCCGTGGACGTGCGGATGAAATTCAAAAGCTCATGGAGCGGCAGAAGAAAGCTGCCGCCGAAATGGGCGTCGACCCGGACAAGGCCGCCAAGGCCGCGAACGAGCTGATGACGAACTTCCGCGACCTGCAGATGCAGATCGGGCTGGTCGTCGACAAGATCGCGGTGGAACTTGGGCCGGCCATCAACGAGGCGCTGAAGAACCTTCAGACGTGGATCGCAGAACACAAGGACGAAATCGTCGCCGCTGTCACGGCCGTCAGCAAAGCGCTGGTCGGTGTCGCCGAGGATCTCGTGTCGCTGGCGAAGAATTTGGAACCCGTTTGGACCGCGTTCGACGGCATGGCGAAGTCGGTCGGTAAAGACGGGCTCCAGGGTGCACTCGAATTAGTCTTGGCCTACACGGCCGGCCGATGGCTCCTCGGCATGAAGGCTGCCGCCGGAGAGGCCGCAGGTGCCTTCGGATGGCTGACGCCTATTCTCGCTTTGATCGGCGGCGGTTCCATGGCGATCAATGCTGTGACTGACCAGCCGATGCGCTCGCCGGTCACCGGCATGTGGAACCGCGGCTATTCGGGCCCCGGCATGATCAACCCGGCCGGCGAAGCGCCCCGGGGCCGTTGGACATGGGGAGGGCTTTGGCAAGGGTTCAAGGAGAAGATCGGGCTTGGCGGCGGCAGCGGCGGGAACGTCTCAAGCGAAGGCGGCCCTCTCCTCGACCTGATCATGAAGGCCGAAGGCACCACGACCCGCGGCTTCGACGACAGTTTCGGACACCAGATCAAGGGCACGCTGACCGACAAGACGGTCGCGCAGATCCTCGACATTCAGAAGGGCATGTGGGGCTCGTCAGCGATCGGCGCCTTCCAGATCATGCGAAGCACGTTGCGAGACGCCATCAAGGCCGGCGTTGTCGGGACCGATGATCTGTTCACCCCGGAAAACCAGCGGAAGATTGCCAACTGGCTCGTGGCCCGGCGCATGAAGGAGGCCGATGCCCTACAGGCCAGGTACGGCGGGGATATCGCCTACTGGCGCCGGTTCACGCTTTCGAAGGAATGGGCGTCGTTCCCGGATCCTGCGAACGGCGATCGTAGTCACTATGCCGGCCAGCGCTCGTCGATTTCTGCGGATAGCGTGACGGCCGCCCTGGCTGACAGCGACAAGCCCATCGCGAAGCCTGTTCCGGTCTATGGCGAAATCCTGCCGGTGCCGCGGAAGCCGGTCGAACCGAATGGCGATAGCTATAAGGCCTATCCGCCGCCGCTGACCGCCCCGGCGCCGGCCGCCTCGGACGACTGGTGGTCGCGCGACCGCTGGCTTGCCCCGGGGCCCTTGCTGCCGGTCGGCACCACGAACTCTTCGTCGAAGACCACGACGATCGCGCCGAACACGACGGTCAATGTCTATGGCGCCTCCGATCCGGTCGCGACGGGTGCTGCGGTTGAAAAGGCGCAGGGCCGCGTCAACAAGAACATCATCAGCAATGTGACGGGCGCCGTCCAATGACGATCCTTGACGACGCCGTCGCCATCCTGATCCAGCCGCAGCGGATCATCGGCACGGTCATACCCGACGTCGTGATCGAAGAGACGGCGCGCGACACGCTCTTCATCACGCAGCACCCCGTCGAGAAGGGGGCGTCGATCTCCGATCACGCCTTCTCGATGCCGATCGAACTCGAAATGCAGTGCGGCTGGTCGGACAGCACGGCCGGCTATGTCGGCTATGCCGACGAGGTCTACCAGGAGATGCTCGCGCTCCAGGAGATGCGGGAGCCCTTCACCGTCTTCACGCCATCGCGCTCCTATCCGAACATGCTCATCGCCGGTCTGGAGCGGACGACGAACGAGCAGACGCCCAATGCGGCGATGCTGCGCGTTCTGCTGCGCGAGGTCATCATCGTCTCGACCGAGGTGACGTCGGTTGGAAATTCGAAGTCGTCGCAGGCCATGCCGCAGAAAACGACCACGACCGTTTCGAGCGGGACGAAGCAGCTCGCGACCACATCGATCGGGGGTATCGGATCAAGATGACGAAAGTCTATGAGGTCCCGCTCTCCGCGACGCCGCAGGTCTTTTCAATCACGTTGGGATCGACACAGTACCGACTTCGGCTCGCCTATCTCGACACCATCGAAGGCGGATGGATCCTCGATATCGCCGACACCAACGACAACAGCATCCTGGCCGGCATCCCGCTCGTCACCGGCCGCGATCTTCTCGAGGCCTATGCCTATCTCGCCCTCGGCGGCGAACTCTGGGTGCAGACCGATGCGGACGTCGACGCGGTGCCAACCTTCGATAATCTTGGCGCTGCCGGCAACCTTTATTTCCAGGTGCTGTGATGGCGCGTCAATGGATTCGAAAGGTAAAACTGACGCTCGGCGACGGCGGCGAGGAAATGGACCTGTCGGCGCTGCGCATCCGGTTTCAGGTTCGGCAGTTCGATCTGCAGACCCCAAATTGGGCTGAGATCACGGTCTCCAACCCGGCGCCGAACACCGTCGACAAGGCCAAGAAGGAATACACGAAGGTCACGCTCCAGGCAGGCTATGCCGAGAATTTTGCGACGATCTTCGAAGGCGAGATTCGCCAGATCCGCTATGGCCGCGAGAACCCGACCGACACCTATTTGACGATCCTCGGAACGGACGGAGGGCGGGCGCACAATTATTCGGTGGTGAACCGGACGCTCGCGGCGGGGTCGACGTTCCGGCAGCAGGTCGATGCCGCGCTGGAGCCGATGAAGGCGATGGGGATCAAGGTCGGCTACATCGCCGATCTCGGCTCCGCCAAGATGCCGCGCGGCGTTGTCCTGTTCGGCATGGCCCGCGACATCCTTCGCAACATCGCCCAGGCCACGAACACGTCGTGGTCAATCCAGAACGGCGAGTTCCAGATGATCAAGAACGATGAGTCCCGGCCGGGAGACGCGATCGTCGTGAACAGCCGCACCGGCATGATTGGGCTGCCGACGCAGACCTTAGACGGGATCGAGGTCAGGACGCTGCTTAACCCGCAATTCAAGATCGGCAGCATCATCCAGATTGATCAGGCATCCGTCCAAGACGCGCCGCTCGGCCCATCGATCCCCGACGAAGTCAAAAACAGCATGATTCCGAGCACGGCGGACGATGGTTTCTACAAGGTCTATGTCGTTGACCACGCGGGTGATAGCCGCGGCAACCCATACTTCACCGATCTTGTCTGCATTCGCGCCGACGGCAAGGGGATCATCCCGGCAGCGATATCGCAACGGGGTGTCGTCCTCGACCCGAACGCTCGATGACGATCTATTCATTCACATAGGGCTCACACCGAATGGACCTCCGCCAGCGCTTCGACGACCATACCGAACAGCAGGATGCCGCCGGCCGTGCCCTTCAGGCCGGCATGTGGACTGCGGTCCCGTGCACCATCATCAGCGTCGATTTCGGGAAGCAGACCTGCTCGGTACAGCCGACGCAGAAGGTGGCAATCCGCAAGCCGGACGGCTCGCAGGAATGGCAGTCCATGCCGGTGCTGCCCGACGCCCCGATTCACTTTCCTGGGGGCGGCGGCGTGTCGATGACGTTCCCGGTGAAGGCGGGAGACGAAGCGCTCGCCATCATCGCGTCGCGTCCCGTCGATAGCTGGCACCAATCCGGCGGAGAGCAGCAGCAAGGCGCGCGCCGCATGCACGATCTCTCCGATGCCTTTGTCATGGTCGGCTTCCGCTCGAACCCGAAGGCCTTGCCAGGGGTGTCTTCGGACGCCGTGCAACTCCGTAGCGATGACGGGACCTCGTCGATCTCCCTGAAGCCGAATGGCGATATCGATCTCAACACGCCCGGCGCCGTCACCGCGGCGGCAGCGGGCGGCATCACCTATACCGGCGACCTCACGGTGAACGGCGACATCATCCTGAACGGCATCAGCCTCGCAAATCACAAGCATACCGGCGTCACGACGGGCGCCAGCAACACCGGAGGGCCGACGTCGTGAGGGTCCGGAGGATTGATGCCGACGGCGACATGGTGTTCGGCGGCGGACAGCGCTCCTACTGGCGCGACCAACGCGACGCGCCGGCCCAAGCGGTTCTGTCGCGGCTCTATCTCTTTCTCGGAGAGTGGTTCCTCGATACCGACGATGGCACTGCCTGGAAGACGCGAGTGCTCGGCAAATACACGGGAGACACTCGCGATGCCGTGATCCGTTCTCGGATTTTGGGTACCCCCGGCGTTACCGGCATCGCGGCCTATGAAAGCAATCTCGATCGCGAGCCGCGAGCCTTCACCGTCGCAGCGACGATCGACACGCAATACGGCCAGACCATCGTGACGGGAACCTTCTCATGAGCGCGCCGGTCTGCACCATCGACGCGACGGGCATTCATGTCCCGAGCTATGACGACGTGCTGGCGTATTTCCAGACGGAGTTCCGCGGCATCTACGGCAGCGACGTCTATCTCGGCAACGATAGCCAGGACGGGCAATGGGTGGCGATCCTTGCGCTCGCCCACTACGATTCCTGCACGATGGCGGCCGCGGTCTATAATTCCTACTCACCGACGACCGGGCAGGGTGCCGGGCTTTCCAGCAACGTCAAGATCAATGGCATTGCACGGGCGATTCCGACACATTCCACGGTCGACCTGACGATCATCGGCCAGGCCGGGACCGTCATCTCGACCGGGATCGCAACTGATGGCACCCATCGGTGGTTCCTGCCGTCGACGGTGACCATTCCGCCAGGCGGCGAGATCATCGTGACAGCATCCGCAGAAGATGCTGGCGCGGTCGAGGCGGACCCCGGCACGATCACCACGATCGGGACGCCGACCCGCGGCTGGCAGACCGTCACCAATGTGCTTGCCGCGACGGCTGGCGCACCGGTCGAAAGCGATGCTGATCTCCGCCGCCGGCAGAAGGTCTCGACGGCGTTGCCGTCCCTCACCGTTCTGGAAGGCATCGCAGGGGCTGTCGCGACGATCGAGGGCGTGACCCGCTATGCCCCCTATGAAAACGATACGAATGTGACCGATGGCGACGGCGTCCCGCCGCATTCGATCGCGATGGTGGTTGAGGGCGGCGACGCGCAGGCCATCGCGGTGGCGATCGCCTCGAAGAAGACGCCTGGCGCCTATACCTATGGCACAACGGCCGAGGTGGTGACCGACCGATATGGGCTCGATCATACCATCCGGTTCTTTCGGCCGACGGCGAAGCGCGTCAAGGTCGAAATCAGCCTCACGGCCCTGACCGGCTATACATCCGGCATCGGCACGGAGATACAAACCGCCGTTGCCCAATGGCTCTCGGAGCTCGCGATCGGCGAAGATGTCCGTTACTTCCGCATCGCGGTCCCGGCAAACCTCGACAATGGCGCGGACAGCAAGACATACACGCTCACCGACATGCAGATCGCATTCAATGGCGACCCACTCGGCTATGTCGATCTGACGATCGCCTTCAACGAAGCGGCCTTCGCCGATCCGGCCGATATCACGCTCGTGGTGACCTGATCATGGCGTCGGCGGAGGACTATGTCGGCCTGATCACGAGCTACTGGCGCGGGAAACCTCGGTTCACGGCCACGATCCAGATCTCGGCCGATGCCTCGGTTGAGCAACAGGCCATGATCCGGAGCCTTGTCGAGGCCTTCGATCTCGATGTTTCGATCGGGGCCCAGGAGGACGTCGACGGCGAATGGATCGGGCGGACCCGGTACATCAATACGCCGATCGCGGGGGCATGGTTCGCCTGGGACACGGCCGGCTTGGGATGGGAGCAGGGCGTCTGGAAAGGCCCCTATGATTCGACGACGGGCATCACCCGGCTCGATGACGAGACCTATCGGCTCCTGCTCCGGGCCAAGATCGCAGCGAATTCCTGGGATGGCACCGTCGACGGCGCCGCGACGGCGCTGGCCTACATCTTCAACGGCATCGGCACCACCGTCTTCATCGAAGATCCGCAGGACATGACGATGACGGTCGGCCTCGCCGGCACGATCCCGTCCGCGCTTGTCCTCTGCATCCTGATCGGCGGCTATATCCCACTGAAGCCGGCCGGCGTCCGGGTCAACTATTACCTGACCTCGGTGAGCGGGGAGCCGATCTTCGGCTTCGATGTCCCGTTCGCCGACGGCATTCCCATCGCGGGATGGGATGAAGCCGCGTGGGCCGTGACGCCGGAATACGCGCTGACGCACGACCTCGTGGCCTGACAAGAGCCGCCACTATCCTTCGCATTCCCCGGAGTTCGATATGCCAACCAACGACTTTCTGGCGTGGGCCAGCGGCGGCTCGGCCAACATCATGACGCAGGCCGACTATGCCGCGCTGGCGGGGCGTCCGAATGGCGTCCAGGCCGGCACGGCGTCATCGGCACTCGCCAACAAGACATGGCGGCAGGGCGCCAACATGGCGGCGATGCTCGGCAAGTTCATATCCGACCATGGATATGATGCGCTCGACAACGGAGACGTCCCCGCTCTTGAAGTCAACTACGAGCTGGCGCTTTCCGAGTTCGTTGACGCGCTAATCACCGCAGGCGCGACGCCCTTCGCAACCCTCGCGGAGGTCCGCGCCGGCACCGTAACCGGCAAGGCCGTTGACCCGGCAAAACTGGCGACCCTCATGCAGGGCGGGGATAACACGTATATCGCCGGTGGCGGCAGTGCGAATGCCATCACGGCCACGCTTGTTCCGGCCCCGTCCGCCTACAAGGAGGGCATGGAGTTCCGCGTCAAGCTCTCGACGACGAACACGTCGACCTCGGTGACGCTCAATCTGAACTCGCTCGGGGCCAAGACGATCAAGCGTATCGATGGCACCAACCCGGCCATCGGCTACCTCGCCAGCGGGCAGATCCATACCTTCATCTATGACGGCACCAACCTCGTCGACACGACGCCGGTGTTCGGTTCCGCATCGCTGTCGGGCAGCGGCTACTACCGGTTCCCAGACGGTTTGACGATGCAATGGGGGACCTATTCCTCCACTGGCGGGTCCGGAACTGTCACGTTCCCGATCGCATTTTCAGGCGGGCCGTACAGCGTGCTCGCAATAGACGGCGGCGCCAGCGGATGGAGCACGAGTAACGCGACGTTCCTTGGCTATGCATCGGGCAACGCTACCACAGCAACGTTCAAATACGTCAATTGGAACGGTTCGGCATTCGTTACCTCGAACTGTTTCATCCAGTGGTTTGCCATCGGCCCGACCTGAGGATATCGCATGACCAAAGCCGCCATATTCGACGCGTCGGGCTTCCCGACCGCTTTCTATGATCCCAGCTTCCAGACCGTGCCGGACGGCGCCGTCGAAATCTCCGACGAGCAGTGGCAGGAGTTCCTCGGCAATCAGGGCGCACGGTATTGGAACGGTGCCGACGTCGTCGTCTATATGCCTCCGCTCGATACCCTGCGGGCCGCCAAGCTCTACGATCTCTCGGCATCGTGCGCCGCCGAAATCATGGGCGGCTACACCTCGTCTGCGCTCGGCTCGCCGCACCTCTATCCGAGCCGGCCGACCGATCAATCGAACATGCAGGCCTCCGTGATCCGGTCCCTGCTGCCGGGCCTGGCGCCGGATTGGATGACGCCGTTCTGGTGCGCGGATGGAGCGGGCGAATGGTCCCGCCGCGACCATAGCGCGGCGCAGATCCAACAGGCCGGGCAGGACGGTGTCACCGCAGTGCTCGCGGCGCAGGACAAGCTTGCCGCGCTTTCCGCCGAGGTTGCCGTCGCGGCGACGGCCGAGGCCATTGCGGCCGTCATCTGGACGGCCTGAGACCCGAGGGCATCATGGCAACGGCAACCCGTGCGGACCTCACGATCTGGCGAGGCAATGATGCCCCGGCGCTGGTCTGGAACTTCCCGTCGCTCGATTTCACCGGCTCCGCCTTCGCGCTGGCGGTCACGATCTATCGCGAGCTCGTCCTGTCGCTGACCTCCGATGCCGGCGATCTCGTCATCGATACCGAGGCCAAGACCGTCTCGTGGACGCCGACGATCGAGCAGTCCCGTTCGATCCCGCTCGGCAAGCTGTCCCGTTACGAGCTTTCGCGCCTCGTGACGGATGGCGAGACCCGGACCTATGTCTATGGCTGGTTGACCGGCCTCGGGGGCGACAACTCGAATGTCTGACGTCGTCGTCGTCGAGCCGGATCCTGTTGCCGTCGTTGTCGTCGAGCCGGGGCCGCAGGGCACCCCGGGCCCCAATGGTGCGCCGCGCACGGATGCCGATATCGTCACCGGCGTCTTCAACATTCGCCAGACCAGGCACTTTCTGGACACCGTGACGTCGTCGATGCGCGACGACATCATGTCCGGCTCGCCGATGCAGGACCATACCGCCGCCGTCGCGGCGGCGCTCGCCGATACCACGTCGCGCTGCATGGTCTTCCCGGACGGCGGCACGCTGCTGGTCGATCGCTTTCATCTCAACCCGGCCTCGCGGCTCCGCGAATTCGGCCTCGAGGGAGTAACGATCAAGCAGCGCTCCGACTATGTCACCGGTCTGGGCCACTTCTTCCGCGCCTATCAGGCCGCGCCGGGCTACGGCACCTATGACGATATCCGCGTCGTCGGCGGCACGTTCGATCAGAACGGAAAATGGATGGCCGGGCACCTGTTCTGGCTCGCCTACGGCGCGCGGGGAACATTGGAAGACGTCTCCGTCAAACACCGCACCGCGCAGATACAATCGGCCGTGCTTGATCCGGCCTCCGACGTCTTTACCTGTGTCGGCCATGGCTGGTCGAACGGCTCCCGCGTCGGGATCGAGGTCGACGGCACGTTGCCGTCCGGAGCGCTGCCGAGCGGCTCGACCTATCTCATCGCCAACGCGACGACTGATACCTTCAAGCTCACCACGACGGCCGGCGGTTCGATCGACTTCACCGATGCTGGCGGGTCCAACCTCATCGTCTTCGACAAGGGGTGTTGGGCCTTTGCCGTCGGCGGCCGCGACATGATGATCGTTCGCCCGCGCGTGCTGAACGGTAGCGCTCTCTATCAGGACGGCGTCCACGTCACCCATGGCGACGGCATCGAAGTCCATGGCGGGCACTCTGAATCGGGCGATGACGCCTATGCCTTCGGTTATGAGGCCGGTGACACGAACCTGACCGAAACGACGCTGGCCAACGTCAATCTCGTCGGCTGCTATGGCAGGAGCAATTCGGCGTTTCTGTTCAAGACCTATGTGTCGGACCCAACCCGATCGGTGAAGAACATCTTCGCGTCCGGCTTGGTCGGTTCATCTGGGTGGCTGCGAAACGGCGGGGTCAAGATCACCGATTCGACCGGTACCGATGCCCGCACCGATGCGCCGAAAATCGACAATATTCAGGTCGAGGGGGTTATCGCGAAGGTCGGCAGCTCCAGCCGCGTCCAGACCACGGGCGCCGAATTCGTAACGATCATCGGGGCCTCTCGCGTCGGCGTCAAAGGCTCCTTCGAGGCCGACAGCTTCGCCGTGAAGGAATGGTCGACCGACAAGTCAATCGACGTCAATCTCGACCTGCGGACCAAGGTCGGCGTCACCGGCGTCGTCGTCGGCGCCGCGACGAACTCGCGGCTGGTCACCCGCAAGATCCGGCCGGCAAAGAACTATGCCTTCAGCCCCGATATGGAGGGTGCTACCGCGGGAATTCGCGGGATCTCGTCGGGTTCCATGCCGACCGGCTGGGCCGGTCTGACGAACCTTCAAAGCGGGATATCGCGCGTCAACATCCTGCCGACTGCGCTCATTCGCGAACGGCAGACGTTCGGCATCAATCTCTATGGCACGGCGTCCGCCGCGAATAGCTGGCAGTTCATGCCATGCCAGTTCGGCGCCGGCACCTCGTTCATCATTCCGGCTGTGGTCGGGCAGACCCGTAGATTCCGGATGGGAATTGCATTGTGGGCCGGCACCCTCAACGGATGCGGGCTGCAAATTCGCCTGCAGGAACGCGATGCCAGCGGCGCCGTTCTGGCGGCAACGGCCAACGATATCAAGTTTCTGGCTCCGGACTTCGCTGAGTTCGAGGCCGTGCGGACCATTGTCTCCGCATCGGTGGCGATCATCACCGGATCATTGTCCTGCGACATCAGCAATGCCGCCCAGGTCGAGATCTCGCTCGGACTGATCGACCCCATCATCGAATAGGGGCGCCGACGCGCCTCCCCGTCATCACCCCACAGACCCTGAGGGCCCGCGATGTCCACGATCCCGTACGCGATGATCGTCTATGAATTCCCGCCCGGCCATAAGCAGGCCGCGGCGCTCGTCGGCACCATTCCGATCGACCCCGTGACGGGGTTGCCCGTTGATATGACGGCAGGGCTCCCGGTGCGCGGCGGCAACGAGGATGTCTTCGATGTCACGCTGGTGCTCGATACCAGCGCCTATGCGGACAACGATGTCCTCTTCATCGGCCAGGAGATCACGAATTTCTTTTCGGCAGCAGGCGGCAAGCGGATGATCCAGAACCTCGCCGTTATCGATGAAGATGATCAGGGGGTCGGCTTCGATCTCCTGCTCTTCAACGCCGACCCGTCGATCGGCACCATCAACTCGCCGCCCAGCATTTCCGATGCAAATGTTCGTAAGTTCCTCGGCAAGGTCTCTGTCGCCGCTGGCGACTATATCGACCTCGGAGGCTGCCGCGTCGCCGATGTCACGCCAATCGGGAAGGAGCTGAAGGGCGTCACTACATCGCTCTGGATCGCCGGCATCACGCGCCTCGGCACGCCGACCTATACCGCCGCGGGCCTCAAGCTCAAGATCGGGGTCATCTGATGTTCGTCGGCGCGCGACGGGCCCTGCTTTCGGCCGTCCGCTATCAGCCGGAGACCCGCGCCCTTATCGCCCGTATGACGACGGCGCCGACGCGGCAGCGCGCTAGGCTACTGGACGCGCTGATCGTTTCGATGAAGGCGGCTGGCGTCTGGACCAAGCTCGACGCTCTCTATCTGCTCGCCGCGGCGGACAGTCAGGCGGCACGGCTCAACATCGTCCAGAACGCCTATAACCTTTCGGCAGTGTCGAGCCCGACCTTTGTGGCGGATCGCGGCTATACCGGGGACGGCGTGGCCTCCTATCTCGACACCGGCTTCAACCCGACCACGGCGCCGTCGCCGAAATTCACGCTGAACAGTGCTCACCTCGCCATATGGTCGCGGACAAACCTGATCAGCGGGACGCTGTTCGACGCCGGTAACGGCAATGCCCGCATCAATGCCGGGTCGAACGCACTGAATACGATGCGTGCCGGTCTCAACGACGCCACGCTCAACAACTATGGCGCCGTCGGCGTCTCGACAGGCCATTTTGCCCTCAACCGGTCGGCTTCCGGCGCGCTGCAGGGCTATCGAAACGGCGGGTCGCTCGCTTCGCAGACGACGGCTTCGACGGCGCTCAGCAACGCCAACATCCTGCTGTTGACCAACCAGACCAGCTATTCGACCCGCCAGCTCCCGGCTGCGCATTTTGGTCAGTCTCTGACCGCGACCGAAATAGCCGCGATTTACGCGGCCTTGAACGTCTACCTGACAGCCGTCGGCGGCGCGTAACCCACCCCATCCATCGGAGATATCCCATGACCCTGCGCATGAGTGCGGACGGGCGGCAGAAGCTCGCCCTTCGTGAAGGAAGGCGGCTGAAAGCCTACAAGGACACGGTCGGTGTCTGGACAATCGGTATCGGCCACACCAGCGCCGCCGGGCCGCCGACAGTGACGCCCGATCTCGTCATCACCGACGCTCAGTGCGATGAGATCTTCATGCGCGACCTGGGCAAGTACGAGGCGGCGGTGAATGGCGCGCTGACGCGTCCGGTTTCGCAGACCTCGTTCGATGCCCTGACCTCGCTTTGCTACAATATCGGACCCGACGCCTTCGCCAAGTCGACGGTGGTGAAGCGGATCAATGCCGGCGATCTCAAGGGTGCGGCGGAAGCCTTCCTGATGTGGAACCGGCCGCCGGAGATCATGGGCAGGCGCAAGTCGGAATATCAGCAGTTCCTCGCGGGGCTTTGACATGGCCGCCAAGGCATCCGGCGAGCCCGGATGGCGCCGCCGATGGGCCTTCGCCTCGATCGTCCTGACGTTCTGCGCCTGGCGCCTCATTGCCCTTGAGCACGCCGCCGATACGCAGGTCAACCAGACCATCGCATGGGGCTATGTCCTTCTCGGCGTGACGGTGATCCTCGGCATGATGGGCTTCGCCACCGCGCAGGACATCGCCGCGATCGTCACGACTAAGAGCGGGCTGCCCTATGCGAACCCGGCCGTGCCGAGCGCTCAGCCGACAGAGGACCCGCAGCAATGACCCCCAAGCCTCTCCCTCCTTTCGAGCCCGACAAGCTTCCTGACGATGAGGTGCCGATGTGGTGAGTGCGATCCTCGACGTCATGGCCATGATCGCCCGCGCGATCGGTATCGGCGGCTGCATCGCGATCGGTCTGCTCGGCTACTACGAGGGCGTGCCCTGGATCGGCGATATACCCTTCATCGGGGCGATCCCGATCGTTGGCGAGATCGCTACCGGGCGGGTCCGCACCGCATCTGCCGATGCCGCGCGCCAAGCGACGGATGGTCTCGTCTCCGGCAGCAAGCTTGCCGCCAGCGAGGCCCTCCTTGCTCGCGCCAAACAAGACGCCGCCGCCAATGCCGCGTTGCTTGCCGCGGCGCAGGGGCGGGCCTTTGCCGCCGCTTCCGAAATCAAAGCCAAACTGGACGACCTCGATGCGCTTTCCGTTGCGGATACCGATCCTGCTCTCAGTCGTTGGAAGCCTGTCGATCTTGACCGGCTGCCAAGGCGACCCGGCCGCTGACGTCAACCGCGCGGCGATCGAACGCGCTCTAGCCGAGGCGCCTGCGGCAAAGCCGGTAGCTCCGGACTACTGCACGACGCCGATGCCGTCTGTGCAGCCGAAGCTCGGCGAGCCGGTCTACATCACGCAGCTCCGCTGGGAGATCGTCCGCGAGCAGGAGAACAAGCGCAATGCCTGGTGCGCCGCCCAGGGGTTCGCCGTGATCGGGAAGGGGCCGGCTGGGAAA
This sequence comes from Kaistia algarum, assembly GCF_026343945.1. Taxonomy (NCBI): domain Bacteria; kingdom Pseudomonadati; phylum Pseudomonadota; class Alphaproteobacteria; order Hyphomicrobiales; family Kaistiaceae; genus Kaistia; species Kaistia algarum. Next base: position 799,208 of record NZ_JAPKNJ010000003.1, read on the forward strand.
TGACGACGGAAGCCGCTCTTCAGGAGATGAATCGCACCATCGGAATGATGCTTGCGTCCGTCGATGGACTGAGGCGCGACTTCGCGGGGGCCGATCTAAAATCGGATCAGCGCATGGCGAATGTGCACCGCAGGCTCGACGAACTCGTCGATCAGTTCGGCGACATGGAGACGAAGCTGGAGCGTTTCGGCGACCGCCTCATCGGCGTCGAAAGCGAGATGGCATCGGATGTCCGCCCGACCGTCGCTGATGTCCGGAACTGGAAGCAGCGCGGCATGGGCGCCTTGGCCGTAACGGGGGTCGCCAGCGCCGCGATCGGCGCGTTCGTCGCATCGTTTTGGCACGAGATCATCGCGAAGCTGACATCGCTGAAGTGATTTGCCGCGCTACGGATATTCCCCGCGCCGGAGCGCGTCGCCGGCATCGATCTCTGGCGCCGCCGGCAACCTGACATGCGCGCTCATCGGGCCGCCGTCCTTCATCTTCTGATAGACCCGGTTCGGCCGCCCGACAGGCTGCCATTCCCGCCCGCCACAGACCGAGCATTTGAGCCGCTCGGCTTTCGCGGTTGGAGCTATGCCCTCATGGTCGCATGATCGGCAGCGGATCCATGTCGTCTTTTCCTTTGTCATGTTTCTATTTCGTTCTCGTCTCAGCGGGAGTCAATCGACCCTGAATTGAGCGGCAGTCGCGCCTATGGCAGGGTGGGCGCATGTGCAATCTCTATTCCATGACATCGACGCAGGAGGCGATCCGGTTCTTCGCCCGTGCGATGCGTGACACGACCGGCAATCTTCCGCCGCAGCCGGGGATCTTTCCCGACTATGCGGCGCCGGTCGTGCGCAACACGCCCGACGGGCGCGAACTGGCCATGGTCCGGTGGGGCATGCCAACGCCGACGTCGATCCTGCACAAGGCGGCTGACGCCCGCGCCGACAAGCTCGAGGCCAAGGGGAAGACCGCCAATCGGGAGGTCCTTCGCCGCGCCGAGCCCGACGCTGGCGTAACCAACGTCCGCAATGTGAAGTCGCCGCATTGGCGCCGTTGGCTCGGCGTCGAGAGCCGCTGCGTCGTTCCCTTCACCAGCTTTTCGGAATGGGATGCCGCCATCAAGGCACCCGCCTGGTTCGCGCTCGACGACAGTCGCCCGCTGGCCTTCTTCGCCGGCATATGGACGCCGCACTGGACGTCCGTACGGAAGGCCAGGACGGGCATCGAGACGGCGGATCTATTCGCATTTCTCACCTGCGAGCCCAACGCGGTTGTCGCGCCGATCCATCCCAAGGCGATGCCGGTGATCCTCACGACACAGGACGAAGTCGAGATGTGGCTGGATGCGCCCGCCGATATCGCCCTGGCGCTGCAGCGGCCGTTGCCGGACGACGCGCTGAAGATCGTGGCGCGCGGGCGCAAGCAGGACCCATGACGATCGGCCAATGGCTCGCCGCGGGCTTCGCGTCATGGATCGTCGTCTCGACGGCCGTGCTCTGGTTCAACGGCGGAAGCCGGGAGCATCGAGACCGCTAGGCGTTGCCCTATCTACCTGGCGGCGCGCATCTTAGCGATGTGTTGGTCCAGCTTGGTGGTCCTCGCCGGTGTGATGCCGCGCGCCAAGTCAACCGATCCCTCCCGCGGCTTCGATCGCGGCCCGCTTGCAGGCCCGCCAGAGCCGCGCCAAGGCGGCGCCATCCTTCCCCAAGCGCCACGCCCGCCGCCGGATCGCTTTCAGCCGGCGCGGGACGGCGCGCCAGTGTTCGCCGCATATCCACTCGGCGCCGCTCTGCATCGGTTCCTCGCCCTTGTGATCGCCGCGTGTCCGTCGGCAGAACGGGACGAGGCAGGCCACCCGCAGCGGCTCTCCGGCTGGCTGCGCCGATCCGGCGCCGCAGCTATCGCAGGACAACACGCCCGCCCATTGCGTGTGCTGGAAGCGTCCGGCACAGAGGGGGCAGGGGTCAGCCATCGCCCGCTCCTCCGGTCCACCACTTCATGTCCTTCGGCGCCTTGCGCCGAGCATCGCGCTCCGCTCTCCACTCGTCGGCGAGCCGTAAGTTCTCGCGCTGGACGAAGAGCAAGGCGGCCAGTTTGATTTCCTTCTTAGGATCGGCGTTGCACGGCCCGACCAGTTGCACCGTCTTGAACGCGTGCCGATTGTTGGGCTGTTGCGGGGCGACTTCCAATGTCGCGACGCGCCGCTCGCCATGCCGGATCGAGTAGATGAAGGACTGACCGGCCACGACCTTCCGTGAATAGGTCGATACGCAATGCCGCATCGCCGCGCCTTCGGTAAAGAGGTCAAGGCCAGATCGGAGCGCGACGAACTCGAAGCTGGCGACCGCACGGCGATCTGGAAGGTGGCCGTAGTCGATAGGGTCCTCGAACCCGATTCCGTTGGCGGCAAGGAATACCTCCTCGTCGCGCCGCTTGCCGAGTTCGCCGTGCCAGCGATCGACGGCCGCCAAGGCGGCGCCCATAGTCCAGCGCGGGTTGAGCGAGCCGGGCGGATTGCTGAAGACAAAATCAACGATATCGCGAACCGTATGATGGGCGCCGAAGCCTTCCTGCGCCTCCCGGCCGAATGTCATCGCGGCCCAGCGATAGAGATCGCGGAGCTTCACGGCGCTGTCCGAGCCGCCGTAGCGCTGCTCGTAGCTGTGCCAGTCCCGCATGACCCGCAGCCACTTCGCCTGAGCGACAGGCGTGTCCGGGATCGCCTGGGCGAGGTCGGAGAGCTCAAGCCTGCGCAGATCGACGATCGCAGGGAAGTAGGACGGACAAATCGCGACGCTGCGGAGCTTGCGGATCGGCAGCGGCGCGCTGAACTCGGCGAGGAAGTCGCGAAGCTTGAGGCCACGGCTCGCCGCCGAGCCGAAGCGCTGCGCTATGTAGGCGCGATCGGTCCGGGTCCTCGGCACGGCGCCCCAGCCGACATAGGCGAGGACGGCCGGCGCCTGATCGAGATAGTCGATCGCGAAGCGGTGCGTCAGAGTGCAGAGTGCCGCGAGGTCCCGCGCGCCTTGGTTGGGAAAGATCGCGGGCAGTCGCACCAAGGCGTTCTCTCGCCAATCCTCCTCAAGCAGGTTCGGGATGACGTGCGGGATCGCCTCGATCATCTCTTCACCCTCTCGGTTGCTTGGCGGTTAGCACCCGCCGTTCGCTTTCGCTGGATGCGGATGGGGGAGGTCATGGGGCCTTTTCCAAGATCGCTGGATCGGCGGCAGGGAACGATCGCTGGCGCAATTGGCGACACACCGCCTCTGCAATCTCGCGGCCGGTCATAAGCCAAGCCATTTGCTCGATCATCGGCCAACGTGGCGTCCGCGACGTGACCGAAATCCGAGACCTAAAGCACTCGGTGACAAGTTCATCGCGCCAGAGCAGATCGAGGAAGGTGCACGCCTGCGGCTGCCGGAGTGACGGACGCGGGAGGGCCCAGCGGTGGCCGTATGGCGACCATTGGGGATCCGGATAGGCCCATACGTATGGTGTCCGCCCACAATGGCTCTGCAACGGGTGCGGCCACGCAATGCGGCGATTCCCGTTCTGATAGGTCGCCGTGTCGAAGAACTTCTCGTGCGCAACGATCACTGTGTCGTGCGCCGCGGCCGAGAACTGCCGGACCTGTTCGTCCAGCCGCTTCAGCACGTCGCGTTCGGATTTGATCTCGAACAGGATCAATCGGTCGCGGAACACCGCACCGACATCGGCCCGGCATCCGCCGACGACAAGCTCGTGCACCACGCGAGCGCTTGGAGCGTGACGGTGCAGAAACCCGACCAAGGCGTCTCGGATCTCGTGCTCGGCCGATGAGCCCCTGCTATAGGCGGGAACACCTGCTGCCGGCGCCAATTCGACGGCAGTGTCGGTCATCGCCGGCCACCATGCGAACGGGTCGCGAACATGGCGGATCTGGCATGTGCCGTTGTGCGTGACGGTTGAAACCGCTGCTTGAGGCGGGAGAGACGTTTCATGCGCCGGGCTCCTTGGAGCAAGGCGTTGAAATCTCTGATGCTTTATGCCGAAAATGGGTGCGGGACGCGAGTGCAATGCTGGTTTACAAAACCGCTGCTCTACCGCTGAGCTAATCCGGCATTGCCCTCCGTTTAGAGAGGAGGCGCGCCCCCGGTCAAGGCCGGCGGCGACACAGTTCGCTTTTTGCGGGCGCAAGGCCTCGCGATCGACCTTAGGGGCGGGCGAGGATGGGCATGTCGCGGGCCGGGGCGAGGGGCGCCATTTCCTGACGGCGATCTCTTGGGTAATCTCCGGCCGACTCGCCAGTCGGAAGTCGGGGCCATGCTGGTACCTGCATTCGGCGGCGTCGCTTGCGGCCTGCCGACGCCGGGCAGGCACAACCGGGATATGAGATGGCGCGCCGCGAAACCGATCCCGTTGAAAGCCGGAACAGCGCTTGGACCCGGACGGTCCTGCTGGCGGCAGCCGTTACCGCGGGCGCAACCCTTTGCTACTTTCTCGCGCTGCCATTTATCGGCCCGATCGTAACGGCTTTGACGCTCGCAATCCTGTTTGCGCCGCTGCACGCGCGAATCGAGCCGCGGTTCAAACATCCGAGCCTCGCCGCGCTGGTCTCGGTTTTCGCCGTCCTGTTGATCGTCGCCGTCCCTGCGACCTTTGTCGTGGAGCGGCTCGTGGCCGAGGCGGCGGCGAGCGCGACGCTGATCCAGCAGAAGGTCGCCGCCGGAGCGGTCCAGGAGATCATCGACGCCCATCCGACCATCGCGCCCATCGGCCGCTGGATCTGGCAGCAGTTCGATCTTCCCTCGCTGATGTCCGGGCTGGCGACCTGGCTGAGCAATTTCGGGGCGTCCTTCGTCCGCGGTTCCTTGGTTCAGGTCGCGGGCGTCGCGCTTGCCTTCTATCTGCTGTTCTATTTTCTGCGCGACCGGCGCGCGGCGCGGCTCGCGCTGCTGGATCTGATGCCGCTGACGCAGCCCGAATCGGAGCGGCTGTTCCAGCGGACCGTCGATACCGTTCGGGCCATCGTCTATGGCACCGTGGCGGTCGCTATCGTTCAAGGCGCGCTTGGCGGTCTCATGTTCTGGATCCTCGGCCTGCCGGCTGCGCTGCTCTGGGGCCTCGTCATGGCGATCCTGTCGGTCGTGCCCGTGCTCGGCTCCTTCGTCGTCTGGATCCCGGCCTCGTTGCTCCTGGCGCTGAATGGCGATTGGGTCAGCGCCATCATCCTGGCGGCTTGGGGCTCGCTCGTGATTGGCAATATCGACAACATCCTGCGGCCGATGCTGGTGGGCAATCGGCTGCAGCTCCACACCGTCCCCGCCTTCATCTCCATGATCGGCGGGTTGGTGGTATTCGGACTGCCAGGGTTCATTCTCGGGCCGCTCACCGTCACGCTGACGCTGACGCTCATCGATATCTGGCGAGGGCGGACGGAGATCACGCGGCCGACGGGGGTCCCAGATGCCGCCGCGCCAGATAAAGCGACAGCACGGCCGCGTTCGAAACATTCAGGCTCTTGATCGGGCCGGGCATGTCGAGACGCGCGACAACGTCGCATTTCTCTCGGCTGAGACGGCGAAGTCCCTTGCCTTCCGCGCCGAGGACGAGCGCGATCCGGTCGCCGCCCATGGCGCCTTCGAGCACCGTGCTGCCCTCACTGTCGAGGCCGATGCGCGTGAACCCCATGTCGCCCAGTTCGTCCAGAGCGCGGGCGAGGTTCGGAACCTCGACGACGAGAATCGATTCGAGCGCGCCGGAAGCCGCCTTGGCGAGAACGCCCGTCTCGGCCGGGGCGTGACGCCCCGTAACGACGATCGCTTCGGCACCGAAGGCGACGGCGGAGCGCAGGATCGCGCCGACATTATGGGGATCGGTCACCTGATCGAGGACGACGATCAGCTTCGCGTCGCCAAGCGCATCGAGCGGCAGCGGATCCAGCGGAGCGACCTCCACGGCGACGCCCTGGTGCACAGCGTCGGCGCCGAGCAGGCGATCGAGATCGCGCGGCGCGGTTTCCTCGACCGTCGGGGGCAGGGTGCTGCCTTCTTCCTTCAGCCGCGCTGCCGCATTTTGCGTCGCAAGCAGGCGAAGGACATTGCGCCTCGGATTGGCGAGCACCGCAGCGACAGCGTGGATCCCGTAGATCCAGAGCTGGTCGGCCTGCCGTTCGGTCGGCTTCCGGGAGCCGAAATGCCGGGCCGCCGGCCCGTCCGACTTGTCTTTGGAGCGGTTGAAATAGCCCGGGTGGCGGGGGCGCTTGGAGGACTTGCGATCATCTGACATGGCTGACTTATAGGGTAGCGGCCGGTCAGCGGCAATCGGCGCGGCGCGCGTCGCGGCGACGTGGAAAAGCACTGCAATATGCGTTGACAGGGCAGGGCAACCTCTCCATAACACGCGCCACGCAGCCGGCTTTCGGGTCGTTTGCGGGGATATCCTGATCGCTGGACGCTCTGCCGAATTGTCTGGAGGGGTGCCCGAGTGGTTAAAGGGGACGGACTGTAAATCCGTTGGCTATGCCTACGTTGGTTCAAATCCAACCCCCTCCACCATTCGTCGGAACGTCGGCGCGCGGGTGTAGCTCAATGGTAGAGCAGCAGCCTTCCAAGCTGAATACGAGGGTTCGATTCCCTTCACCCGCTCCATCAACTGAGTTTTGAATTTGGTGACGATACGGACCGCCCTGGGCGGCGCATCGTAATGTTGGTTGAGCCGTCTGGCTCGTTCGATCGAGACGACAGGAAACGACGTCGATGGGCAAAGAGAAATTCGAGCGCAATAAGCC
>NZ_JAPKNJ010000005.1 GCF_026343945.1 Kaistia algarum
TGGTTTCTACGGGCAGGCCGGCCTGGTGTCAACATCGATTTCGCGGCCTCGATGAAACTTCGTCCGCCGCTCTGTGGATAACCGACCCGGCTTTGCATAATCGATGGGCGAAAGGGCGCGGAATTCAGCGCTTTCAACGGGTGGATGATGATTTTTCGTTCGCCGGCTGCGTCGCAATCCGGACTGCCATTCGATAGCCGACGCAGATATCGCGCCTGCCTTCCCTCGCTTCAACGTCCCATCGGACGCCTTTCCCGCGATCCGCCAGGCGTCCGGACCGCCTCGCCATTGCATAGAAAGGCCCGTCTGAAATAATCCGCCGGAACATCCCGCGCGCTAGGCGGCGTGGGCGGAGGCATATCGCATGGCCCGATCGGCAGTCCCGACCCCGCAGGAAGCTCACGAGCCGGCCAATGCCGCGGTCGATCTCGTCGCCGTCCTTGTTGCCGTTACCGAGGGCGAGCCACGCGTGATGACACTGGAAGGGGGCCGCGCCCTCCCCTCAGGTCCATTTGAGACCGGCCATCGTTCCCTGCAGTCGGGACTGCGAGCCTGGGTCGAGCGGCAGACCCATCATCCGCTCGGCTATGTCGAACAGCTCTATACCTTCGCCGACCGCGACCGCGCCGGCGGAGAAGCCGGCCGGCGCACCATCGCGATCAGCTATCTCGGCCTCACACGGGAGAACGACGTACCGGACGAGGCCGGCGCCGGCTGGCGCGGCTGGTATGATTATTTTCCCTGGGAGGATCGGCGCTCCGGTGTTCCGGCCATCCTCAGGGAGGCGATCGGCCCGGCGCTGGCACGCTGGTCCGGATATGCCCCGACGGAGGCAGCCCAGCGCGAACGGCTCCAGCGCGCCGCGATTCATTTCGGTCTCGATGGAGCGCCCTGGAACGAGGAACTCGTGCTGCAGCGATACGAGTTGCTCTATGAGGCCGGGCTGGTTCCGGAAGCCCGCGAGGCGGCCAAGGACAATTTCGTCGCCGGCCGACCCATGGCGGGCGACCATCGCCGCATCCTCGCCACGGGAATCGCCCGCCTGCGCGCCAAGATCAAATACCGCCCCGTCGTCTTCGAACTGATGCAGCCGGCCTTCACGCTCTACCAACTGCAGAGAAGCGTCGAGGCACTCGCCGGCCTCCTCGTGCACAAGCAGAATTTCCGCAGGCTCGTCGAACAGCAGGAACTCGTCGAGGAAACCGGCGCCACCACCTCGGAAACCGGGGGCCGCCCGGCCCGCCTCTATCGTTTCCGCCACCAGGTGCTGGCCGAACGCGCTGCCGCCGGAACGAAATTGCCGCTCACACGGTCTTGACAGACCTTATGCTCCGTTTAAGTATATGCCTATGATATGCTCAGATGGAGTATAAGATGGCTATGGGATCGACCGAGGTGCTGGCGCGGACCGCACCGATCTATGAGCGCGTGAAGCGGGTCATCCCGCCCTTTGAATGGCCGGTCTTCGCCGACGATGTCGACGCGATTCTCCGCCTGAAGCGCGAGCGGAACGCCGTCATCCTCGCTCATAATTACCAGACGCCAGAGATCTTCCACGGCGTCGCCGACATTGTCGGCGACAGCCTGGCGCTGGCCCGCATGGCCATGAACGTCGATGCCGATGTCATCGTGCTCGCGGGCGTCCATTTCATGGCTGAGACCGCAAAGCTGCTGAACCCGTCCAAGACGGTGCTGATCCCCGATAGGGAGGCCGGCTGCTCGCTCGCCGACTCGATCACGCCCGCCGATGTTCGCCTTCTGCGCCAACGCTATCCCGGCGTGCCGATCATCACCTATGTCAACACTTCGGCGGCGGTGAAGGCTGAATCCGACATCTGCTGCACGTCGGGCAACGCCCGTGCCGTGGTCGAATCGCTCGGCGTGCCGCGCGTGATCATGATCCCCGACGAATATCTCGCCCGGAACATCGCGGCGGAGACCGATGTCGAGATCATCTCCTGGGCCGGGCATTGCGAAGTGCATGAGCTCTTCACGGCCGCCGAAGTGCGCCAGCTACGCGCGGATCATCCGGGCGTCGTCGTCCTCGCGCACCCCGAATGCCCGCCCGATGTGCTCGCCGAAGCCGATTTCGCCGGCTCGACGGCTGCGATGTCGGATTATGTCGGCACGCGGAAGCCGCCTCGGGTCGTGCTGCTGACCGAATGCTCGATGAGCGACAATGTCGCAGTCCAGCACCCTGAACTCGACTTCATTCGCCCCTGCAATCTCTGTCCGCACATGAAGCGGATCACGCTCGGCAACATTCGCGACGCGCTGGAGCAGAACCGCCACGAGGTCCAGGTCGATCCGAAACTCGCGGACCGCGCCCGCCGCGCCGTCGAGCGCATGCTGGAGGTGCGGTGATGGACATAGACGGCCTAAACGGCCTTCCCGTCATCGTCGGTGCCGGTCTCGCCGGCCTGATGACGGCGCTGTGTCTCGCACCGGCTCCGGCCATCGTCCTCTCGGCCGGACCGCTCGGCGACGGGACTTCGAGCGGCTGGGCGCAGGGCGGCGTTGCCGCCGCCGTCGGGCCGGACGATGCGCCCGAGTTGCATCTCGCCGATACACTTCTCGCCGGCGACGGACTTTGTGACAAAGCCGCTGCACGGCACATCATCGAGGCGGGACCGGTGACGATCGAACGTCTCGCCGCACTCGGAGTCCGCTTCGACCGTAATGCGGACGGAACACTGGCTCTCGGCCTCGAGGCGGCGCATGGCCGCAGGCGGATCGTGCACGCTGCCGGTGACGCGACCGGCAGCGAGATCATGCGCGCGATTGTAGCAGCCGCGCGGATGACGACGTCGATCCGCGTCCTCGAAGGCGCCGAAGCTCGCCGGCTCGTCATGGAGGATGGCCGCATCGCGGGCATCGATGTCGCCATGGGCGAACGCGCCTTTCGGATCGCGACCAACCGCGTCGTGATGGCGACCGGCGGCATCGGCGGCCTGTTCGAGCGCTCGACCAATCCGCGTGGCTCCTTCGGCCAGGGTCTCGCCATGGCCGCGCGGGCAGGAGCGGAACTCTGCGATCTCGAATTCATCCAGTTCCACCCGACCGCGCTCGACGGCACCAGCCGGCCGATGAAGCTGATCAGCGAGGCGGTGCGCGGCGAGGGCGCGGTTCTGGTCGACGAGGCCGGCGAACGCTTCCTGGCCGGCGAGCCGGGAGCAGAACTCGCCCCCCGCGATGTTGTCGCCCGCGCCGTCTGGCGGCATATGTCGGCCGGCCACACGGTGTTTCTCGACGCGCGCCGTGCCCCGCCAAGCGGCTTCGCCCGCCGCTTTCCCGCGATCGATGCTCTCTGCCGCGCTGAGGGATTCGACCCGGCCAGCCAGCCGATCCCGATCCGGCCCGCGGCGCATTACCACATGGGCGGCATCCGCGTGGACGCCGAGGGCCGCAGCTCCGTGCAGGGCCTCTGGGCGGCGGGCGAGGTCGCCTCGACCGGACTGCACGGCGCCAACCGCCTCGCCAGCAATTCGTTGCTGGAAGCCGCAGCGATGGCGATGAACGTCGCCGCAAGCATGACTGGAGTCGCGGCGGTCCAACATCGCGGCGGCGGCGAGATCTCCCCGATCGGAGCCGCCGATCCGGCGCTCGTGCAGCCGATCCTCTCGCGCGGCGCCGGCGTGGTGCGCGATCGCGGCCGGATGCTGGCCGCGCTGGATGCTCTCGCCCCGTTTGTGACGGAGGGCGGGCCGGCCAGCGATCCGGCCATCGTCGCCTTGATGATCGTGACCTCGGCGCTGGCGCGAGAGGAAAGTCGCGGCGCGCATTTCCGCAGCGATTTTCCGCTCCATGCGCCGATCGCCGCGAGCTCCGTGACGACTCTGGCCGCGGCGCTCGCCAGCGCCGCGCTGCTGCCTGCCTCCCCTCCCCTCGCCCGGAGCGCCTGAATCATGGCCCTTTCGCAAACGCAGCTCGCCCCCCTGCCCGCCATCCTGATCGAACCGCTGGTCCGCGCCGCGCTGCTGGAAGATCTCGGCCGCGCCGGGGACATCACCACAGACTCTATCGTGCCGTCCGACCAACGGGCGACGACCGTCCTCGCCGCGCGCCAGACCGGCACCATCGCCGGCCTCGACCTCGCGGCGCTTGCCTTTCGTCTGATAGACCCGGCCATCGAGTTCCATCGCGAAAAGCGGGACGGCGACCCCGTCGCGCCGGGAGACGTCGTCGCGCGCATCTCCGGTCCTGCACGCGGTATTCTGACGGGTGAACGCGTGGCGCTCAACTTTCTGAGCCGCCTCAGCGGCATCGCCTCGGCCACATCGGCACTCGCGGAAGCCATCCGCCACGAGCGCGCGACGATTGTCTGCACCCGCAAGACGACGCCGGGCCTCCGCGCGGTCGAGAAATATGCGGTCCGCGCCGGCGGCGGCGGCAATCATCGCTTTGGACTCGACGATGCCGTTCTCATCAAGGACAACCACATCGCCATGGCCGGCGGCGTCGCCATTGCCATCGAGCGCGCCAAGGCCGGCGTCGGCCATCTGGTCAAGATCGAGGTCGAGGTCGACACGCTGGAGCAGCTTGCGGAAGCGCTGCCACTCGGCGTCGATGCCGTGCTGCTCGACAATATGTCGCTCGACCAGTTACGCGAAGCGGTTGCCATGGTCGGTGGCCGGGCGCTGACCGAGGCGTCGGGCCGCGTCACCCCCGCAAGCGCCCCGGCGATCGCCGCGACCGGCGTCGATCTGATCTCGGTCGGCTGGCTGACGCACAGCGCGCCGATCCTCGACATCGGGCTCGACTTCGCGGACTGAGGTCGGGCGCCGCTTGTCCGACGTCGACGTTTCTTGCCTGCCTTCCGGCGGTGAATGAAGCTCAGTCGCCGGGTGACAGCGATGACCTCGCCGCGTCTGTCTGCCGGCGGATCGCATCGCTGCGACCCTCGCGCCAAGCGGCAAAAAGCGCAGTGAGGAGTGCTCGCACCGCCATCGGCGAGCCAGGCCGTTCCGCTTCTGCCTGGCGCGCGGCAGCAAAGAGGGCGGTGGCACCCACGGTGCGCATTTTCCGCCGGTTCAGCCAGTCGGCGGGGCGGCCGATACGATCGGCGAGCGAACGCCGCCGGCCGTGTCGCTGCAGATCCTCCTGCAGCCCGTGGCGGAACGCACGCGCCAGATAGTCGTCAACGCTTTCGCTGCCCGTAAGCCGCATACGAGCCTCCGGCGCAAAGACCGGGGCCAATGGCCGCTCGCACAGGCGCCATGCCCACTCGACATCCTCGAAGCCCGGCCGGCCGAGCGGATCGAACAGGCCGTGGCGGATCAGGAAGTCGCGCCTGACCGACACCGAGCCGCCCCAGGCCTCCCCTCGCGCGGGAATTCTCGGCGTGCTCTCGCGCCATCCGAAGGAAAAGAGCCGGGGCCGGTCGCCGAGCAGCGCATGGCCAAGCGCATTGCTCGACCCCGCGGAGACGGTGCCGATCACGGCATTGGCTTCGCTTGCCCTGCGATGGGCAGCGACATGCGCCGCGGCGAGGCCCGACTCCGGCGTCGCCTCGGGGTCGAGCAAAAGCAGGATCGGCGCGCTCGCGCCGAAGACCGCGAGGTTGCCGGCCATGGCGAGGCTTGCCGGCCCCTGCCGCAGCACGGTGACGGGAAACGCCTGCGCAAATTCCTCCGCGACCCCGGCGGCAACGAAACCCTCCGTCCGGTCGACGATCACCACCTCAAGCCCTGGATCCTGACCGGCAAAGCCCGCGAGCCTCGACCGGATCGAATCGGCCGTCTCGCCGATGAGCAGCAGCGAGATCGACGCGCTCACGGATAGGTCTCCAGCACGCGGTAGGCTTCGTGCCGCGACAGATGCCCAGCCGCGCCGACAACCGCCGTCATGCTCGCCTCGGCCTCGGCATAGCTGTAATTGACCGCGGATGGCCGCAGACGGTGATGCACCGGGACCGCGTCGACGATGCCGAGCCGGAGGCCCGCCGCTTCGACGATCGCCGGCCAGACGAAATCGAGCCCCCAGCCCATACCCTCGGTGTCGGTGAAGGGGAGCAGCAGCCGAGCCGCATCGCGCCGCAGCACGGTCACCGGACCAATCTCGACGAAACGCGTGCGCCGCGCGGCGATGCCTTCGATCCGCGCGGTGATGGCATGGTCGATATAGCTCTCGCGCGAGCGCGCGGGCTGAAAGAGGGCGAAGTCATGCCGGTCGGCCAGTGCGATCAGACGATCCACAAAATCTTCCGGAAACTCCACATCGTCGTCACAGGCGACGATCCAGTCGAAGTTTGAGGCATCCCCGAACAGTGAATTCAGCAACTGGTATTTCGGCGTTCGCTCGCCGACATGGCGCAGCGTATGGGCCACCGGACTCTGCGGCGCGGAGCCTAGCGAGATCCAGCGCTGAGTTACCGTATGTTGCCGGCTCGCCGAAAAGGCGGCGACCGCATCGTCGATAGTGCTCGGCTTGTCCGTCAGATAGACGCCGCCGACCAGGATTGTCGCCATGCCTTCCCGCCCCGCAAGCCTCGGCCGGCTCCCTCGTAGCATGCTCGCGCGACGCGTGCCTATCGCTCAGCCGGCGTGAAGCCGATCGAGGCAAAGCTCCAGCGACCCGCGCCATTCCGGAAGCGCGATGCCATGAACGCTGGCGAGCCGGCTGCAATCGAGGCGCGAATCGGCCGGCCGCTTCGCTGGCGTCGGATAATCGGCAGTCGTGATCGGCGCGACCTGGACCGAACGGCCCCCGCGTGCGATGCTGCCGGCAATGATCGCGGATGCAAATTCATACCAGTTCGCGTCGCCGGTGCCGGTCAGGTGAAACACACCGCGTCCCGACTCATCCTCCGTCTCGATCAACCGGCGGGCGACGGCGAAGACAGCGGCGGCGATATCGGGAGCATAGCTCGGCCGGCCGAATTGATCGGCAACCACCGTCAGCCGATCGCGCGTTGAGGCGAGCCGCAGCATGGTCTTCACGAAATTCGAACCGAAGGGCGAATAGACCCAGGAGGTGCGCAGAATCGCATGGTCGGGCGTCACCGAGGCGATCGCCGCCTCGCCGGCCAGTTTCGTCGCGCCATAGACGCCGAGCGGGCTGGTCGGATCGGTCTCCATATAGGGCGAGCCCTTGGTGCCGTCGAAGACGTAGTCGGTCGACAAATGCACGATCGGGATGCCGAGCCGAGTCGCAGCCCGCGCCAACGCTTGCGGACCGTCGCGATTGACGCGCGCCGCCAGATCCGCCTCGCTCTCGGCCTTGTCGACCGCCGTATAGGCCGCTGCCGAGACGACGACATCGGGCGCCGCGGCAAGCACTGCCGCTTCCACGGAGGCCGGATCGGCGAGGTCAATCTCGGGCCGGGCCAGCGTCACCAGTTCGAAGCCGGAAGCCTCGGCGCGCTCGGCAAGCGAGAGCGCAACCTGACCGCTGCGGCCGGTCACCGCCATGCGCAACATAGAATCAGCCTGTCTTTTCCAGAACGCCAAGACGCTCGCCGCCATAGACGCCATCGCGCAGCGGCCGCCACCACCAGTCATTATCTAGATACCAGCGCACGGTCTTCTCGATACCGCTGTCGAAGGTCTCCGCGGCCTGCCAGCCCAGCGACCGCTCCAGTTTGGTGGCGTCGATCGCATAGCGCTGATCGTGGCCCGGACGATCGGCGACGAAGGTGATCAGCCGGTCATGCGGCGCGGCGGAGGGCTTCAACTGATCGAGGATCGCGCAGATGCGCCGCACCACCTCGATATTGGAGCGCTCATTGCGGCCGCCGACATTATACTTGTGGCCTGGCTCCCCGCGCGTGACGATCGTCGCCAGCGCCTTGGCGTGGTCCTCGACATAGAGCCAGTCCCGGACATTGGCGCCATTGCCGTAGACCGGCAGCGTCTTGCCGGAGAGCGCGTTCAGGATCGTGAGCGGGATCAGCTTCTCGGGAAAATGATACGGCCCGTAATTGTTCGAGCAATTGGAGACGACGACCGGCAGGCCATAGGTCCGCTGCCAGGCGATGGCGAGATGGTCCGACGCCGCCTTGGACGAGGAATAGGGCGAAGACGGATCATAGGGCGTCTCCTCCGTGAAGAGCCCGTCGGCGCCGAGCGAGCCATAGACCTCATCGGTCGAGACATGCAGGAAGCGGAAATCGCGCTTCGCCTCGCCGTCGAGGCCGCCCCAATAGCGCCGCGCCGCCTCCAGCAGGGTGAAGGTGCCGATGACATTGGTCTCGATGAAATCCTTGGCGCCGGTGATGGAGCGGTCGACATGGCTTTCTGCCGCCAGATGCATGACATGCGTCGGGCGGAACGTCTCGAACGCCTCGGCAATCCCTGCTCCGTCGCAGATGTCGAGCTTGGTGAAGCGATGGTTCGGCGCGTTGGCGATGCTCTGCAGCGAGGCAAGATTGCCAGCATAGGTCAGCTTGTCGACCGTGAGCACCTCGGCGCCAAGATCGGAAACGAGATGGCGCACCAGCGCCGAGCCGATGAACCCCGCCCCTCCGGTGACGATGACGCGCATGGCCTTCTCCCTCTAGCCGTTTCCGCCATAGACGAAATAATCGGGCAGTTCCGCGAGCTTCGGCTGCCGGCGGTCCTTGTCGGAAAGCGTCGCCGAGGCGATGTCGCACGGCCAGGTGATGCCAAGTGCCGGATCGTCGAAGGCAAGTCCGCGATCATCGGCCTTGGAATAATAGTCGCTGACCTTGTAGACGACCTCGGTATCGGGCTCGAGCGTGCAGAAGCCATGCGCGAAGCCGACCGGGCACCAGAGCTGGCGGCCATTGGCGGCCGAGAGCTCGACAGCGCAATGCTGGCCATAGGTCGGCGAGCCTCGGCGGATGTCGACGACGACATCGAGGATCGAACCGCGGACGACGCGCACCAGCTTGCCCTGTGGATGGCCGGGCGCCTGGAAGTGCAGGCCGCGGATGGTGCCGGCCGGGCGCGACAGCGAATGGTTTTCCTGGACGAGGGCAACATCCTCGACCTCGCGGCGGAACCACTCCTCCCGGAAGACCTCGCTGAAAAAACCGCGATCATCGCCAAAACGGGCGGGCTCGATCACGGCGAGATCTGCGATCGGAAGTCGAGTGAGCTGCATAGACGGCCTTGAACAGTAATTTGGATGGCCGGCAGCAAAGACCGCAGGCAGGAAAAGCGCTTCACCTATAGCAATCCTGTCCTCAAAGGAAAGCCCGGAGCCCCCGAACGACGCGGCTAGGGCTGGGCGACCTTTGCCGGCTTGGAGGATGAGGAAGCGGCACCGGAGCCGGAAGATGAATCATGCGTCGCTCCCGCCCGGAGAGTGACGAGCCAGATGACGAGCAAGGTGACGAGCGCGACACTGGCGGCGGCAACGGCTCCTCGTCCGAGCCGGCGGACGAAATCGGGCCAATTCGCTCGCACATAAATTCGCGCGCCGATCGCCTCCTGTTCTTCCATCTCAATCTGGCCGCCGACGGCACGGCAACCCGCGACAACGAGTTCCAGTTCATGAGAACCTGCCTTGAGCGGCGTCACCGCGAAGCTCCATTCGGCAACGTTCCGGCGCGAATCGAGGATCTGCAGCAGCGGCGAGCGCGGCTCGATGCGAAAGACACCTTTCGGCCCGAAGAGTTGGGCCGCGATGGAGGCGGACCCGGATGCATCCTCCGCGCGCACCGGAGCATGGCTTCGCAAACTTGAAAAGGCCGGCGCCAAGGCGGCGCCAGCATCCGGATCACGGAGGATCCTGACGGCCACGATCTGCGACTCAAGCGCGCGCATCGCTGGACGCGGATTGTAGACGAGACGGCCGAGCCCGCTTTCGAGAGCCAGCGGCTCGGCCTCGGCGAGCGGAGGCATCGCCTCGGTCGCAGCCGGCAAGGCCGGACCGGCTTCGCGGCGGAGGAAAGAGGGAATGTCGAAATGGCCTTCGGCTTCCGAAGGCCTCTCCTCTGCCCGTGCTGCCGCGGCAAAATCTGCGGTTCGCCTCGGCTCCGCTCGGGTCGCTGGCCTCGCCTCGGATTCGCGGATGGACGCGGCGACAGGAGCGGAACCGGCATCGCGCATTCCGCCGGCCAAAGCCGCTCGCCCCGCCGCTGGCGCGCGCTGGACGATCAGCGGCGCCGCCGCTTTTTCGGCTGGACGACCACCACCGCCGGCGGAAGCCGCGCGCAATGCCGCCGCGATGCGCTGCGCATCTCCTGTCGATCGCGGCTCGGTGGCCACCGCCTGCCGTCGACCGGGAGCGGGCCTCTGTTTCGGACGCGGCGGCTTGCGAAGGAGCAGCAGCAGAACAATGGCCAACGCGGCGCCCGACGCCACGATCAGCGCATAGGGCCAGAACTCAACCAATTGCATAGACGACGCCCCCGAACTACCGGGCGAAGCTTAGCGCATGGCTGGCGGCAACGAAACAAGACCCGCCCCGCAGCCAGAGGCGCCGGGCGAGCCGGGCCCGGTATTTA
Organism: Kaistia algarum; assembly: GCF_026343945.1. NCBI lineage: Bacteria > Pseudomonadati > Pseudomonadota > Alphaproteobacteria > Hyphomicrobiales > Kaistiaceae > Kaistia > Kaistia algarum. Next base: position 10,412 of record NZ_JAPKNJ010000005.1, read on the forward strand.
CATATAATAGTACTAATGATATCGACTCCCCATGCCGCTGAGGGAGGAACGCTCGCGGCAAACGGAGGAAATCGTGACCTATTTGAAGAAACTTGCCCTCGCGGCAAGCATCGCCACCTGCTTGTCTTCTGCAGCCATGGCAGCCGAGACGGTTGGCTTCTCGCAGATCGGATCCGAGTCCGGCTGGCGCGCCGCCGAGACCTCGGTCACCAAGCAGCAGGCCGAGAAGCTCGGCATCAACCTGAAGTTCGCCGACGCGCAGCAGAAGCAGGAAAACCAGATCAAGGCGATCCGCGGCTTCATCGCGCAGGGCGTCGACGCGATCCTGGTCGCTCCGGTTGTCGCCACCGGCTGGGATGATGTCCTGACCGAAGCCAAGGAAGCCAAGATCCCCGTCGTGCTGCTCGATCGCGGCATCGACGGACCGGAAGACCTCTATCTGACCTCGGTCGCTTCCGACCAGGTCAAGGAGGGCGAGGTCGCCGGTGGCTGGCTGGTCGGCGCGGTCAAGGACAAGGAATGCAAGGTCGTCGAGCTGCAGGGCACCGTCGGCTCCACGCCTGCGATCAACCGCAAGAAGGGCTTCGAGCAGGCGATCGCCGGCCATTCCAACATCACCATCATCCGCAGCCAGACGGGCGACTTCACCCGCTCGAAGGGCAAGGAAGTGATGGAAGGCTTCCTGAAGGCCGAGAATGGCGGCAAGTCCATCTGCGCCGTCTACGCCCACAATGACGACATGGCCGTCGGCGCGATCCAGGCGATCAAGGACGCCGGCCTGAAGCCCGGCAAGGATATCCTCGTCGTCTCGATCGACGGCGTTCCGGACATCTTCGCCGCGATGGTGGCCGGCGAGGCCAACGCGACGGTCGAACTGACGCCGAACATGGCAGGCCCGGCCTTCGAGGCGCTCGCCGCCTTCAAGAAGGATGGCACGGTCCCGCCGAAGTTCATCATCACCGAATCCAAGCTCTATACTCCGGCGGATGATCCGCAGGGCGAGTATGATCGCCGCAAGGGCCTCGGTTACTGAGGTCGATCGGCAAGCCTTGAGAGGAACTCCGCCGGGTTCGAGCCCGGCGGAGTTCGCGTCTTGGCCGTGAGTTTGGGGGTGAGACGGTGAACCAACCTGCCTTCCGGATGGAGGCGCGCGGTGTTTCCAAGATCTTTGGCAGCCACAAGGCGCTCGATAACGTCGATTTCGGGCTATTGCCTGGCGAGGTCCACGCGCTGCTCGGCGAAAATGGCGCCGGCAAGTCGACCCTGATCAAGATCCTGACCGGCGCGCATCAGCCGAGCGCTGGCACGATTCTCGTCGATGGCGAGGAAGTCGTGCTGACCAGCCCGCAGCACGCCCAGACCTATGGCATCGGAACAGTCTATCAGGAGGTCAATCTCCTCCCCAACCGTTCCGTGGCGGAAAACCTCTTTCTCGGCCATCAACCGACGCGCTTCGGCCTCGTCGACCGGCGACGGATGGACCGTGAGGCACGTGTTCTGCTCCAGCGTTACGGGCTCGACATCGATCCCTCCAGCGAACTCGGCATACATTCCGTCGCCGTACAGCAGATCGTCGCCATCGCAAGAGCCGTTCAGCTTTCCGGCAAGGTGCTCATTCTAGACGAACCGACGGCGAGCCTCGATCGCGACGAGGTCCAGCGCCTCTTCGAAGTGGTTGCCAATCTGAAGCGCGATGGCCTCGCCATCGTCTTCATCACCCATTTCCTCGACCAGGTCTTCGCCCTTGCCGATCGCGTCACCATCCTTCGCAATGGCAAGCTGGTCGACACCTGCCGGCTCGACGAACTGACGCGGACCGAACTCGTCCGCAAGATGCTCGGCAAGGACGTGACCTTCTCCGGCTCCACCAGCCTCAAGACCGAGCGGCCGACCACAGATGTCCTGCTTGAGTTCAAAGGCTATGGAAAGAAGCGCAGCATCCATCCCTTCGATCTCACTATTCACAAGGGCGAGGTGATCGGCGTTGCCGGCCTGCTTGGGTCAGGGCGAACCGAAATGGCCCGCGTCATGTTCGGTATCGATCCGGCCGACGAGGGCACGGCGACGCTGAACGGCAAAGAGGTCTCGCTGAAGACGGCACCAGAAGCGATCGCCTATGGCTTCGGCTTCTGTCCCGAGGACCGCAAGGCGGACGGCATTCTGGGCGATCTCTCGGTGCGCGAGAACATCGTCATCGCCCTGCAGGGCAAGCTCGGCTGGTTCCGCGCGCTCAACCGCGACGAACAGATCGACCTTGCCGGGCAGTTCGGCGAGTCGATGGACATCCGCGCCGCCTCGCTCGACATGCCGGTCAAGCTGCTCTCCGGCGGCAACCAGCAGAAAGTCATCCTGGCCCGCTGGTTGGCGACGGATCCGGCCTTCCTGATTCTCGACGAGCCGACACGCGGCATCGATGTCGGCGCCCATGCCGAGATCGTCCGCACCATCAACCGCCTGCGCGACGACGGTATGGCGCTCGTCGTCATCTCCTCCGAGATCGACGAGGTCGTCGCCTATTCCTCCCGCGTCGTCGTGATGCGCGACCGAACGCTGGTGGCGGAGCTTCGCGGCGAAAACATCAATCCCGGCGTCATCGTGCAAGCCATTGCGACCCATGGGGAGGCGCCAGAATGAGCCGTATCCAGATCGGCCGCTTCGTGAACACCCAGACGGTCGCGCTTGCCGGCGTGCTCGTGCTCAACTGGGTTCTGTTCCCGGGCTTCTTTAATATCGAATGGCAGGACGGCCGCTTTTTCGGCAGCCTCATCGACGTCTTGAACCGTGGCGCGCCCGTGGCCATCCTCGCCATCGGCATGACCGGCGTCATCGCGACCAAGGGCGTCGACCTCTCCGTCGGCGCAGTAATGGCCATGTCCGGCGCCGTGGCCGCAACGCTCGTCGTCGCCGGCTATCCCGCGCCAGTCGCCATTGGCGGGGCGCTGGCTCTCGGCCTCCTCTGCGGGCTCTGGAACGGTGTCCTCGTCGCGATCCTCGACATCCAGCCGATCATCGCGACGCTGGTCCTGATGGTCGCCGGCCGCGGCATCGCGCAGCTCATCACCGCCGGATCGATCGTCACCTTCTCGGACCCGACGCTGGTCTTCATCGGCACCGGCTCGCTGTTCGGCTTCCCGATGCCGGTGGTGATCGCCTTTGTGCTCATGGTGCTGGTAACGCTCCTCGTGCGCAAGACGGCGATCGGACTGTTCATCGAGGCGGTCGGCATCAACCGCTCGGCGGCGACGCTCGCCGGCATCAAGAGCCGGACGCTGCTGCTCGCGGTCTATGGCCTCTCCGGCCTCTGCGCCGCCATCGCCGGCATTATCGTTGCGGGCGACATTCGCGGCGCCGACGCCAACAATGCCGGCCTCTGGCTGGAGCTCGACGCGATCCTCGCCGCGGTGATCGGCGGCACGTCGCTGCTCGGCGGGCGCTTTTCGATCCCGATGTCCGTGGTCGGCGCCCTGATCATCCAGGCGATGAACACCGGCATCCTCGTCTCCGGCTTCCCGCCGGAATTCAATCTCGTGGTCAAAGCAGGCGTGATCACCTTGATCCTGATGATACAATCGCCGCTGGCGGGCCATGTGACCGCCTGGATCGGCCGCAAGAAGGGCGAGGCGACGCGATGAGCCGCAGCCTTCGTCCCCTGGTGGCGACCATCGTCATCTTCCTCATCGCCTATGCCGCCGCGGTGATGCAGTTCCCCGGCCTCCTGTCGACGCGCGTACTCGGCAACTTCCTGACCGACAATGCCTTTCTCGGCATCACGGCGGTCGGGATGACCTTCGTCATCATTTCCGGCGGCATCGACCTCTCGGTCGGCGCGGTGATCGGCTTCACCGGCGTCTTCCTGGCCGTAATGATCTCCTCGCTCGGCCTGCACCCGCTCTTCGCCTTCGCGATCGCGCTCGCCGTCGCGGCCCTGTTCGGCGCGGCGATGGGGCTGGCGATCCATTATCTGCAGATGCCATCCTTCATCGTAACGCTCGCCGGCATGTTCCTCGCGCGCGGCGGCGCCTCGGTGATCACGCAGGATTCGATCCCGATCGACCACGAATTCTACAGCTATATCTCGACGCTCTATTTCCGCCTGCCGGGCGGGGGACGGCTCAGCTTCGTCGGCATGCTCATGGTGGCCACATTCATCGTCGGTGCCATCCTCGCGCACCGGACGAAATTCGGATCCTATGTCTACGCGCTGGGCGGCAATACTGTCTCCGCTTCGCTGATGGGCGTGCCGGTGGCCCGCACGACGGTGCAGATCTACATGCTCTCCAGCGTGCTCGCCTGTCTGGCCGGAATCGTCTTCTCGCTCTATACCTCGGCGGGCTATCCGTTGGCGGCGGTGGGCGTCGAACTCGACGCGATCGGCGCCGTCGTGATCGGCGGAACGCTCCTCACCGGAGGCTATGGATTTGTGTTTGGCACCTTCGTCGGCGTCATGCTGCTCGGCCTCGTACAGACCTACATCATCTTTGACGGGACGCTGTCGAGTTGGTGGACCAAGATCGTGATCGGCATGCTGCTCTTCCTTTTCATCGTGCTGCAGCGGCTCGTCTTCGCCGCCTCGGCCCGCGGGGACCGATCGGCCGAGAAAGCCTGAGCCGATGAGTGAAGCAGGCAGCCTCCTCCGCTCGCTGACGGGGCGGCCGGCTGCGCGGAACTTCCATACTTTCGTCATCAACGAGATCGGCGTCGCGATCGTCACCGGCCGCTTTGCCGTCGGCTCGGTCCTGCCAAGCGACGCCGAGATGATGGGAAGCTATGGCGTGTCTCGCACGGTGCTGCGCGAGGCGCTGCGGACGCTCGAAGCCAAGGGCATGGTCGAGGCCCGGCCCAAGGTTGGCACGCGCGTCTCGCAGAGGAGCCGGTGGAACCTCTTTGACCAGCAGGTACTCGCCTGGCATTTCGAGGCGAAGCTGGACCCGAGCTTCGTCGATGGCCTCTTCGACATCCGCCATGCGCTCGAGGCAAGGGCCGTCGATCTCGCCTCGACCCGCCGCACCGCCGAGCAGATCCGCCTGATGAAATACTGGGTCCACCAGATGGAGCTGGCGCGAGCCGACATGGAGGCCCATGCGCTCGCCAATCTGGAAATCCACCGCCTCATCGTCGAGGCTTCGGAAAATCCGCTGCTGCGCTCCGCCGTCGGCCTGATCGAACTGACCCTCGCCCTCGTGGCCGTTGCTGCCGGCGAGGCGGACGAGACGGCGGTGCGAGGCCGCCAGACGACTGAAATGCAGCAGCTCGTCACCGCCGTCGAAGCGGGCGATGCAGGGGCAGCCGACGCGCAGTTGCGCAGCGTTCTGGCACTGGAGACGGCGACGCTGGAGGCGCGGCGGCGACGCGGCTGAGCGCTCCGCCAGTTGTCCGAGATCAGAGGCTGATGCCGATCACGATCAGGCAGTAGCCGACAAGCGCCGCATTCACGAGCGTGAAATACAGATGTGGCAGCTGCGCCTCGCCCTTGAACAGCAGGAAATTATGGAAGAGCGCAGTCGCCGCGACAAGGAACGCGATCAGTAGTGCCGCGCCCCAGGCCGGCAGGATGCCGAACGTGACTGAGAGACCGCCAACCAGCTGCGCCGCGAAGCCGATCGCCGTCACGAAGGCTGGCAGCTTGCCGCCATAATTGTGATCCATCGCGACTCGTTCCGAGAAATGCAGGAAATTGCGGATCGCGGCGATGACGAAGAACAGGCCGAGGATCACCCGGCCGGCGAGAATCAACGTTTCGGCAGTCGTCATGAACTCCCCCTCTTTCCATCCTGCCTAGCGGATCGCCGGGGCGGAGGAAAGAGGGAGGCAAGCCCGACCTGACCGGGCTTCAGCGCCAGCCAAGCGCCGGCGCAACGTGCTTCAGGATCGCCTCGATGACATGGGCGTTGTACTCGACGCCGAGCTGGTTCGGGACGGTCAGCAACAGCGTATCGGCCTCGGCGATCGCCTCGTCGCCTTTCAATTCCTCGATGAGTTGATCGGGCTCGGCGGCATAGGAACGGCCGAAGACCGCCCTTGTATCGGCTTCGATGAAGCCGAACTTGTCCTCGTCCGGCCGGCCGCCGAAATAGGCTCGGTCGCGATCATCGATCAGCGCGAAGATGGACCGGCTGACGGAAACGCGCGGCTCGCGCTTGTGGCCGGCCTCCTTCCAGGCGGCCCTGTACGCGCGAATCTGCTTCGCCTGCTGGATATGGAACGGCTCGCCCGTCTCGTCGAATTTGAGGGTCGAACTCTGCAGGTTCATGCCGAGCTTGGCCGCCCATTGGGCCGTCGCATCGGTGGCAGCGCCCCACCAGATCCGCTCGCGCAGCCCTTCAGAATGCGGCTCGACGCGCAGCAGGCCGGGCGGATTGGCAAACATCGGCCGTGGATTGGGCTGCGCGAAGCCCTGTCCGCGCAACACGTCCAGAAAGACTTCGGTGTGGCGACGCGCCATGTCGGCATCGCTCTGCCCCTCGGGCGGCGCGTAGCCGAAATGACGCCAGCCGTCGATCACCTGCTCGGGCGATCCGCGGCTGATGCCGAGTTGCAGCCGACCTCCGGCAATGAGATCCGCCGATCCGGCGTCCTCGGCCATATAGAGCGGGTTCTCATAGCGCATATCGATGACGGCTGTGCCGAGCTCGATCCGGCTGGTCTTCGCTGCGGCGGCAGCAAGCAGCGGGAACGGCGAAGCGAGCTGGCGGGCAAAATGATGTACGCGAAAATAGGCGCCATCCGCGCCGAGTTCCTCGGCGGCAACGGCGAGGTCGATCGACTGCAGCAGCGCATCGGCGGCCGAACGCGTCTGCGAATGCGGCGACGGCGACCAGTGGCCGAAAGAGAGAAATCCGATCTTCTTCAAAGCCATAATCGCCCCGGCGCCCTGGAGGGAAGGAAAGCAGCAAGGCCGAAGCGAGGGGAGCTCTCGGCCAAGGCGTAGTTAAGGTCGGGGGCCGGAAGCGGCAAGGCTGAGGAGCGGTGAACAGTCTGGGCACAGAATCACGCCACCGGCAAACCCGGGAGACAGAAGAACCGCTGCCGGCTAGCTGCTGCGCATGAACGCCATGCCCGCGCAACCAGGTTGGCAAAGAGGATACGGAGCCTTGGGAAGTTTCCGGGCCGAAATCGGTCAAGCGATTGAAGAGATGCTGCGCCGGAGCAGGCAAGGCCGGGCACTCGCAGGCAATTACTTCCGAAGCACAGTTCCTGTCGGGTGACTTCCGTCAGACCGTCGGGATTGTCCCGCCGTCAATGACATACTCCGCGCCATGGATCGACGCCGCGCGATCCGACGCCAGAAACGCCACCAGTTCCGCGACCTCTTCCGGCCATGCAGGCCTGCCGATCGGAATGCCTCCGAGCGCCTCCATGACGCCCTGCCGTGCCGCTTCTTCGTCCGTGCGGCCACTTTCCGCGAGTCGCTGGATCATGCGGTCCGCGGCAGAGGTCATGATCCAGCCCGGCGACACCGTGTTCACGCGCACGCCCTTCGGGCCGACCTCCTTCGACAGCGACTTGCTGTAGCTGGCGAGCGCGGCCTTGGCCGCCGCATAAGGGATGGTGGATTCGTAGAGTGGCAATCGGCGCTGGATCGACGCCACATGAATGACGACGCCCGCCCCCTCCTCGATCATCCTGGGCACGAGCAGGCGGTCGAGCCGAACAGCGGCCAGCAGGTTCAGGTTCAAGTTTGCCTGCCAGAACTCCTCGGTTGCGGCCATAAACCCGCCACCCGGCGTGCTCGACCCGCCCAGACAATGCACAAGGATGTCCACGCCGCCGAACCGGTCGACGATGTTCTCTGCCAAAGCCTCGACACCCGCCGGCGTGGCAAGATCGGCCTGGACGAAAAGACAATCTCCAAGGTCCTCGGCTGGTTCGTTCCTGGCACTCGTTGCGGTTCGCGCCCCAGCCGCCTGGAAACGGCGCAAAATTGCCTCGCCCGCGCCTTGCGTTCCGCCCGTGACGAGAACGCGCCTGTTGGCGAATTCTGTCGGATCAGCCTTAAACTTCACGGGGACCGTCATGGCTCGATCTCCAGGCGGACTATCTGGTCATCCTTGATGGTGAAGTTGAACCGCAGAGGGATCGGGCTTCCGGGGAAGGTTCCAGACACCTCGGCAATCACCTCAATACCGCTTTGGCTTGAGGCCGCGCTCCTTGCATCCGCATGATCGTCATACTGGGCGGCCGTCTCCTCAAGCCACGCCCGGATGGCGGCCGGCCCCACATGGTCGCGGCTTTCGTCCTTCACGACTGCGGATTGGGAAAAGCCGGACACAGCGACGGTAAAATCTCTCGCGTTCTTGCCGGAGAAGTAGTTCTGGACGGGGGGTGGAAGATTTGCCGGCATGCGTCCGTCTCTTCTTTGGTTCGGTTTGACGAGCGAGCCGCGCTGGCGGCTCTTGTTGCAGAACCAAGGTGGCGATAGGCTGAAAAAATGGCAAGAACAGACCAAAAAGTAGGGTACTTACCGTCAAGTAAGGAACTGTTTCCGACGCCGAAAACGGCGGCGGACGGCGTGGAGAACGTGCTGCGTATTCTCGAGGGACGCTGGAAGCTGGTGATCCTGTTCCACCTTTTCGGAGGAAAGGTCCTGCGGTTTTCCGAGCTTGAGCGGGAGATTCCAGCGATCTCCCAGAAAATGCTGATTCAGCAGCTACGCCAGATGGAAAAGGACGGAGTCGTCAGCCGCATCGTTCATCATCAGGTGCCGCCCAAGGTGGAATATTATCTTACCGAGTGGGGGCAGGCGCTTTGTCCGGCGCTTGACGCTTTGCTCGCCTGGGCAGCCAGCCGTCCCGACGAACCCCCTGTCGGCCAACGGAGCCCCTGACTCTCGGGCTTTCAGCCTTGCCATTGGCAACAAGAGATATCGATGTGGAAGCGATATTGGAGAAATGGCGCGCCCGAAGAGATTCGAACTCCTGACCCCCAGATTCGTAGTCTGGTGCTCTATCCAGCTGAGCTACGGGCGCCTGCCTTTTCGGCGTTCGTTTGGCGGGGTTTGGACCGCGTTAGAACGCTGCCGGCCGCTCTTTCGGGCGACGGCGGCGTATAGCTAGCCGCTCATCCAACCGATTGCAAGCGCGGAAATTCCGGGCTGCCTGGCGGTGGAAAACTCAGCTGGCTTGAGCCCGCGCATGCCTCGCGCGGTCGAGGGCGACCGGACGATCGGGAATCGATATCTCGAAGACGGCGCCGGGACCCACCATCTCAACGAGCCCGATCTGGCCGCCATGGGCGCGGATGATCTCCGCGGCGATGGCGAGGCCGAGGCCGGTGCCGCCGGGCCTGACGCCACCCTGGAACGCCTGGAACAGGCTCGCCTTGGCTCGTTCCGGCACGCCGGGACCGGTATCGCGCACGCGCAGGATGGCAACCGTCCCCTGCCGCTCCGCCTCGATGGCGATGCGGCGGATGATCGCCGGATCGCCATCACCTTCCATCGCCTGCATCGCGTTGCGGCACAGATTGAGCAGCACGCGGAAGAGTTGGTCCGGGTCGGCATCGATTTCGAAACCGGGCGGCACCTCCACGGCGCAGCCGATCGTCGCGTGCTGATCGAGGCCCAGCACTTCGACAACGTCGCGGGCGACGCGCGTCAAGGCAACGAGCCGGCGCGCCGGCTCGCGCTCGCGCGCCCGGCCATAGGCGAGCGTTGTCTGGCAATAGTCGATGGCCCGGCCCAGCGTCACGATCAGCTTCGGCGCGAATCGCTGCACGGCCGGGTCGGGCAGCGCGGCGATGCGGTCGGAGAAGAGTTGCGCGGCGGCAAGAAGGTTGCGGAGGTCGTGGTTGACCTTGGAAACGGCAAGGCCGAGATCGGCGAGATGGCGCTTCTCGGCCAGCATGTCGGAGAGCTGGCTCTGCATGGCGGCCAGATCCGTCTCGGCGACACCGATCTCGTCGGCCCGCCCGCTCGGCGCGATGATGCGGCTCTTGTCTTCCGGATCCTCGGCAAAGCGCATGATCGCCGCCGAGAGCTGCCGCATCGGCCGGACGAAGAGCCGCTGAAGGCTGATGAAGATCGGGATCGCCGCGATGATAGAAATCGCCGCCGAGAGTATCAAGATATTGCCGGCAAAGCGCAGAAGCGCCGCCCGCAAGGGCCGATCGCTGATGACGAGTTCAAGGCTGGCGCCCTCATGCACCGGACCGAGCACCCTGAGCATTCGCGGCTCGGCGGCGAGGATGGTCTCAAAGGCGGCGCCGATCGAGTTCAGCGTGTTCGAACTGGCGAGATCGACGATGCCGTCGACCGCCTGTGGCATGTCGGCCGCGGCAAGCAGCCGGGTTGCCGGGCCCGTATGCAGCACGATCGCGGTCGCGCCGACAGAACGCAGCAATTCGTCCTGCGTCGCCTGCGACACGTCGCGCCAGGCGTCCGAATCGAGCAGCACGCTCGCGGCCTGCGCGGTCGCGATACGGTCTTCGAGGAAGCGCAGGCGGAAGGCGGCGATGGAAGGCACAAGGCCGGCGATCCCGGTCGCCATCACGAAGAGGACGGTCAGGAGGATCAGCTTGACGGAAAGGCTCGGCCCGGTACGCCGGGCGGTGCTATGGATCACCGCCGAGGCCGCCGCGCCCGCGCCGCCGTCCAATGGTCGGCCCTCGCTCAAGGCTCGCCCCGCGGTTCGTCGCCTCTATCCGCCCATCATGCCCCGGCAAGGGCGGAATCGTCAAATTTGGCGCGGTTCAGATGGCCAGAGCCGCGTTGACTTGGGCGGAGCCTGTCCGTATAAGCCGGGCACGACGAGAGCACGCTTTTGCGCATGCTGAGGTCTGCGCATGCATTGGCATGTCTGGCCGCGCGCTGGGGTTCGGTTCTCCGACCGTTGAAACCGATAAGAAGATTGAGGGCCGCCCCAGGCGGTGACGACCCATGAAGCGTACTTACCAGCCAAGCAAGCTCGTTCGCACCCGCCGCCACGGCTTCCGCGCCCGCATGGCGACTGTCGGCGGCCGCAAGGTCATCGCGGCCCGCCGCGCCCAGGGCCGCAAGAAGCTCACGGCCTGATCCGCCGACGAACGAGGTCGGCCGGCGCCTTGAAAGGCTAGCCATGGATCAAGCGAAGACACCCATGGATTCAAGCGAAGCCATGGATCGGACCAAGACCATGCAGCGCTTGAAGCAGCGCGCCGAATTTGTCGCCGTCGCCGGCGGAGCCAGGGCTCCCCGGCGCGGCTTTCTCTTGCAGATGGGCAAGCAACGCCGCGGCACCGACGCCGCGCGCTTCGGCTTCACCGTCACCAAGAAGACCGGCAATTCCCCCGAGCGCAACCGCATTCGCCGGCGCCTTCGCGAGGCCGTCCGCCTCGCCGGCGCCGAGCATGCCGAGCCGGGGGCGGATTACGTGCTGGTCGGCCGCCGCGCTGCGCTGTCGCAGCCTTTCGAATCCCTCCTTGGCGATCTTGTCTCTGGCCTTGCCGCGCTCCGCGGCGGGGCCAATCGGCGTTCGCCTGCCACCCAACGCGACCGGACGGCGCAAGCCGGTGACCGGATCGATATCGCCCGCGACCCGGGCTCGAGCGACCCCACCCCCGAGAGTTCCGCCCGATGACCGACAATCGCAACCTGATCCTCGCCGTCGTCCTGTCGATTGCGGTGGTCTTCGGCTGGCAATATTTCATCGCCGGTCCGCAGATGGCGAAAAACAAGCCGGCGACGACGGCCGTGACGCAGTCGGCGACACCGGGCGCTACCACGGCTGCAGGTGCGCCGGCCGCCGCTGGCACGACCGCAGGCTCGGCTCCCGCGGCCCCCGCCGACGGCACGCTGATGACGCGCGAGGCCGCGATCGCCTCGACGCCGCGCGTCGCCATCGAGACGAGGTCGGTCTCGGGTTCGATCAATCTGAAAGGCGGCCGTCTCGACGATCTTCGTCTGAATGATTATCGCGTCACCGTCGATCCGAGCAGCCCCACCATCATCCTGCTGTCGCCAGCGAGCGCAGCCGACGGCTATTTTGCTGAACTCGGCTGGGTACCACCGGCCGACGGCACCAAGGTGCCGGGCGCCGATACGCTCTGGACTGCATCGGCTGACGCCAAGCTGACGTCGACCACGCCGGTCGTGCTGACCTGGGACAATGGTGCTGGCCTCACCTTTAAGCGTACGATCTCGGTTGATCCGAGCTACATGTTCACGTCGCGCGACGAGGTGTTGAATGCCACCGGCAAGACGGTTGAACTCGCACCCTATGGCCGTGTCACGCGCCTCGGCGAGCCGGTCGTCGGCGGCTATTACATCCTGCATGAGGGCCTGATCGGCTGGATGGGCGACCAGCACCTCCAGGAGGTGACCTACAAGAAGCTGCGCGGCGAGCCGCCGCAGAACTTCACCGGCGTCAAAGGCGGCTGGCTGGGCATCACCGACAAGTACTGGGCAACCGCAGTCATCCCGCGCGGCGAGGGCGCGGTCGACGTTCAGTTCAAGCATGTCGATGGCGCCGTTCCGCTCTATCAGAGCGATTTCAAGGGCCAGCCGCTGACGATCGCGGCGGGCGCTACCGGCGCGGTCGAGAACCTCATCTTCGCCGGCGCCAAGCAGGTCTCGATCCTCGACGGCTACCGCGACAATCTCAAGATCGACCGCTTCGACCTGCTGATCGACTGGGGCTGGTTCTGGTTCTTCACCAAGCCGCTCTTTTACCTGATGGACTATTTCTACAAGTTCTTCGGCAATTTCGGCATCGCAATCCTGCTCGTCACGGTCATCGTCAAGGCCGTGTTCTTCCCGCTCGCCAACAAGTCCTACAAGTCGATGAGCGCGATGAAGAAGGTGCAGCCCGAAATGGCGGCCCTGCGCGAGCGCTTTGCCGACGACAAGGTGAAGCAGCAGCAGGAGCTGATGGCGCTCTACAAGCGCGAGAAGATCAACCCGCTCGCCGGCTGCTGGCCGGTGGCGATCCAGATCCCGGTTTTCTTCTCGCTCTACAAGGTGATCTTCATCACCATCGAGATGCGCCACGCGCCGTTCTTCGGCTGGATTCACGACCTTTCGGCGCCCGATCCGACCAACCTCTTCACGCTGTTCGGCCTGATCCCCTGGTCGCCGCCGCATCTCCTGATGATCGGAATCTGGCCGCTGATCATGGGCGTCACCATGTGGGTGCAGATGCGCCTCAATCCGGCGCCCGCCGATCCGGCGCAGCAGGTCATCTTCAACTGGATGCCGGTGATCTTCACCTTCATGCTCGGCTCGTTCCCGGCCGGCCTGGTGATCTACTGGTCGTGGAACAACACGCTTTCGGTCACCCAGCAATATGTGATCATGCGTCGTCAGGGCGTCGACGTGAACCTCATTGGCAACATCCTGTCGAGTTTCAAGAAGAAGCCGAAGGACGGTGAGCCGGCTCCGGCGGCGAAATTGCCGGCGGCGGCCAACGCCAATCCGAAGCCATCGGCCAAGCCGCCGACGAAGCCAGGGACGAAGTCGACCCCGCCCAAGGCCAAGAGCTGACCAAGACGCTGTCTGACCAAGCCTTGGTCTGACCAAGCCCTGGTCCGGCGAGGCCGCATGACGACAAGGCTGCGAGCCCAGAAGGCCCGCAGCACGGAGAACCCGATGCCCGAGATTACGCAGGAAGAGCTCGACCGGATCGAGGCCGGCCGCCTCTTTTTCGCAAGGCCATGGCGCTTTGTGCTGAGCGCCCCCACGGTCGAGGCACTGCCGCCGATCGGCGACGCCGAAGTCGCCTTTGCCGGCCGATCCAATGTCGGCAAGTCGTCGCTGATCAACGCGCTCACCGGCCGCAGCGGCCTGGCGCGGACGTCGAACACGCCGGGACGCACCCAGGAACTGAACTTCTTCACGGCCGATAGCGGCCTCTGGATCGTCGACATGCCGGGCTATGGCTATGCCGAGGCGCCGAAGAAGCTGGTTGAAGCATGGAACAAGCTGATCCGCGCCTATCTGCGCGGCCGCGTCAGCCTGCGCCGCGTCTATGTGCTGATCGATTCTCGCCATGGCCTCAAAGCCAACGACCTCGAGACTCTGAACCTGCTCGACGAGACGGCCGTTTCCTACCAGATCGTTCTGACCAAGGTCGATAAGCTGCGGACCGGCGAGATCGACAAGGTCCAGGCCGATACGATCGCCAAGATCGCCCGCCGCCCGGCCGCCCATCCGGTGACGCTCGCCACCTCCTCCGAGACCGGAGAGGGCATGGACCTGCTGAAGGCCGAGATCGTCGCGCTGGCGGGCTAGCGCCCGGCTTCCTCGCCGCTTGAAGACCTCGTCGTCGTCATTGTTCCGCCATGCGAGACTCGTTATAGAGCCCTGCCCTATCGGAGACGCTCCATGACCGAGACCGACATCGCAGCCGGCACCGATCCGGTGCTCACGGCGCAGCTCATCGCCACCGCACTGCCCTATATGCTGCGCTACGACGAGAAGACGGTCGTGGTGAAGTTCGGCGGCAATGCCATGGGCTCGGAAGAGCTCGGCAAGGCCTTCGCCGAGGACATCACCCTCCTGAAGCTCGCCGGGCTCAACCCGGTCGTCGTCCATGGCGGCGGGCCGCAGATCAACGCTATGCTCTCCCGCCTCGGCATCAAGTCGGAATGGGCCGGCGGCATGCGAATCACCGACAAGGCGACGGTCGAGATCGTCGAGATGGTTCTGGCCGGTTCGATCAACAAGGAGATCGTGCAGACGATCACCGAAGCTGGCGGTCGCGCGATTGGGTTGACCGGCAAGGACGGCAACATGGTCACCGTCACGCCGCTGAAGCGCCGCATCGTCGACCCCGATTCGAACATCGAGAAAATCATCGACCTTGGCTTTGTCGGCGAGCCGAAGACCGTGCGCACCGAAGTGCTCGAAGTGCTGGCGAAGTCCGAGATCATCCCCGTCCTGGCGCCGGTCTGCGCCGGCGAGGATGGCGAGACCTACAATGTCAACGCCGACACTTTCGCTGGCGCCATTGCCGGCGCGCTGCATGCCACGCGCCTCCTGTTTCTCACCGACGTCCCCGGGGTTCTCGGTCGCGACAAGCAGCTGATCAAGGAGCTGACGGTGGACGAGGCCCGCGCCATGATCGCGGACGGCACCATCTCCGGCGGCATGATCCCGAAGGTCGAGACCTGCATCGAGGCGCTGGACCGCGGCGTCGAAGGCGTCGTCATCCTCGACGGCAAGACTCCGCATGCGGTGCTGCTGGAACTCTTCACCGAAAGCGGTGCCGGCACGCTGATTAAGCGCTGACAGGGCCGAGATGAACCATAGCGCACCCGCGACGCTCGCCGACCAGCCGGATCTCTCCCGCTTCGCCGATGTGCGCAGCTGGATCTTCGACCTCGACAACACCCTCTATCCGCGCCACACGAACCTGTTCGCGCAGGTGGATGTTCGCATCCGCGACTATGTCCAGCGGCTGCTGGACCTTCCATCCGAGGACGCGCAATTGCTTCAGCGCGACTATTATCGCCGCTACGGCACGACGCTGCGCGGCCTGATCGTCGAGCACGGCATCACCCCGGACGACTTCCTCGAATATGTCCATGACATCGACCATTCGCCGGTCGAAGCCGATCCGCGCCTGGCGAGCGCCATTGCGCGCCTGCCGGGCCGGCGCTTCATCTTCACCAACGGTTCGAGACTGCACGCCGAGAAGGTGATGGCGCGCCTCGGTCTCGGACCCGAGTTCGAGGACATTTTCGACATCGTCCGTGCCGACCTCCTACCGAAGCCGCATCCCGACACCTATGCCCGCTTCCTCAGCGAAAACGCGATCGACCCGACCTCGGCCGCCATGTTCGAGGACCTCGCCCGCAATCTCGAAGTGCCGAAGGCGCTGGGCATGGCGACCGTCCTGATCGTCCCGCGCGGCACCGAGGAAGTCCTCGCCGAGACCTGGGAAACCGAAGGCAGCGAAGGCGCCCATATCGACCATCTGACGGACGATCTCGGCGTGTTCCTGGAGACGGTTCTGAGCGGCATTCCGGCGGCCTGAGGCCGGCCCCGCCAGGCGTTCGTCGCGGGTCGCGCCTCGGGACAGTCCATGCGTCCGCGCGCTGCTGCGCCTGCAATCGCGGCGTGGGCCGGCGATCGCCCGGCCGAACACATCGGCGCCACAATCGCTCAGCATAGCAGGCGGATCTGGGGCACAGATCCGACGTCGGCCACGGCGTCTTCCCGACCTGCGCAAAGAGGCCATCCGTGTCCCAGTGGTTCAGGCATGCCGCCCTGTCGGCTGCCGTCTTGATTCTGTGCTGCATCCTTGTGTTCTATTTTTACTGCGCCGAGGCCCGCCTCGACGCAGTGTTCAATTCCGACATGCTGATCCTTCCGCAGATCAGCTGGAACATGGCGACACGGGCCTGGGGCTGGTTCATGCAGCAGCAGGCACGTCTCATCGGCGTGTTTCCGGACCAGCTCGTCTATCACGCCCTTGCACGACTGGGACTGGACGCGCGAGCGGCCATCCCGCTGCAGGCGGCGCTGACGCTCTTCGCCGAAATCCTGTTCGCTGCGCTCGTCATCGCTCGCCTTGCGCCCGCCGGATTCGCCAACCGCATGGTCGCAGCCGCGGTCGTCTTCATCGGCGCGCCGATGGCCCTTGCACTCGTCGTGCCCTGGGCACCCTATCGCGATCTCGCCATGCCGATGAACCATTCCGGCGCGTTCGTCCTGACGCTTGCCCTGGCGCTGCGCCTCGACGCGCGGCCCCGCGATCCATGGACGATCGGCCTCGTCCTCGTCGGCTGCTTCTCCGATACGCTCTTCCTCCTGACGGGCGTGGTGCCCCTGGTCGTCGCCCGTGCGGCCGTCGATTTTCCGCCTTTGCCCAAGCTACGCACGGCCCTGAAGGCGCTGCCGGTGCTTTTTGCGGCGATTGTCGGCCTGCTGGCGCAGAAGCTCGTTTTCCATCAGGGAAACGTCTCGGTCTCGCTGCCGGCGGTGCTGCGGTCCTGGCGGACTTTCCTGGGTGAGCTGGTCACGCAGCCTCAACTCGCCTTCTTCGTCATGGTCGGCCTCGCGACGATGGTGCTGGTCCTGCGCGCGCTCCTGCGCATGCCCGGCACGGACCGGCGTGGGCGGATCGTGCTGCTCTTCGCGCTCGGCTCGATGGCGATGTCGCTCGCTGCGCTGATGAGTTTCTACGTCGATGTTCCGAGCCTGCGCTACGCGTGGCCATTGATCGGCTGGCCGCTCATCCTGCTTTCCTTCCTGCTGGCCGTACGGATCGATGGCGGCGTACTTGTCCTTGCGGGGCTGGCCGGGCTGGCCGTCGCCGTCGTTCTGGTCACGCAGACGGGACCGGCGCCACCTGTCCTCGCCTGGCGCGCTCCGGACGAGCTCTGCGTCTCGAAGCTTGTGCAGGAAGAAGGCCTTGATGCCGGCCTGGCGGATTTCTGGCATGCGCGGCGGCTGGTCGTTTCGAGCGATTATGCGCTGAAGATCGAACAGATCACCGGAGATGGCGCCGCCTATCTATGGGGCAACGATCCCCATTGGTTCTTCCATGATTGGCGCCGGCCTGACGGCATCGTGCATTACGACCACATCCTGATGGCCGGTCTCGACCGCGCCGCCATCCTCTCCGCGTTCGGTCAGCCCGATCTGATCCGGCCATGTCCGACGACCGAAGTCTGGATCTGGCGAGACAGAGACCATGTCGGCCCGATCATGGCGGCACGCTCGCAAGACGTCGTGGCGCATGTCCGGCCCGAAGAACTCGGGGCCATGCCGATACCGTCAGGCCCGCCGCCAACGCCCTGAGCACGAACCGCCTACCGGCTGAACCGCGTCCCCCGTCGCCCGGATCCGGGTTGCGGACCGCCGCGCCACAGAAATATTCTCGAACATTCTCCCGAAAGCCCTCATGAACCAGCCTCTGATCGAAATCCGTCCGGCCGATCTCGTGCCGGAACTCAGCGTGGTCATCCCGACCTTCAACGAGCGCGGCAATATCGCGCCGCTGGTCGAGCGCCTCGCCGCGGCGCTCGAAGGCCTCGCCTGGGAGGCGATCTTCGTCGACGACGATTCGCCCGACCGCACCATCGACGCCGTCCACGAAATCGGCGCCCGCGACGGACGCGTTCGGGCGATCCTGCGCGTCGGCCGCCGCGGCCTCGCCGGTGCCTGCATCGAGGGCATGCTTTCGGCGAGCGCCCCCGTCGTCGCCGTGATCGACGCCGATCTCCAGCATGACGAGAAGGCCCTGCCGCTCATGCTGGACGCGATCCGCGCCGGCGCCGACCTCGTCGTCGGCACCCGCTATGCCGGCGGCGGCGAGGCCTCCTCCTTCAGCGCGGCCCGCGGCGCCATGAGCCGCTTCGCCACCGGCCTTTCGAAACGCCTCTTCCGCATCCGCACCTCCGATCCGATGAGCGGCTTCTTCATGCTGCGGCGCGAGGTCGTCGAGAAGGCCGCCCCGCGCCTGCAGACCCAGGGCTTCAAGATCCTGCTCGACATCCTGCTGACCGCCGGACCCGATCTGCGCGTCGGCGAGGTGCCCTATGCCTTCGGCACCCGCCAGCACGGCGAGAGCAAGCTCGACAACCAGGTCATGCTGGATTTCGCGGGGCTGCTGCTCTCGCGCGCCACCGGCGGCCTCGTCTCGGTCCGCTTCCTGGTCTTCGGCCTCGTCGGCGTCTTCGGTCTCTTCGTCCATCTCCTCACGCTGCGCCTCACGCTCGGCACCGGCGCGGACTTCGTGGTCGCACAGTCGGCCGCGACCATCGTGGCGATGACGTTCAACTTCTTCGTTAACAATTTCCTGACCTATCGCGACCGCCGCCTTGCGGGCTGGTCCATGCTGCCGGGGCTCGTCAAGTTCTACGCCGTCTGCGGCGTCGGCGCGGTCGGCAATGTCGGCGCCGCCAGCTGGGTGTTCCACGAGACCGCGACATGGTGGGCGGCAGGCGTCGCAGGATCCATCGTCGGCGCCGTCTGGAACTATCTCCTCAGCGCGTCCCTCGTCTGGAAAAGCAAGGCCTGAAGACTGGATGAGCGCCGGGCTTGCCCCCCACGGAGCCGGCGCAACGCGCCCGCAGCGTGCCATGCGATCCGCTTGCGTGCGCCAGGCGCCGAGACTTCCGTTGACTTAGCCGCATCCGCCGATATCGTCCGCCGACCACGATACCGACAAGAAACGCACCGGAACCGGACCCATGCCGCACGATCACACCGCCCTGCAATCGATCATCGAGGTCGCCTTCGAGGCGCGCGCCGAGATCGGAACCGACACCAAGGGCGAGGTGCGCGAGGCCGTCGACTACGCGCTCGAACTGCTGGACAAGGGCAAGGCGCGCGTCGCGGAGAAGGTCGATGGCGACTGGGTCGTGCATCAATGGCTGAAGAAGGCGGTGCTGCTCTCCTTCCGCCTCAACCCGATGAGCGCCATCTCCGGCGGCCCCGGCGGCTCCACCTGGTGGGACAAGGTGCCCTCGAAGTTCGACGGCTGGGGCGCGGCTGAATTCGGCGCCGCGGGCTTTCGTGCCGTGCCGGGGTCCATCGTCCGCCGCTCGGCCTACATCGCCCCGAACGCCATTTTGATGCCGTCCTTCGTCAATCTCGGCGCCTATGTCGACAGCGGCACCATGGTCGATACGTGGGTGACGGTTGGCTCCTGCGCGCAGATCGGCAAGAACGTGCATCTCTCCGGCGGCGTCGGCATTGGCGGCGTATTGGAGCCGCTGCAGGCCGGCCCGACGATCATCGAGGACAATTGCTTCATCGGCGCGCGGTCTGAGGTGGTCGAGGGCGTGATCGTCGGCGAGGGCTCGGTGATCTCGATGGGCGTCTTCATCTCGGGCTCGACCAAGATCGTCGACCGCGAGACCGGCGAGATCCATATCGGCCGCGTTCCGCCTTATTCCGTGGTGGTTTCCGGCTCACTGCCGGGCAAGCCGCTGCCCAATGGCGCGCCCGGACCGTCGCTCTATTGCGCGGTCATCGTCAAGCGCGTCGACGAGAAGACCCGCTCGAAGACCTCCGTCAACGAACTGCTGCGCGACTAGTATACAGTCTGCATAAATCCTTGCGAATGGTTGTGGGAAATGACACGATCCGGTTGTGGTGCGAAGGGGGATCGCGCCACGATCGGGGGTCGCATTGGATTGGCGTTGGGCTCTGTTCTCGTTTGAAGGGCGGCTGCCGCGTGCGCCCTTCTGGATCATCCTTGCAGCCTATCTCATCGGCCTTCCGTTCGTCTCCGTGATGCTGAAGCGCCTGTCGTTCCTGGGTCCGGCGCTCGCGCTCGCCCTGGATATCGCGTTCTACCCGGCGATTATCTGGATCGCCTTTGCCGTCGCGGCGAAGCGCCTGCATGACCGGGGCAAATCGGCCAGCTGGCTCCTTCTCTATGCGCTGGCTCCGATGCTCCTGGGTCAGATCGCCACGGGCATGACGGGTATTCCTACCCACGGTCATAGCGCCATCCTCCTGTCCTATATGCGCTGGGTGCTCGCCCTCTGGAGTTCGATTGAACTCGTCATCCTGCCCGGTATCCGAGGCCCCAACCGTTTCGGACCTGAGCCGGGCCTCTGATGGGCTTGATTGGTGCTGGAGGGCGTGGCAACGAGAGGCATGTCCTCCAGCGATCCTGAATCCGTCCTTCCCGCCGATCCGGTCGGCCTGCTCCAGAGCCTCGTCCGCTGCCCGTCGGTGACCCCGGCAGAGGGCGGTGCCCTCGCGCTTCTCGAAAGCGTCCTGAAGCCGGCTGGCTTCACCGTCGAGCGCCCGGTCTTCTCGGAGCCCGGAACCCCCGACGTTGAAAACCTCTTTGCAACCATCGGCGCCGGCGCGCCGCATTTCGTCTTCGCCGGCCATACCGACGTCGTGCCGCCCGGCGATCCGGCGCGCTGGTCGCATCCGCCCTTCGCAGGCGCGATCGAGGACGGCATGCTCTATGGCCGCGGCGCCGCCGACATGAAGGGCGGCATCGCCGCCTTCGTCGCCGCTGCCCTCGATTTCGCCAATGGCGGCCCGTGGGCCGGAACGATCTCGCTTCTCATCACCGGCGACGAAGAAGGCCCGTCGCTGAATGGCACGGTCAAACTGCTCGATTGGGCGGCAAGGCACGGCCACCGCTTCGATTCGGCGATTGTCGGCGAGCCGACCAACCCCTCGACGCTTGGCGATGCCATCAAGGTCGGCCGCCGCGGCTCTCTGTCGGGCACGATCACTGTCCATGGCCGCCAGGGCCATGTCGCCTATCCGCATCTGGCGGTGAATCCGATCCCGCAACTCATGCGCTTGGTCCGCCGCCTCACCGCGGAGCCGCTCGACCATGGCAGCGAGCATTTCGATGCTTCCAATCTCGAATTCGTCGGTCTCGACGTCGACAACAAGGCCTGGAACGTCATCCCGGCCGAGGCGAGCGCGCGCTTCAACATCCGCTTCAACGACGAATGGACCCGCGACACGCTGGAGGCCTGGATCGAGGCCCGGTTGGCAGAAGCGGCAGGCAACGAGATCCATTACGAACTCGGCTTCGAGCCCGGCTGGAGCGCCTCGTTCCTGACACGTTCGGATGCGCTGATCGGCACGCTTACCGCCGCGATCGAGGCGGAAACCGGCCGCAAGCCGGCCCTTTCGACCAGCGGCGGCACCTCGGATGCCCGCTTCATCAAGGATTATTGCCCGGTCGTCGAGTTCGGCCTCGTCGGGCAGACCATGCACCAGATCGACGAGCGCATCGCGGTCGCCGACCTCCTCGCCCTCAAGGCCATCTACCGCCGGTTTCTGGGCGGCTATTTCGCCTGACTGAAGTCCGCCCGCCCATGCTCGCCGCCGACACGACCGCCGCGCTCACCGGCGCCATCGAGCTGTTCCTCGGCCGCCCCAGCGGGTTGAAGCGCTTTGATCTGAGCTTTGAAGGATTCTGGCGCTCCTTTGCTGCCCTCCTCTACATCCTTCCTTTCTTCGCGATCGTCGTCGCCGCGGACTGGATGACCCTGTCGCAGCAGCCGGACGCACCGGCCTTGACGACCCTGGCCGTCGCGCGGCTCTTCGACGTTGGGCTCGATTTCGGCGCCATGCCGGTCGTTCTTGCCCTGCTGGCAAGACGCCTCGGCATTCAGCGGAGCTATATCGGCTATGTGATCGTCCGCAACTGGTCGACGCTGGTTATCGTCGTCCCACAGGCCGTGATCTCGCTGCTGTTCGGGCTCGGCATCGTTTCGATGGAGGCGTCGGAGCTGATGTCGCTGGTCGTTGTCGGCGTCATGCTCTTCTATCAATACCGGATCGCGCGCTGGACCCTCGGCTGGAACGGTACGCAGGCCGCCGGCCTCGTCGCCGCGGACCTCGGCCTAAGCCTGATCCTGCTCTTCTTCGTCCATGGCCTGTTCGGCATCTGAGGCATAGTCGACGCGGACGAGATAGAGCCCGCCAGGCGGCGCGACCGGCCCGCAGGCTTTGCGGTCGCGCGCATCCAGAACGTCGCGCACTCGCGACACCGGCCATTTCCCCTCGCCGACCTTCTTCAGCGTTCCGACCATCGAACGGACCTGATTGTGCAGGAAGGACCGAGCCGAGACCTCGAAAAGGATCTCGCTGCCGACGCGGGAAACATCGAGCCGGTCCAGCGTCTTCAAGGGCGACAGCGCCTGGCAGTCGGCCGAGCGGAACGTGGTGAAATCATGCTTGCCGAGCAGCGAATCGGCGGCCTGCTGCATCGCGTCGATATCGAGTGACTTGCGGACATCCCAGACGCGGTCGATGTCGAGCGCCGCCGGAGCGCGGCGGTCGATCACGCGGTAGAGATAGTGCCGGGCAACCGCCGAGCGGCGTGCATCGAAGATGTCGGAAACTGGCTCGGCCTCGAGGATCGCGATCGGCGCTGGACGAAGCTGCGCGTTCATCGCATCGCGGATGCGATCGCCGCTCCAGAGTCCGGAGAGGTCGAAATGCGCGACCTGGCCCAGCGCATGCACGCCCGTGTCGGTTCGGCCGGCGCCCTTGGTCAACGCCGCTTCGCCGGAAAAGCGATGGATCGCCTCGTCGATCGTCTGCTGCACAGAAGGCGCGTTGGCCTGCCGCTGCCAGCCCGAATAGGGCCTGCCGTCATATTCGATGAGGATCTTGTAGCGTGGCATGGCGCGGACTAGCCGAGCCGGTCGCCTTTCGCAACCCCCGCCCCGCGCAGGAACTCCACCGCCGGCAGTGGTTTCCCGCCCGCGCGCTGCAACTCGACGAGGCGCACCGCGCCCGCGCCGCAGGCGATCGTGAGTTGATCGTCCAGAACGGCTCCAGGCTCGCCGGAGCCGGCTCCCAGCGTCGAGCGCAGCACCTTGACGCGCTCGGCCTTGCCGGCGAGTTGCATCTCGCACCAGGCGCCGGGAAAGGGCGACAAGCCGCGAATATGATTGTGAACATCGCGGGCCGGCCGCGACCAGTCGATCCGCGCCTCGGCCTTGTCGATCTTGGCGGCATAAGTGACACCGGCTTCCGCCTGCGGCACGCCATCGAGACCGCCCCGCGACAGCGCCGCCAGCGCGCGAACCATCAAATCGGCGCCGAGCCGGGCCAGGCGATCATGCAGATCGCCCGTCGTCCAGTCTGGCTCTATCGCGATCCGTTCGGCCATGGCGACGGGCCCGGTATCGAGCCCCGCCTCCATCCGCATGACCATCACACCCGCCTCGGCATCACCGGCCATGATCGCGCGATGGATCGGCGCTGCACCGCGCCAGCGCGGCAGCAGCGAGGCGTGCAGATTGAGGCAGCCCTCGCGCGGGGCATCCAGCACCGCCTGCGGCAGGATCAGCCCATAGGCGACCACGACCGCCACATCGGCGTCCAGCGAGGCAAACGCCTCTTGCTCGGCCTCGCCCTTCAGCGATTTCGGCGTGAACACGGGAATAGCGAAATGGTCGGCGACGAGGTGGACGGGAGACTTCTTCTCGTCCAGACCCCTTCCAGCCGGTTTCGGCGCGCGCGTATAGACGGCGACGACCTCGTGGCCCTGGCCGATGATCTCGGTGAGCGTCGGCACCGCGAAATCCGGCGTGCCCATGAAGACGATGCGAAGGCTCATGGGCGGGCTATGCTCACATCTCTTCGCTGGCGTGCGACTTGAACTCGGGCTTGGTGCCAGATTTCGCCGCCTTGACGAATTTCTTGACCACCATCTCGCGCTTCAGCCGCGACAGGTAATCGATGAAGAGCTTGCCATCGAGATGGTCGACCTCGTGCTGGATGCAGGTCGAGAGCAGCCCATCGGCGTCGATCTCGTGCGGCTTGCCGTCGCGATCGAGATAGCGCAGGCGCACCGAGGCAGGGCGCTCGACTTCGGCATAGAAGTCGGGGATCGACAGGCACCCTTCCTCATAGGTCGAGCGGTCCTCGGCGGAGGTGACGATCTCGGGATTGATCAGGAAGAGCGGCTTCCGCTCGGCGCCATCCTCGCGACCCGACACGTCGATGGTCACGATCCGGCGCGGCACGCCGACCTGGATCGCCGCCAGCCCGATGCCGGGCGCCTCATACATCGTCTCCAGCATGTCATCCAGAAAGCGGCGCAGATCGTCGTCGACGCGCTCCACCGGCGCGCTGACGAGCCGGAGCTTCGGGTCGGGAAGGGTGATGATGTCGAGCTTGGCCATGAAAACCTCAACGCTGGCTGGCCTGAAATAGGCAATCGTCGCGAACCGGTCAATCGCGGATTGCCGCGACTTTCGGGGAATCGCCGCCCCAATGTTCATGTTTTGATCTGGTTTTGCACGAAAATCTGCTATGGTCCGGCCCATGCAGGATATTCTCTTTTCCCTCGCGGGCCGGCCGATCACCCTTGCTGAGACGCTGCTCGGCGGCGCCGGCCTTGCGCTGCTCATGCTGTTTCTCGTCCTCGTTCTGGCCTGGCGCGGCGCGGCGCGGCGGGCGGCGCTGGAGGCGGACCAGCATATGCAGGGCGCGGAACTGCAACAGCGCATCGCCGATCTGGTCCGCATCCAGTCCGAAATGACCGGCCGCATGCAGACCATGGCCGAAGTCTTCGGCTCGCGCCAATCCGACCTGGTGCGCGGCCTTTCCGAGCGCCTCGACGGGTTTGGCCACCGCATCGGCCAATCGATGAACGAGACGACGCGCAATACGCATGAGGGACTGAGCCGCCTGCATGAGCGGCTCGCCGTCATCGACAATGCCCAGCGCAACATCACCGAGCTTTCCTCGCAGGTCGTCGGGCTGCAGCAGATCCTCGCCAACAAGCAGACGCGCGGCGCCTTCGGCCAGGGACGGATGGAAGCGATCATCCAGGATGGCCTCCCGGCGGGCGGTTACGCCTTCCAGGCGACGCTCTCCAATGGCAACCGGCCGGACTGCGTCGTCGCCTTTCCGAACGGCGCGCCGGACCTCGTCATCGACGCCAAGTTTCCACTTGAGGCCTGGAATGCCATCCGCGCCGCCGAGGGCGGCGAGTTCGCGAGAGCCGCCGAAGTCCAGTTCCGCCGCGATGTCACCAAGCACGTCAAGGACATTGCCGAGCGCTATCTGATCCCCGGCGAGACGCAGGATACGGCGTTCATGTTCGTGCCGTCGGAATCAGTGTTCGCCGAAATCCATGAGCGCTTCGAGGACGTCGTGCAGGCGGCACATCGGCTGCGCGTCGTCATAGTCTCCCCGTCGCTGCTGATGCTCTCGATCCAGGTCCTGCAATCCGTGCTGCGCGACGTGCGCATGCGCGAACAGGCCCATCTGATCCAGGGAGAGGTTCTGAAGCTGATGGAGGATGTCGGCCGCGTCGACGAGCGCGTCCTGAAGCTGCAGGCCCATTTCGGCCAGGCTTCGAAGGATATCGACGACATATTGATCTCGACGCGCAAATTGAAGAATCGCGGCGCACGGATCGAGCAGCTCGAATTCGGCGAAGAAGGCTCGCCGGCCTATGACCGCCAGGGGGATCTGCTGGCGGGGGAGTAGCGGGCCTTCCTTCGACACTCTCGCCGTCAGTAGCCCCGCCCGCTCTCCGCCAGAAATGCCACCTCCTCCGCCGTCGATATCCGCCCGAGTTCGGCATTCCTGTGCGGGAATCTCCCAAAACGCTGGATCAACGCCCGGTGCTTCTCGGCGAAGGTGAGGAAGTTCCGGTAGATTTCCGCCTGTTCCACTGGCGCGTCGGCGAGGAGCTCCTCGTAGAGGCGGACGGAAAGGTCCTGGTCTCGCAGCGCCTCGCTGTGCTCGAAGGGCAGATAGAGGAAGCAGCGCTCGATCAGGCAGAAGCGCTGAACGCCGCTCTCGACCAGATCGCGCGCCACCGCCCGCGCCCGCTCGTCATAGGCATAGGCCCGTGGATCGGCACGGAAGAGATTGCGCGGGAACTGGTCGAGGAAGATCACGAGCCCGATCTGCGCCTCGCGCGGCAAGGCGGCGAGGTCCCAGTTCTCGGCCGAAACCGCATCCAGAGCGGAGCCAAAGGCCGCGCGGATCGCTTCGTCCGTCTCGTCGCGTCGCTCGAACCACAGTGCCGCCTTGTCGGCTGGATAATGATCGACACTGGCAAGCTCGCCGCACCAGAAGCGATGCGCCCGGATCAGAATGTCTGCGTCGATGTCCGTCATCCCTGGCCCCTAGAACGGCGTCCGCGCGCGGAGCGCGGCGGTGAGCGTTCCCTCATCGAGATAATCGAGTTCGCCGCCGACTGGCACGCCATGGGCGAGGCGCGACACCTTGACCGGCGTCGCCGTCAGGCGGTCGGTGATGACATGGGCCGTCGCCTGCCCGTCGACGGTGGCGTTCACCGCGATGATCACTTCCGCGACCTCGCCGGAGGCACAGCGCCGCACCAGCGCATCGATGGTCAGGTCGTCCGGCCCGATGCCGTCCAGCGGCGACAGCGTGCCGCCGAGCACATGGTAGCGCGCCTTCATGGCCCCGGCCCGCTCCAGCGCCCAGAGATCCGAGACATCCTCGACGACGATGAGAATGCGGCCATCGCGCTCGGGATCGGTGCAGATCGAGCAGGGGTCAACGGTATCGATATTGCCGCAGACAGAGCAGACCTTGACCCGCTCGGCCGCAACATTCATCGCGCCCGCGAGCGGGACCAGCAGTTGCTCCTTCTTCTTGATCAGCGCCAGCGCGGCGCGCCGCGCCGATCGCGGTCCGAGGCCGGGCAGCTTGGCGAGAAGCTGGATCAGCCGCTCGATCTCGGGTCCAAGGACGGAACGGGCCATGGTGGCGGGAAGCGCCTCAGAACGGCAGCTTGAGGCCTGGCGGCAGGCCGAGGCCGCCGGTCAGCGCCTGCATCTTGTCGGCCATCGCCTTCTCGGCCTTCGCCCGCGCGTCGGCATGGGCGGCGATGATCAGGTCCTCCAGAATCTCGACCTCGTCCGGCTTCATCAGGGAGGGGTCGATCGTGAGCTTCCGGAGGTCGCCCTTGGCGGTCATGGTGATCTGGACGAGCCCGGCACCGGAGGCGCCATCGACCTCGATGGTTGCGACTTCGGCCTGCATATCCTGCATTTTGGACTGCAGTTCCTTGGCCTTCTTCATCATGCCCAGGAAATCGCTCATAGGCCTTCGCTCCTCTTGTCGTTCTGAAAGTTCAATCTTCGCCGGCTTCCGGCGCTTCGTCGGGGTTCTCGGTCGCCGGGATGTTGGCAGGCGGCAGGATCGCGTCCGCGCCCTCCTCCGACCGAATCTGCACGTCGACGATCTCGGCGCCGGGGAACCGCGCCAAAACGGCCGCGACCAAGGGATCCGAGCGCGCATCGCTGCGCGCCTTCAGCTTCATGGCCGCCCGCGCCTCGGCGATGGTCGGCTCCGTCGCGCCTTTGCCAACCACGACGCTGAAACGAGTATCGGTCCAGTCGCTGACCTTCCTCATGATCTCGGCCGCGAGACCCCGCCCGGCTCCATCGACCGGCTCGAATTCGAGCAATGTGGAATCGAACCGGATGACCCGCACCTGCGTCTCGAGGGCGAGCTTCAACGGAACGTCGCGCTTCATGCCGACATAGGCGACCAGATCGTCAAAACGCTGAAAGCGAATCGCCGGCTCCGCCTTGGCGCTCGGCGTGGGGACCGGCTGCGGCGCGGGATCGGGCGCTGCAAAGGCCTCGACCGCCGGCAGGGGCCGAAGCCCGCCATTGCCGGTGCGGGCACTAGCCGTCGGACCCGAAGGCAACGACGCGGCGGGCGCCGGGCTCGCCGGCGCCGATGCGGGAAGGGCGGCGCCAGACTTCAGCAGCCGCAGCGCCTCGTCCGGTGTCGGCATATCGGCGACATGGGCGATGCGGATCAGCACCATGTCGGCGGCGGCGAGAGGCCGGCTTGAGGTCGCGACCTCATCGATGCCCTTGATCAGCATCTGCCAGGCGCGCGACAGCACGCGAAGCGAAAGAGCTGCCGCAAAAGCAGCCGCCCGCTGGCGCTCCGATTCGGGCAAGGCTGCCTGATCGGAAGGGTCCGGCACGACCTTGAAGCGCGTCACCATATGGGTGAAGGCGGCGAGGTCCTGAAGCACGACGGAAGGATCGGCGCCGATATCGTATTGATGTTTCAGAAGACTCAGCGCCTCGGCGGTACGGCCGGCCATCAGCGCCTCGAAGAGATCGACGATGCGGGCCCGGTCGGCGAGGCCGAGCATGGCGCGCACATCCTCGGCGCGGATCGCGCCGGCACCATGAGCGATGGCCTGGTCGAGCAGCGACAGCGAATCGCGAGCCGAGCCCTCGGCGGCGCGCGCGATCATGGCGAGCGCCTCGCCGTCGATCTCGACGTTCTCCTTCTGCGTGATCGAGGAGAGCAAGCCGATGAGCTGGCCCGATTCGATGCGGCGCAGATCGAAACGCTGGCAGCGCGACAGCACCGTGACCGGCACCTTGCGGATCTCGGTGGTGGCGAAGATGAACTTCACATGCTCCGGCGGCTCCTCCAGCGTCTTCAACAGGCCGTTGAAGGCGGCGCCGGAGAGCATGTGCACTTCGTCGAGGATATAGACCTTGTAGCGGGCCGTAACCGGCTTGTAGCGAACTGCCTCGATGATCTCGCGGATATTGTCGATGCCGTTATTGGAGGCCGCGTCCATCTCGATCACGTCGACATGGCGCCCTTCCATGATCTCGGCGCAATGGACGCCAAGCACGGGCATTTCGATGGTCGGCCGATCGATCGTCTCGGTCTTGTAGTTGAGGCCACGGGCGAGGATGCGCGCAGTCGTCGTCTTGCCGACGCCGCGCACGCCCGTCAGCATATAGGCCTGCGCGATCCGCCCGGTTTCGAACGCGTTCGTCAGCGTGCGGACCATCGGCTCCTGGCCGACGAGGTCGTCGAAGCTCTTCGGCCGGTATTTGCGCGCAAGGACACGATAGGCGCCGCCAGCGCCAGTCGTCGTCCCGCTTATCTGATCGCCGCCATCCATCGCCGGTCCGTCGCCCTGTTCGCTGATGGATATATCCGCGATCGGCCGCAAAGCGCGAGGATAAATCCTCTCATGCGGCAACGCCCGCCCAGATGGGCGGCACGCGCGGAGACGATAGGGGAAAAGTGGGAGGCTGGCACGCGACCCGTGCCTGGCTCGTTGGGGCTGCTTCCTTCCGGACCTGACCCGGTTGGCGAGTGGTACGTCCACCACCAACCTCCCGCCGCACATATCGTCTTTTGGCGCGACGAAGGCAAGCCCCCTCGCGCGGCACGGGACTATCGCCGAGGAACGCTCTGTGGCGTAATGGCCGCCCCCAAGGGAATCGGCCGGCCTGCCGGCGCTTGACCCGCCCCTCTCGATCACCACGCGCAATGACCCGTTCCGTTTTTTCCCGCCTGCCGACGCCGGAGCCGAGCACCCTGACCGGCTTTTCTGGCAACCGTCTCGAACGCCGCAGCGAAGCGCGCAACGAATCGACGCTTGCCGCTACACTCGCCGACCCTTCCGCGCGCATCTTCCTGCTGCGCGGCGACGATGCCTTGCTGCGGAGCAGCGAATCGGTCGACGCGCTGTTCACGCTGAAGGAGGCCCACGCCGTTGGTGCGGCGATGGACGATGTGATCCTGCTCGGCTGGGACGGCTCTTCGCCGCGGCTGGCGACGACGCTGACATCCGACGTTTCGTTCGATGTCGACATCTTCCACGCTGTGTCGATGCGCACGCTGGCGATCAACGGCGCGGCCGGCGGACTGCTCGCCGACACCGCCGATCCGGCAACGCTGGGCGCGCTGGCGCAGGCTCGAGCGCTCCTTCACTGGCACGGCTCCTGCCGGTTCTGTGGACGCTGTGGCACGCGCACGCAGATGGCGCAGGCCGGCTATCGCCGCGACTGCCCTTCCTGCAACGCGCAATATTTCCCGCGCACCGATCCGGTCGCCATCATGCTCGCCACCCATGGCGACCAATGCCTGATGGGACGACAGGCCCGCTTCGCGCCGGGCACCTATTCCTGCCTCGCCGGCTTCGTCGAGCCCGGCGAGACCATCGAAGATGCGGTGCGCCGCGAGATCCAGGAAGAGGCCGGTATCCGCATCGGCCGCGTCGCCTATCACGCCAGCCAGCCCTGGCCCTTCCCGATGTCGCTAATGATCGGCTGCTTCGCCGAGGCGATCTCGACCGATATCGTGCCGGACACGGAAGAGCTCGAGGATTGCCGCTGGTTCTCGCGCCAGGAAACACTGGCGATGCTATCCGGTAGCCACCCCGCCGGCCTCTCGACACCGCCCAAGATGGCCATCGCTCACACGCTCATCCGCGCCTGGGCCGAGCAGTAGCGGATCGCGTCTCTCGGGCGCAATTTCCACCGCACCGCCAGGATTCCCTGCAACAACTCAACGGAAATTCGTAGTCGACAGAGAAGCCGTTTGACAGCCGATTGTCGCGTGGGAAAATACCCCACAAGATAGTTTGACGGCCGGATCGCCCGGTCGCATCAGGCTCGGAGCCGATCGGTTGCGCATTCACGTCATCAATCTTGAGCGACGGCCAGATCGCCGCAACCAGTTCATGGAGTGGAACGGGCATCAGCCTCTTCGGTTCGAGTTCCTTGCCGCCGCCGATGGCCGGCGGATCGATCGGGCCAGGCTGATCGAGCAGGGCTTGCTCGATCCGGCCGACCGGGAATTCAACAATGGCGCGCTCGGCAACGCCCTCTCACAGCTTTCGCTCTGGCAGGCTTGCGCCGCCGGCCACCAACCGTTCCTTGTCTTCGAGGACGATGCTTGTCTGCGCGGTGATTTCTGGCGCCATGCCCGCCCGCTGATGGAGCGATACCTCTCAGCCCATCCCATCATCCTGTTCGGCTTCAACACCGACGCGGTCACGGCGCTCCGCGGCGCGGATGGCTTTGTCTCGGTCGTGCGCTTCGACGAGAGGATCAAGCGCCGCCCGGGCTACTTCCGCGACTACGGAAAACTGCAGGACGTGCGGCCGCAGCTGTTCCAGTGCCTGCAGTTCTGGGGATCGCTCGCCTATGCGATCACCCCGGCAGGCGCCCGAGCGTTGATCAACGCCTGCTTCCCCCTCTCGTCGCGGGCGCGCATCGAGATGATCGGCGAAGGCCGGTCCGTCATCCCGTGCGGCGTCGACGGCATGATGAATGTCGCCCTTCAAGAGGGCAGGCTCAAGGTCCTCGCCTGCTATCCGCCCCTGGTGCTGGGTCCGAACAGCCATGCCGATTCGGATATTCAGCGATTGGGCACCGTGGGAGCGGGGGCGCCCGATCGCCGGTCACATGATCAGAATGTCTCAGCGACACCGGCGCGAAAATCCGCCGCCGGATAGACACCAAGGATCCGGACTTCGTCGGAGAAGAACTGCAGTTCCTCCAGCGCGAGCGAAAGCGCGCGGTCGTCGGGATGACCCTCGACATCCGCGTAGAACTGCGTCGCGAAGAAGCGGCCGCCGAGCTGGTAGCTTTCCAGCTTCGTCATGTTGATGCCGTTGGTCGCAAAGCCGCCGAGCGCCTTGTAGAGCGCCGCCGGGATGTTCCGAACGCGGAACACGAAGGTGGTGATGACCGGCCCATTGCCGGCGCGGGCATGAACGGGCTCGCGCGCCAGGACCACGAAACGGGTCGTATTGTGCTCGGCGTCCTCGACATTCTCGGCCAGGATATCGAGGCCGTAGATTTCGGCGGCCAGGCGCGGCGCGAGCGCGGCGCGGCTCAGATCGCCCGCCTCGGCCACGAGGCGTGCCGCCCCCGCAGTATCGCCAGCAACGATGGCGCGCCAGCCATGCTCGCGCAGGATGCGCCGGCATTGGCCGAGGGCATGAACGTGGCTCTCCACCGTGCGGATCGTCTGGAGCGTTGCTCCGAACGGCGCCATGAGTTGGAAGCGGATCGGCAGGAAATACTCGCCGATGATATGCAGCCCCGAATCCGGCAGCAGATGATGGATGTCGGCGACGCGGCCCGCGAGCGAGTTCTCGATCGGGATCATGGCGAGATCGACATCGCCGCGCGTCATCGCCTGGAAGCAATCTTCGAAGGTCGGCGCCGGCACCGCTTCATAGTCGGGCAGGACATTGGCACAGGCGATGTGGGAATTGGCTCCCGGCTCGCCCTGGAACACGACTTTCTTCATTTCGAAGGCTTTTCTTTGCTGGACAGGGATCCGTCGATGCGCGCCGACGCGCCGGGATCGAGGAGAAGGCGGGCTCTTTCGAGTTCGGCAGGAGTATCGACACCGAGCGGAACCGCGTCAACGACCTCGACATCGATGCGCATGCCAGCCTCCAGGGCCCGCAATTGTTCCAGCTTTTCGCGCATTTCGAGCGGCGACGGCGGCAGGGCGACATAGCGATCGAGCGCGGCGCGGCGATACGCATAGAGACCAATATGATGATAGAGCGGCCCCTCGCCCCATGGCGCCGTGGCGCGGGTGAAATACAGCGCCCGCAGATGCCGGTCCGACGGCACGCCGGCGATCCGCTTCGGCGAGCCGACGATCTTGACGATGTTCTCGTTGAGGCGGTCAGCCTCCGTCTCGATGAAGGCGGCGATGGTACCGATGTCGACGGCGGGATCGGCGAGCGGCTGGAACGCAGCGCGCACAGAAGACGGCTCGATCGTCGGCAGATCGCCCTGCACGTTGACGATGATATCGAACTTTCGTTCAGGATCGACGAGGCCGGCGGCCTCATGAATCCGGGAAGAACCGTTCGGATGGTCCGATCGCGTCATGACCGCCTCGCCGCCGACCTTGCGGATCGCGGCGACGATGGACGAATCATCGCTGGCGACCACGACCGGCCCGATCGCGGCCTCGACGGCCCGACGCCAGACATGCACAATCATCGGCTCGCCATGGATGTCGGCGAGGGGCTTCCCCGGCAGGCGGGTGGAAGCCATACGCGCCGGAACGAGGACCAGCGCTCGGTTCGAAAGGTTCATTCTGTGCGGTTCCTGTCTCCGCCCCGGCATGCCGGGTGTCAAAAGGTCTCAAGCCCCGGGCGTTCATACGTATTGCGCCTCGCCCGGAAAAGCTTGTAGTTTCCGCGCCACATGTGATGGCGGATGCGGCTCTTGGCTGCGCTGTTGTCGGTATCTGCTGCTGGCCGGGACCTTTCCTATGGATTCTTTCGAGCGTAACAAGATTCTTGGCGCGATCCTCGGCACGCTGCTGCTCGTGATGTCGCTCGGCATCATCGCCGGAGCCGTCTATGCGCCGGCCGAGGCGGAGAAGCCCGGCTTCGTGATCGAGGTAGCGGAGGCACCGGCAGCTGGAGGCGCGGCTCCCGCCGTGGCCCAGGACCCGCCGATCGCCGTCCTGATGCAGACGGCGAACGCAGAGGCTGGTGCGACCGTCGCGAAGAAATGCGCCGCCTGCCACAATTTCGTGGAAGGCGCCGGCGCCAAGGTCGGCCCCGATCTCTACGGCGTACTGGATCGTCCGATCGGCGAGATGGCCGGCTTCAAATATTCGGCGCCGCTGCAGAAGGCGCACGAAGCCGGCGAGAAGTGGACCTATGAGCATCTCTATCACTTCCTGAAGAAGCCGAGCGCCGACATGCCCGGCACCGCCATGGGCTTTGCCGGTCTGCCGAAGCCGGAAGATCGCGCCAACGTCATCGCCTATCTGCGCACGCTGGCGGCCACCCCGGAGCCGCTGCCGACGCCGGAAGCCGCCGCTCCGGCTGCCGCACCCGCCGATGCAGCGCCGGCTCCCGTCAAGCCTGCGGATGCAGCTCCGGCAGCGCCCGCTGCCCCCGTCGCGGAACCAGCGGCTCCGGCCGCTCCGGCTGCCGAGCCTGCGCCAGCCCCTGCGGCTCCCGCACCGGCGCCTGCGACCCCCGCACCAGCTCCTGCGGCACCGGCACCGGCCAACCCATAAGCCGCCGGATTAAATCTTGGAAAGGAAAGGCCGGAGGCTCCCCTCCGGCCTTTTTCATGCCGTGATTCTCGGTGGCTTTGGGGGAGATGGTTGCCCCAGCGGCAATCGCCCCTAAGAATGTCACACTTGTTGCCGGAGAATCATGCCGATGAGAGCCGCCGCCCTGGCCGTCCTGACGACCCTGACGCTGCTTGCGCCCGCCGGCGCGGCGTTCTCGTCCGAACCTGTCTGGCGCCACGCCACATCGCTGATCGGCGAGCCGAAATATCCCGAAGGCTTCCAGCACTACGACTATGTGAACCCCGACGCGCCGAAAGGCGGGACGCTGCATCAGGCGGCCGTCGGCACTTTCGATAGCTTGAATCCGTACATCGTCCAGGGCGTGCCCGCGGCAGGACTATCAAGCGTTGGCGGTGGCAATCTCTATGACACGCTGATGGAGACGGCGACGGATCAGGCCTCAACCAATTACGGCCTGCTCGCGGAAGCCGTGAGCTATCCCGGCGATTTTTCGTGGGCGAAGTTCAGGCTGAACCCCAAAGCAAAATGGCACGATGGTACCCCGATCACACCAGACGATGTTGTTTGGTCGTTCGAGACGCTGAAGACGCTGAGCCCGATGTACAACAAGTACTACGGCCATGTGACGAAGGCTGAAATCACCGGCGACCGCGAAGTGACATTCACTTTTGATCAGCCGGGGAATCGCGAATTGCCGACCATCATGGGTGACCTTGTCGTGCTGCCGAAGCACTGGTGGGAGGGGACCGACGCCAGCGGCAAAAAGCGCGATATTTCGAAGACGACCCTGGAACCGCCGCTCGGCTCAGGCCCATACAAGATCGAATCGTTCGACCCAAATCGTCAGATTGTATGGACCCGTGTCACCGACTATTGGGGCAAGGACCTGCCGACCCGCGTCGGTCGCAACAATTTCGACCGCATAGTCTACGACTATTATCGCGATCAGACGGCTGAATTTCAGGCGTTCAAGAAAGGCGGCCTGGAAGATTTTCGCGCCGAAAACCGGATCGGACGCTGGATGACGGAATACGACTTCCCGGCGGTGAAGAAAGGTGACGTCATCAAGAGGGATTTTCCCTATCATTCCTCTGGCCGCATGCAAGGCTACTTCCTCAACATGCGACGCGACAAGTTTGCCGATCCGCGTGTGAGGGAGGCGCTCAATTACGTCTTTGATTTCGAGACGATGAATCGGACCTTGTTCTTCGACAAATACAAGCGGATCAATAGCTACTTCGCCGGAATCGACCTCGCATCAAGCGGCCTGCCGCAGGGCAAGGAACTGGAAATCCTTCAAACAGTGAAGGACGAAGTGCCGCCGGAGGTGTTCACGACTCCGTTCGTGGCGCCGGTCAATGACAACCCCCAGGCCTTCCGCGACAATCTCCGCAAGGCTGTCGACCTGTTCAAGCAGGCAGGCTGGAACTTCCAGAACAACAAACTCGTCAACGCCAAGACCGGCGAGCCATTCACGATTGAATTTATCGAGAACGACCCCTCTTACGAGCGAGTGGTCAGCCCCTTCATCGCCAATCTGAAACGCGTGGGCATCGATGCGCGGCTGCGCATCGTTGACTCGTCGCAATACGTCGAGCGCGTGAACAATTTCGACTTCGACGTTATTTCCTCCGTCATCGGCCAGTCGCAATCGCCCGGCAACGAACAGCGCGAGATGTGGAGTTCGCAGTCGGCCGACCAGAAAGGCAGCCGCAACTATGCCGGCATCAAGAATCCGGCGATCGACAAGCTGATCGACCGGGTTTTGTATGCCAAGGACCGCGAGGAGCTCGTCGCCGCAACCCATGCGCTCGACCGCGTGCTGCTGTGGAACTGGTATGTCGTGCCGCAATGGTACAGCGACGAGATCCACGTGGCCTATTGGAACAAATTCGGCATCCCCGAGAAGCAACCTGACTACAGCGGCATCGATACCGATTCCTGGTGGATCGATCCGGCCGAGGAAAAGGCGCTGGGGGCGGCGCCTTGATGCGGGTCACTCCGACACGGCGCCACTTCCTCGCCGGCAGCGCGACGCTCGCGCTGTCGCCGCTTCTGCCTTCGACATTCGCGCACGCTGAGCAGCCAGCGCCGCGTCACGGATTCTCCGTCTTCGGGGAGCTGAAATATCCGGCCGACTTCAAGAACTTCGCCTATGTCCTGCCCGATGCGCCGAAGGGCGGCAGCTTCGTCTTTTCGGCCCCCAACTGGTACTACAACCAGGGGCCGAACACCTTCAACACGCTGAACGGCTACACCTTCAAGGGAGACGCTCCGCCGAGGGTGGAACTCACCTTTGACACGCTGATGACCGCCGCCCTCGACGAACCGGATTCGGTTTATGGCCTCGTGGCCGAAAGCGTCACCGTCTCGGCCGATCGCAACCGCTACACCTTCACGCTGCGCGGCAATGTGCGCTTCCATGACGGCTCGCCCCTGACGGCGGAGGACGTCGCCTTTTCCTTCCAGCTCCTGAAGGACAAGGGCCATCCGGATATTTCGCAGGCGATCCGCGAGATGACCGATGTCCGCGCCAATGGGTTGCGCGACCTCGTCGTCACCTTCTCGGGCAAGCAGAGCGCCAAGACCCCGCTCATCGTCGCCTCCACCTTGCCGATCTTTTCCAAAGCCTATTATTCCACGCGCGATTTCGAAGCCTCGACGATGGAGCCTCCGCTCGGCTCGGGCCCTTACAGGATCGCGGCCGTCAATGCCGGCCGGTCGATCGTCTATGAGCGGGTCCAGGACTATTGGGGACGCGATCTTCCCGTCGCCGTCGGAACGGGCAATTTCGACCGTATCCGGCTCGAGTTCTACCAGGACGAGGATGTCGAGTTCGAGGCCTTCGCCAAGGGCGAGCTCACCTGGCGCGAGGAGTTCTCCTCGAAGAATTGGGCAACGCGCTACAATTTCCCGGCGATCGTCGATGGCCGCGTGAAGAAACCGCCCTTCCCGGCCGAGCGCCGCGCCGACATGTATGGCTGGTTCTTCAATCTGCGGCGGCCGCAATTCTCCGATCCGCGCACGCGTCAGGCGATCGGCCTCGTCTTCGATTTTCCCTGGGCCAACAAGAACCTGTTCTATGGGCTCTACAAGCGATCGGCCTCGTTCTTCGACGGTTCCGATTTCGCCGCCTCCGGCCTGCCGAGTCCGGCCGAGCTGGCGCTGCTCGAACCGTTCCGCGCGGAACTGCCGGCCGCGATCTTCACCGATGCGCCGTTCACGCTGCCGGAATCCGACGGCAGTGGCCGAGATCGCAAGCAATTGCGAGCCGCTTCCGCGCTTCTGGCCGAGGCTGGATGGAAGCGCGACGGCGCGAAGCTCGTCCGCGAGGACGGCACCCGCCTGACGGCCGAATTCCTGATCCAGACCCAGGCCTTCGAACGCGTGCTGGCGCCGCTGATCGACAATCTGAAGGCGAT
This sequence comes from Kaistia algarum, assembly GCF_026343945.1. Lineage (NCBI taxonomy): Bacteria > Pseudomonadati > Pseudomonadota > Alphaproteobacteria > Hyphomicrobiales > Kaistiaceae > Kaistia > Kaistia algarum. The sequence continues at coordinate 48,059 of NZ_JAPKNJ010000005.1, forward strand.
CGGCGTCGACGCGACCATGCGCCTCGTCGATGCGACGCAGTATCAGCGCCGCAAGAACGATTTCGATTTCGACATCATGGCCTATCGCAACATGTTCGATGCGACGCCGATCGACGGGATCGAGCAGCTCTTCGGCTCGGTCAGCGCCGACACGCCTAGCGGCTCCAACCTCTCCGGCGTCAAGAACAAGGTCGTGGACGCGCTCGTGACCAAAGCGGGCGCCGTGACGAGCCGCGACGAACTCGTGACCGTGCTTCGCGCGCTCGACCGCGTACTGCGCTCGCAGCAGATCTGGTTCCCCGCCTGGGGATCGGACGAGCACCGCGTCGCTGCCTGGGACATGTTCGGCTGGCCCGAGGTGAAGCCGGATTACGGCTTCTCGCCGGAAATGATGTGGTGGGTCGACGCCGACAAGGCCGTCGCGATCGGCAAGGCGGACTGAACCATGGGTGCCTATATCCTCCGCCGCGTGCTGCTGATGATCCCGACCATATTCGGCATCATGGCAATCAGCTTCGCGGTGATCCAGTTCGCGCCGGGTGGCCCGGTCGAGCGCGTCATCGCCCAGCTATCGGGCAACGACATTTCCGGCTCCGAGCGGATTTCCGGCGGCGGGGGCGATCCCGGAACGCGGGGCCAGGACCAGCTCGGCGGCGGCCCGATCAATTCCAAATATCGCGGCGCACAGGGCCTCGACCCGGAATTCATCGCCAAGCTGGAGAAGCAGTTCGGCTTTGACAAGCCGCCGCTGGAGCGTTTCGGCCTGCTTTTGTGGAACTATGCCCGCTTCGATTTCGGCCAGAGCTATTTCCGCTCGATCTCGGTCATCGACCTGATCAAGGAAAAGCTGCCGGTCTCGATCACGCTCGGCCTCTGGATGACGCTGCTCTCCTATGGCATCTCAATCCCGCTCGGCGTGGCCAAGGCGGTTCGCGACGGCTCCAAGTTCGACATCTGGACGTCTGCGGTGATCATCGTGGGCTATGCGATTCCCGGCTTCCTCTTCGCCATCCTGCTGCTGGTGCTCTTCGCCGGCGGCAGCTTCCTCGACTGGTTCCCGCTAAGGGGCCTGACTTCCGACAATTGGGCCAGCCTTTCCCCTGGCGGCAAGGCCATCGACTATCTCTGGCACATCACGCTGCCGATCATCGCCATGTCGCTTTCGGCGTTCGCGACGACGACGCTTCTGACCAAGAACTCGTTCCTCGACGAGATCCGCAAGCAATATGTCGTCACCGCCAGAGCCAAGGGCCTCACCGAAAATCGGGTGCTTTATGGCCATGTCTTCCGCAACGCGATGCTGATCGTGATCGCCGGCTTTCCAAGCGCCTTCCTCGGCGCCTTCTTCGCCGGCTCGCTGCTGATCGAGCAGATCTTCTCGCTCGATGGCCTCGGCCTGCTCGGCTATGAATCCGTGCTCGGCCGCGACTATCCCGTGGTGTTCGCGACGCTTTACGTGTTCTCGCTGGTCGGGCTGGTGCTCGGACTGCTGTCCGACCTCATCTACACCTGGGTCGATCCGCGGATCGATTTCGAACGGCGGGAGGTCTGACCATGACCGATGCCGCCTTTGCCCCGACAGTGCCCGAAAAGCGTCCGTTGCTGTCGCCGATGAACCAGCGCCGCTGGCGCATCTTCCGCCATCACCGGCGGGGTTATCTCTCGCTCTGGCTGTTTCTCGGCCTGTTCGGGCTGACGCTGATCTCGAATTTCATCGCCAACGACCGGCCGATCCTCGTCTCCTACAAGGGCGAGCTGCTGATGCCCGTCTTCACCGATTATCCGGAGGAGAAGTTCGGCGGCTTCCTCGCGACGACGAATTTCCGCGACCCCTTCATCCAGGATGAAGTTCGCGCGAATGGCTGGATGCTCTGGCCGCCGATCCGCTATTCCTACAACACCGTCAACAACGAAATGTCGATGCCGGCGCCCGCCAAGCCCTGGTGGATGATCCCGGCCGACCAGCGTTGCACCGCCTATCCGCAAGGCGCGACCGATCCCAACTGCACGCTCGGCAATTTCAACTGGCTCGGCACCGACGACCAGGGCCGAGACGTGGTGGCACGCCTGCTCTACGGCGTGCGCATATCCGTGCTGTTCGGCCTGATCCTGACCGTTCTTTCCTCGGTCATCGGCATCGCGGCGGGCGCGATCCAGGGCTATTTCGGCGGCTGGATCGATTTGATCATGCAGCGCTTCATCGAGATTTGGACGTCGCTGCCCGAGCTCTACATCCTGCTGATCATCGCCTCCATCCTGGTGCCGAGCTTCTGGATATTGCTGCTGATCCTGCTCTCCTTCAATTGGGTCCGGCTGGTCGGGCTCGTGCGCGCCGAATTTCTCCGGGCCCGCAATTTCGAATATGTCCGCGCCGCGCGCGCGCTCGGCGTCGGCAACCGCACGATCATCATCCGCCATGTGCTGCCAAATGCCATGGTCGCGACGCTGACCTTCCTGCCCTTCATCCTGAACGGCTCGATCACGACGCTGACCTCGCTCGATTTCCTCGGCTTCGGCCTGCCGCCTGGTTCTGCCTCGCTTGGCGAATTGCTGGCGCAGGGCCGCAACAACCTTCAAGCGCCCTGGCTCGGCCTCACCGGCTTCATCGTGATCTCGCTGCTGCTGAGCCTCCTGGTTTTTATCGGCGAGGCCGTCCGCGACGCGTTCGACCCGAGAAAGACGTTCAGTTGATGAGTGTGCCAAACAACAGCCACACGGACGCGACCGGCACTCCCCTCCTCACCGTCGACAATCTCCACGTCGACTTCGTCCAGGACGGCAAGCGTAGTGTTGCCGTCGATGGCGTGTCCTTCACGGTCGGGCGCGGCGAAACCGTCGCGGTGGTGGGTGAATCCGGCTCCGGCAAGTCCGTCACCGCCCTCTCTGTCTTGAAGCTCCTGCCCTATCCGTCCGCCGAGCATCCGGAGGGTGGGCGCATCCTGTTCGACGGCGAGGATCTCCTGACCGCGTCGGACAAGGCATTGCGCAAGGTCCGTGGCAACCGGATATCGATGATCTTCCAGGAGCCGATGTCGTCGCTGAACCCGCTGCACACCGTGGAGCGGCAGATCGGCGAGATATTGTCGGTGCATCGAGGGCTGACGGGAAATAAGGCGCGCAGCCGGATTCTGGAACTCTTGAACGAAGTCGGCATACGCGATGCCGAGAAGCGGCTCGGCGCCTATCCGCACCAGCTCTCCGGCGGCCAGCGCCAGCGCGTCATGATCGCCATGGCGCTCGCCAATGAGCCGGAACTCCTCATCGCCGACGAGCCCACCACCGCGCTCGACGTGACCGTGCAGGCGCAGATCCTGGAGCTCCTGAAACAGATCCAGCTGCGGCGACAGATGGCGCTGCTGTTCATCACGCATGATCTCGGTATCGTCCGTCGAATTGCCGACCGCGTCTGCGTCATGACCCAAGGTAGGATCGTCGAGCAGGGACCGACGCGCGAAATCTTTGCTCATCCGCAGAACGCCTATACGCGGCACCTGCTCGCCGCCGAACCGAAGGGCGAACCGCCTTCCACCGATGTCATGGCGCCCGTCGTCGTCGCCGCCGACGACCTCAAAGTCTGGTTCCCAATCAAGGCCGGTTTGCTCCGAAAAACAGTCGACTATGTGAAGGCGGTCGATGGCATCGACATCGTGGTGCGGCGCGGCCAGACGCTCGGCGTCGTCGGCGAGAGCGGTTCGGGCAAGACGACGCTCGGCCTTGCGATCATGCGGTTGATTTCCTCCAAGGGGGCCATCCGTTTCAACGGCAACCAGATCGACGGTCTGGGATTCCACGCGATGCGGCCGCTTCGCCGAAACATGCAGATCGTCTTCCAGGACCCCTTCGGCTCGCTGTCGCCGCGTCTCTCGGTCGCCGAGATCATCGCGGAGGGATTGCAGGTGCACGAACCGGCGCTGTCCGCAGCGAACCGCGAGAAGCGGGTCGCGAAAGCGTTGGAAGAGGTCGGGCTCGATCCCGCCAGTCGCCACCGTTACCCGCACGAATTCTCCGGCGGCCAGCGCCAGCGCATAGCGGTGGCCCGCGCCATCGTGCTCGAGCCGGAATTCATCATGCTGGATGAGCCGACCTCAGCGCTCGACATGTCTGTGCAGGCGCAGGTCGTGGACCTCCTGCGCGACCTGCAGCGCCGACGCGGCCTCGCTTATCTCTTCATCAGCCACGATCTCAAGGTCGTTCGGGCCCTGGCGAACGAAGTCATGGTCATGCGCAACGGCAAGGTCGTCGAACGCGGCTCGGCGCAGCAGATCTTCACCGAACCGCAGTCCGACTATACGCGCGCGCTCATAGCCGCCGCCTTCTCCATCAAGGCCGCGCCCGAGGGGGTGGTATCGCAATGACCGGGTCGAACAAGCTTCCTGGCGTCCTGATCGCTTCGGGTCCCTGGCAGGCCGAGCCTTGGGCGGATCCCTTCCGCCGTCACCAGCCGCAACGCCCGCTCATGATCTGGCCCGATGTGCCCGATCCGGGCGCGGTGCATTACGTCCTCGCCTGGAAGCCGCCATCCGAGGCATTCCGCGACCTGCCAAACCTCAGGGCGATCTTTTCGCTGGGCGCCGGCGTCGACCATATCGTCCATGTGCCGGATCTGCCGAAGGTCCCGGTCACGAGGCTGGTCGACGGTGACCTCGCCCAGCGGATGAATGAGTGGGTGGTGCTGCAGGTGCTGCTGCATCACCGCCAGCATCTGGCCTATGCCCGGCAGCAGGCGGCAAGTCTCTGGCGGGAGATTGCGCAGCCGGCCGCACCGGAAGTGCGGGTGGGGATCATGGGTTATGGCGAGCTTGGCCGAGCCGCCGTCTCGGTCCTCCGCCCGCTTGGCTTCAACCTCGCCGCCTGGAGCCGGACACCCAAGGACGACGCGGACATCCAGACCTATTCCGGCCAGGATGGCCTGACGCCGTTCCTGGCGCGCACCGACATATTGGTCGTGCTCCTGCCGTTGACGGACGAGACCCGGGGCATCCTGAACCGTTCACTGTTCGAACGGCTGGCCAGGAACGGCCCTCTCGGCGGCGGCGTGGTGATCAATGCCGGTCGCGGCGGTCTGCAAGTCGAAGCCGACCTGATCCAGGCGCTCGACGCCGGGTATCTTGTCGGCGCAAGCCTCGACGTCTTCGAACCAGAGCCACTACCCTCGTCGAGCCCGCTATGGCTACACCCAAAGGTGGTCATGACGCCCCATGTCGCCGCGACAAGCGAGGCCGATATCCAAGCGGACGTGATCTTCCGCGCCATTCGCGACTTCGAGGCCGGCCAGCCGTTGCGCAACGTCGTCGACGTCAGCCGGCAATATTGAAGAACCGCGAGTCACGAAGGCCGCGCGCTCACACCGGTCTGCGGATTGCGATCGGCGCGCCGCTGGTCGCGGCGATGCGATGCAGTGCGCCTGTCAGAGGCTCGCAAACAACTTCCATGTGGTAGCCGCTCGCATGCAGCAGCGTATCGGCATCCTGCAACATGCCGATGTGCCCCTTCCAGGCGATCAGATCGCCTCGGCGTAGCGAGGCAAGATCGGCCGGATCGAGCGCCTCTCCGAGACCCGCCGCCTGCTGGTCCGAATCGCGCGGCGCGGCGATGCCGATTTCCGCCAGCGCCAATTGCACGAGTCCCGAACAGTCGATGCCGAGGCTGGTACGTCCACCCCAGAGATAGGGGACATGCAGGAAGCGTTCGGCGACTGTCACGAAATCTTGGGTCTCCCTTGCTTCCAGCGGTGCGAGATGACGCGAAACGACCGCTCCGGCGCCGCCGGCCAGCAACGAGAAGACCGTGCCCCGCGTCTCTGTCTCGCCGGTGATCGCGAGCCGAGAACCGAGCGACAGCGCGCCGATCGGGGGCAGTTTCATATCCGCCGCCGGATAGAGAAACGTCCGCAATGCGGTGACCCGGTGCGTCGGCGACGGCTGCATCGGCGCGAGCGCCTCGGAGGCGACATATCCGACATAGGAATCGGTATCGAGCTGGATCCAGGCCCAGCCCTCTATCGTCTCCTCGAAGACAAGGGCGCCCTCCCCCATCAACGCCTCGCTGTCGATGGGAGCATCCGATCGCGGTGCACGCCGTATCGGTGTCGACGGCAAGCCGATACGCATCGGCCGTCCCTCGACGAAGCGCGCAGCGCTGACGCGACCATCCAACCGCCGATCGGCGAGATCGGGACGGACGGCGTTGACGCGGCGATCGAGTTCCCGGGCTTCGCTCACGGTGGCAGTTCCTTGTGGCGGGCGATGATGATGTCGCCGAGACGCTCGACGGCAAGCGCACCGGCGACGGTACGCTGGATGACGACATTGCGGCGATCGGCCGGATCGCGATGGCGCGACACCAGACCGAGGCGCCCCATCGTGTCGAGCGCCCGCGTGATCGCCGGCTTGGTCACGCCAAGCTTTTCAGCCAGTCCGCGCACGGTATGCGGCGGCATGTCGAGATAGACCGTCAACAGCACGGCCATTTGCCGCGCCGAGAGATCGTGCTCGCCGTCACGGACGAGATCGAAGGTCACATCGTGCCAGAGACGCAGCGCCTGCGACGGGCGCAACTCGGCGGGCATGAACGGCTCCGGAGCCAGAGCAAACCGAATTCGTTTCGGAACCGTTCCATTTAGCCGCAAAGCCGTTCCGGCGACAAGGCTCAAGCGGACGGCGTCGGCGTCGCGACGGCAACACGTTCCTCGCCAGGGTAGCGGGCCTGCAAAAGCGAGAACAAGGCGCGGATCGCCTGCGCCTCGCCCCCCTCCGGCCGGCCGGGCCGCGGGGCCGGATTCCAGGCGTAGATATCGGCATGGATCCACGGCACGCTCTTCGGCACGAAGCGGTCGAGAAAGAGAGCCGCTGTGACCGAGCCGGCGAAACCGCCGCTGCCGGCATTGTTGATGTCGGCTACCTTCGAATCCAGCATCGACGCATAGGGCCGCCAGAGCGGCATGCGCCAGAGTGGATCTCCGACCCGATCGGAATGGCGCATCACCGCCTCGGCGAGGCTGTCGTCGTGGCAGTAGAATGGCGGAATATCCGGGCCGAGCGCGACACGCGCGGCACCGGTGAGCGTCGCGAGGTCGATGAGGAGATCGGGTGCCTCCTCCGCGGCAAGAGCCAGAGCATCCGCGAGGATCAGCCGGCCTTCCGCATCGGTATTGCCGATCTCGACGGTAACGCCGGAGCGGGACCGGAAGATATCGCCGGGCCGGAAGGCTTGGCCGGATATGGCGTTCTCGACGGCGGGAACGATCAGCCGCAGGCGGACAGGCAGCTTCGCCGCCATGATGAGTTCCGCGAGACCCATGGCATTGGCCGCGCCGCCCATATCCTTCTTCATGAGCAGCATTCCGCTCGACGGTTTGATGTCGAGGCCGCCGGTGTCGAAGGTTACGCCTTTGCCCACCAGGGTGATTCTGGGGTGGCTCGGATCGCCCCAGCTCAGTTCGACGAGACGTGGCGCCCTGTCGTCGGCAGCGGCAATGCCGACCGTGTGGACCAAAGGCAGATTGGCGCCGAGCAGGGCCGAACCGACGATCTGCGAAAACTCCGCGTCGTGGCGCTGCGCGAGGCCGCGAATATGCTCGGCGAGCTCGGCCGGTCCCAAATCGTTCGCGGGCATGTTGATCAGATCGCGCACCCGGTAAACGACACGCGAGGCCGTGCGCGCGGCCGCGATATCGACCCCCTTCGGCACCACCAGCCTCGGCGCCGGCACAGCACTCGTCTTGTAGCGGGTGAAGCGGTAGTTGCCGAGCGCCCAGCCAAGCGTCGCCAGCTCCGAGTCCGGAATGGCCGTGTGGAACTCGTAGTCGCCCTGCGGCAGGATCATCGGCAACCGGGCGCTGAGCAACCGGTCGCCCGGGGCGTCGGCGCGGCCAAGACCGAACAGCACCCGCCCGATCGAACCGCGCGAATCGGCAATGATCGTGATCGCCCCGGCCGCCGCGTCGAAGCCCGTGGACCGCGCCCAGCTCGCCTCGACCTCGGACAGCGAGGCGAGAACACGGTCGAGATCATCCGACGTCACGGCAAGAATCGGAACGGCGGCAGCAGAACTTTCGATCAGGCTTTCGATCAAGTCGAGGATCCTCGGCGGCGGTGAAACGGCGGGGATCATGGACCGTCGCGAGAGCGTCCGCAATCCGCCATGTCCGGGATCAGACGCTCTTGAGAGGCAGGTTTTAACCATCTGTTAGGGTTAACCAAATATTGATGGAACTCGATATCCACCCTCGTCGGACCGCCGGATCGAGCCATGAATTCCTTCGTCGAGATCGCGCCCGCCCGTGCCATCCGAGGGAGCCTGTCGATCGCCGCGCTGCTCCTTTGCGCCGGTCTCGCGGGTTGCTCGACGAGTTCCAGCGGGCTCGACCACACCACGACCGGCTCCGTGGCAAAGCCCCTGACAGCCAGCGATTTCCAGCAATCCGAGAGCTATTGGAGCCAGCGCTATACCAAGAACCCCAACGACAAGACGACCGCGCTGAACTATGCAGCGGCGCTGCGACGCGTGGGCAACAATGATCAGGCCGTCGCCGTACTGCAGAAGACGGCGATCCGCTATTCGACCGATCGCGACGTTCTCGCCGCCTATGGCAAGGCGCTCGCGGCCGACGGACAATTGGAACAGGCCCTCGACGCCGTGCGCCGGGCGCAGACACCCGATCAGCCCGACTGGCGCCTGCTCTCCGCCGAGGGGGCAATCCTCGATCAGCTGGGCCAGAACGACGCCGCGCGGGATCTTTACACCAAGGCGCTCGCCATCAAGCCGAACGACCCGACCATCCTCTCCAATCTCGGCATGTCCTATGTGCTGACACGGCAATTGCCCGAGGCCGAGCGCGTCCTGCGCCAGGCCGTGGCGCAGCCCGGAGCCGACAGTCGCGTTCGTCAGAACCTCGCCCTCGCCGTCGGGCTTCAAGGTCGCTTCGGCGAAGCCGAGAGCATCGCGAAATCCGAGATCTCCCCGGAACAAGCCCAGGCCAACGTCGCCTATCTGCAGGCCATGCTGGCGCAGCAGCAAGGGCGGCAGAGGGCGCAGGCCGGCACGGCCCGGTCGGCCGGCTGATCCGGCGCCAATGGCAACAGGCTGCTGAAGACGGCGATTATTGCCGGACGTGGATCACCTGGATGATCGCCGGGCCGAGGATCACGGCAAAGAGCACGGGCAGGAAGAACAGGATCATCGGAACGGTGAGCTTCGGCGGCAGCGCGGCCGCCTTCTTCTCCGCCTCGTTCATGCGCTGGTCGCGGCTTTCCTGCGCCATCACGCGCAATGAATCGCCGAGCGGCGTTCCGTAGCGCTCGGCCTGGATCAGCGCCGTGACGACGGCCTTGACGCTGTCGATGCCGGTGCGCGACGCGAGATTCTCATAGGCCTGCCTGCGTTCGGGCAGATAGGAGAGTTCCGCCGTCGTCAGCATCAGTTCCTCGGCCAGCGGCCCGGACTGGGCGCCGATCTCTTCCGAAACCTTGCGGAAGGCCGTCTCCACCGACATGCCGGCCTCGACGCAGATCAGGATCAGGTCGAGAGCATCGGGCCAAGCCTGACGGATCGAAGATTGACGCTTGGAAACGACATTGGCGACATAGAGGATCGGCAGATAGAAGCCGCTGGCGCCGACGAGCAGCGAGGCCCCGAGCTTGAACAGGAAGGGCTGCTCGAACTTGCCGATCACGAAGAAATATAGAAGGGCTGCGGCAAAAACGCAGAATGGCAGGACGAAGCGGGCAAACAGGAAAACGATGATGGGCGCCTGTCCGCGGAAACCTGCCATGCGCAGCCGGTTCAGCGTCTGCTCGTCCACCAGCGCCTCGCGCAGATTGAGGCCTTCAACGAGGCGCTTCATATAAGCGCGCGGCTCGTGGCGAAGCGAGATCCGGCTCTGCTCGGAAAGCCGGGCCCGCTCCCGCGCCCGGATCCGCTCGCGCTCGATGGCCACGGTTTTCATGCGCGCCGGCAACCGGTCACGCTCCAGCAGCGGCAGCGTCAACGACAGGATCGTAGCGATGACCGCAACGGCCGAGAAGACGGCGATCAGAAGCTGCGGATCGACCAGGCCCATGATCAACTGGAGCATCTTTCCCGCCTCAATATTTGAAATCGATCATGCGGCGCATGACGACAATGCCGATCGACATCCATAGGGCGGCGCCGCCCAGGATGACGTTGCCGAGCGGGTCGGTGAAAAGCAGCGTGATGTACTTCGGATTGGTGAAATAGGTGATCGTCACGACGAGCGGCGGCAGCGCGCCGATGATCCAGGCCGATGCCTTCGCCTCCATGCTCATCGCCTGGATCTTGCCCTTCATCTTGGCGCGCTCGCGCAGAATACGGGAGAGATTGCCAAGCGCCTCGCCGAGATTGCCGCCGGCCTTCTGCTGGATGGCGATGACGATGGCGAAGAAATTGGCCTCCGGCAGCGGCACGCGTTCCGGCAGTCGGGCCACCGCGTCGGTCAGCGGAAGGCCGAGGCCCTGCTGCTGATCGACGATCTTGCGGAACTCGGATCGCACCGGTTCGCGCGCTTCCGCCGCGATAATGCGCAGGCAGTCGCCCACGGGAAGGCCGGCACGGATGCCGCGGACGATGACGTCGACGGCATTCGGGAATTCGCTGGTGAACTGGCGGAAGCGGCGCTTGCGGAAATGGCTGACCACCCAGCGCGGCAACCCGAGCGCGCCCGCGACGCCAGCCGCCAAGACGGCATAAAGCGGCAGGCCGAAGAGCAGGGCGATCAGAAGCGCACCACCGCCACAGCCAGCGCTGATCAGCAGAAACTTGCGGTGGCTCCATTCAAGCCCCGCCTGCTGCAACCGCAGTACCAGCGGCGGAGATTTCGACTGCTTGGCCCTCGCCTTCTGCTTCTGCTCGATCTCCTTCAGCGTTTCCTGGATGGTCTTGCGGCGCTTGCCGGCATCCGTCTGGCGGACCTGCGTGAGCGCGCTCGCCTTGTTATTCAGCTGGGTCAGCCGCAGTTCCATCTGGCCTTCCTCGCGGATCCGATCGCGAAGAAAGGCATAGGCGAGCGCGCCCGCGCTGAAGGCGGCGAGAAGGACGATGGCGAAGAAAAGACCCGTCGACCCCAGCATGTCCGCTATCCCGGCTGAAGGGCGGCCTCGCCCTTGTCGGCAGCATCAAGCGCCGCGGCCAGACGATTTTCCTCGTTGAAATAGCGCGCCCGCTCCCAGAAGCGCGGACGGCCGATGCCGGTCGAGCGATGCCGGCCGAGGATCCGGCCATTGGCGTCTTCGCCGAGCATGTCGAACACGAAGATGTCCTGCATGGTGACGACGTCGCCCTCCATGCCCAGGATCTCGGTGACATGGGTTATGCGGCGCGATCCGTCGCGGAGCCGCATGACCTGGACCACGACGTCGACGGAATTGACGATCATTTCCTTGAGCGTCTTCGACGGCAGGTTGAAGCCACCCATGGTGATCATCGATTCGAGGCGTGAGATCGCCTCGCGCGGGCTGTTGGCGTGCAGCGTGCCCATCGAGCCGTCATGGCCCGTGTTCATCGCCTGCAACAGGTCGAACGCTTCCGGTCCGCGCACTTCGCCGACGATGATCCGCTCCGGCCGCATGCGCAGGCAATTGCGGACCAGATCGCGCATCGTGATCTCGCCCTCGCCCTCGAGATTGGGCGGCCGCGTCTCGAGGCGCACGACATGCGGCTGCTGCAATTGCAGCTCGGCCGCATCCTCGCAGGTGATGATGCGCTCCTGCTGCTCGATGAAGGCGGTGAGGCAGTTGAGCAGCGTCGTCTTGCCGGAGCCGGTGCCGCCGGAGATCACAACATTGCAGCGCGAGCGGCCGATGATCTCCAGCACGGTCGCGCCTTCCGCCGTGATCGTCCCGTATTTGACCAGTTGCCCCAGCGTCAGCTTGTCCTTGCGGAACTTGCGGATCGTCAGCGTCGGCCCGTCGATCGCCAGCGGCGGCGCAATGACGTTGACGCGGCTGCCGTCTGGAAGACGCGCGTCGCAGATCGGCGAGGATTCGTCGACCCGGCGGCCTACTTGGCTGACAATGCGCTGGCAGATGTTCATCAGCTGCGTGTTGTCGCGAAAATGGACGCCTGTGGCCTGCATCCGGCCCTGCACCTCGATGTAAGTCGAGTGGGCGCCGTTGACCATGATGTCGGTGATGTCGTCGCGCGCCAGCAGGGGCTCGAGCGGGCCATAGCCGAGCACGTCGTTGCAGATGTCGTCGAGCATGTCTTCCTGCTCGGCGATCGACATGACGATCGACTTCAGCGAGACGATATCGCCGACGATGTCACGAATTTCCTCACGCGCGGTTTCGACGTCGAGCTTGGAGAGCTGCGCCAGATCGATCGTCTCGATCAGCGCCGAGAAGATGCTTGCCTTGACCTCATAGAACTCCGTGGAGCGACGGATCGAACCGCCATCCTGGCTGACGAGCGAGGGCACAGCGGACGGGGCTGCCCGTCGCTCTGGCTGCGGGTTCGCCCGCACGGGAGCCGGGGCGATGGGCTTCGCCTCGGGTCTGGCGTCCAGGGTACCGCGCTTGCCGAACATCACGCCGCTCCGCTTTTGCGGCTCCGCAGACGTGCCAGCAGCGGCGCCAGAGCCGACGTTCTCTTCGGCTTCACGTCGACCCGCCCGGTGAGAATCTGCGCGATGTGATCGAAGGCCGCGGCAGCCGCGCTCTTCGGGTCGGTCTCGGCGATCATCTGCCCATTATTGGCGGCGGTGCCGAAAAGCTGAGGCTCGAAGCCGATGACGGCGATCGGCTCGATCGCCAGCGCGGCCGTGAAATCAGCAACCTTGATCTCGGGCCGCTTGGCCATGCCCTGTTTGTTGATGACGAGCCGCGGCGGCGCGTCGCCCTGCCGCAGCGTGCGGAGCATATCGAGAAGGTTCTTCGCGTTGCGCAGATTGGCAAGATCCGGCTCGGCGGTCAGCACGATCTCGTCGGCGGCGATGAGCACGCGGCGCGCCCAGGCCGTCCAGACATGCGGAATATCGAGGATCACCGCCGGGACGCCGTTCTGGGCGACTTCGATCATCGCCTCGAAGGTCGTCTCGTCATAGTCGCAGGTGCGATCGAGCGTCGCCGGCGCCGCGAGAAGGCTGAGATGGTCCGAGCAGCGCGCGAGAAGCCGGTCGAGAAAAGTATCGTCGAGACGCTCGGGCGAATGGATCGCATCGGAAATGCCCTGAGCCGGGTCCTGGTTGAAATCGAGCCCGGCCGTGCCGAACGCGACGTCCAGATCGGCGATCACGACTTCGTTCTGGAGGTTCCGGGCAATCGACCAGGCGACATTGTGCGCCACCATGGACGAGCCCGCGCCACCCTTGGCGCCGACAAAGGCGATCGAGCGGCCGAGCGGCGCCTTGCCGGTATCGAGATAGAGATCGGCGATCGACTTGATGATGTCGGGGGCGCTGACCGGGCCGACCAGATATTCGCTGACGCCGCGGCGGATCAGCAGGCGGTAGAGCTCGACATCGTTGGCGCGGCCAACAATGACGATCTTGGTGCCGGCGTCGCAGACTTCGGCCAGATGGTCGAGTTCGGCGATCAGCCTTTCGCCGGCCAGATGCGTCTCGGCGAGGATCAGGTTCGGCGTCGGCGCAGCGTGATAGAATTCAGCCGCCGCGGCGAGCCCACCCATCTGCACCTTGACATGGGCGCGGCTCATACGGCGATCGGTTGCCGCCTTCTCGACGATAGCCGCGAAATCGGCGCCCTCGCAGAAGGCCTGGATCGAGATGCGCGGGATCGGCCGCACATGGCCGAGATCGGCAGATCCGAGGCTGCCGGCTCGGGGAGTTGGAGCCTCCTGAAGCGCCAGCTGGATCATCACTGGCCTCCTACGCCGGTCGCGATATCGACCTTGTCGAGCCCCTTGTACTCGCCCGAGGGGTTCGTCCCCTTTTCGTAGTTGCCGAGCACCACCATGCGGCGCGTGGCATCGGCCGACGACATTCCCCGCGGATAGAGCAGGTCGAGCGGATTGGTGACCTGCGCGGCGAGGTTCTGCTGCGTGGCGCAGCCGAAATTGTAATAGCTGCGGTTCTCGGTCTTCATCCACATCTTGCCGTCTTCCATCGGCCACTGACCGCAGCCATCGACATGGGCGCCGATCCGCGCGAAGGCGAGGCGGACCGGCGCCTCCGCCTCTTCGGCGCCGGCGGGATAGCTGCGCACGTCGATCTGCTTGCGCGGGACACCGGCCGCGACGAGCGCATCCGCTGCCTGCCGGGCGATGCCGGTCGCGGCTCTGGCATTGGCAGAATTGCTCGGCACGATGATCGCCATCGCCGACGCATCCGCGATGGCATATTGCTGGGCGAAGCCAGTGATGTTGCCACGCATGCGCGTCGAGAGCTTCGGCACATCCGGGCCGACCGGCAGATCCATCGTTGCAATCTGCTGGTTGATCAGGATCGGATGGCGGACCCGATAATCGTCGGGACCGAGCGTCGCTCCCGTGACATCGTATTTCGTGTTCACGCAGCCGCCGAGCACCGTCAGGGCCAGCAGCGAGACGAGGATGCCGAGCGGTTTGCGGGCGCGGGGCGGATGCATGGCGGTTTCCTGAGTGGCGCGCGATGTCATGGAATGGGCTCCGCCCGTCCTAGTCGTAGATGAAGCCGTAGTAGCCGGCGTAAGAGCCGCGCGGCACCGGATGTCCGACCGTGCCGTAGATCCGGTTGAGCCGGCCGAGGAACGTCACCGACGCATCGCTCGGCGTCTCGAAGCCGTCATCGGGACGAGCCAGCGCCGTGCGGGCCGTGGGACGCGCCATATAGGGCGTCACGATGATGACGAGTTCGGTCTGGTTGCGCTTGAAGTCGCGGCTCTTGAACAACGAACCGAGGATCGGCACGTCCATCAGCACGGGAAACCCGGTTAGCGCCTGCTGGATATTGTCCTGCAGCAGCCCGCCAAGGACGAGCGAGCCGCCCGAGGGAAGCTCGAGGGTGCTCTCGGCACGGCGAACCTTGAGGCTCGGGATCTTGTAGTCGCCCATCGAGACCGCACCCTCGTTGGAGATGTCGGAGGCCTCGGTCTTGACCTTGAGGCTGATCCGTCCCTCCGACAGCACGATCGGGGTGAAGGCGAGCGACACGCCATAGGATTTGTAGGTGACGGTGAGCTGGTTGTTGGTCGCGTCATAGCTGGTCGGCACCGGGAACTCGCCGCCGGCCAGGAAGGTCGCGGGCTCGCCGGAAATCGCCGTCAGCGTCGGCTCGGCGAGGACGCGGACGACACCGTCCTGCTCCATGGCCTGAAGCTGCGCGGTGATCGAGGAATTGCCGCTGGTCGCACGTCCGACGGCCTGGTTGATCGGGTCGAACAGCGGGCCGGCGATGGCAAAGGGATTGTTGGTGGCCAGCGCCGCGATGCTGCCGCCGACGGCGTGGAGATTGACACCGAGCTGCTTGGCGACGTTGCGATCGATCTCGGCGACCGTGACCTTGAGCTGGACCTGGTCCTCGCCCTCGATCGTCAGGAGGTTGACGACATTACTGTTGCGGATCCCGCCAGGGCTGGTCGACACACCGCTTCCCGCGTCGTTTTCGCCGCTGGCACCGCCAGCGGTGCTGCTATTCGAGACGCCGGTATTCTGGCTGCCATTGGCGAACATGTTGGCAAGCTGCTGCGCCTTGTTCGAGTCGCCGGCGTTCTTCACCGTACCGGTCAGCACCAGATTGTCGTTGAGCACCTCGACCTTTATCCGGCCTTCCGGGATCATCCGGCGCAGAGCGCTCTCCAGCGCCGCCATGTCGCGCTCGACGAGCAGTGAAAGATGCAGGATCTGCTGGCCGGACTGGTCGAGCACGAAAAGGTCGGCTTGGCCGATGGTGACGCCGGTCAGGAAAATGCGCCGCGAATTACGCAGCACGGCGGTCGCGATCCTCGGATCGGACACGACGACGTCGCGCGCATTGCGCGGCAAATCGATGATCTTGGACTTGTGGTAGCCGAGCGACAGCGTCTCGGAGGCCCCCATCGGCAGGGAGACGGCATTATCTCCGGCGCTGGCTGCCGCCGGCATCGCGGCGACCAGCCCTAATCCGATAGCAATCGCCGCCGAGCGCCGGACAAGCTGGTTTCGCCACGAGGCGACGATGCGCGACCCGAGCGCCCTCAACTTCATGCTTCTTGTTCCCACGGTGATCATTGCAGCTCGACCTGCCTGGCGACGCCGTTGCGAACCAGCATGACGCCGTTGCCGGTTCGCTGATTGTTGAGAAGATGGCTCGCATCCGGGCTCGCCGTGTCGGAGGCATCGGCGAGGCTGCGCAGAGCGAGCGTGAGCTTCTGGCTCATCTGCTGGGCGATGGTGAGGATTTGCGCCTGCTCGGCGCTCAGCTCGAGCGTCGCGGTCTGTCCGACAACGACCTTCTCGCCGTCCTTCTCGCCGATGGTCTGGTCGATCGCCAGCACGCGGACATTGCCCAGCACGGTTTCGGTGACGTAGCGACCGCCCGGTTCGGAGCCGTTCTGGAGCTGGCGGGTCATGATCACGTCGACATGATCGTTGGGAAGGATGAAGCCGCCGGCCGAAGTATCGGCGCTGATCGCCGTGGCGACCGCGCGCTTGCCGGCCGGCAGTATTGCCGACATGAAGCCGCGATCCGATCGGATCAGCTTCGCCTCGTTGATCGGTTCCCCGGCGACGAAACTGGTACGAGCGATGGATCCCGCCAGCTCATCGGCGGCGTTGGGCTTGGCAGCCTGCGTGACATAGGCAGGAGCGACGCCGGCCTTCGGCCAGGATTGCCACTGGAAGGCGGCGGCATCGAGCGTCGTCCCCATCGGCAGGTCCCGCGTTGCAACCAGCACATTCGCGGTCTCGGTGACGGGCGCCGGAGCCGCGTCCTGCGTGACGACAACCTTCGGTGCCGTCAGATTGCGCGCCAGCATGGCAGCGGCAAGGCCAGCCACGAGGGCGACACCGATCACGACGACGCGCGCCGTCTTCATTGTATTTCCCCTGAGTGCTGACGATCCGAAACCCCGGACCCATCTCGCCACGCAAACGTGTAAGTATGGTTAACGAGACGTGAGAATACGTAGCTAACGATTTATGAACGCGGCGCTTTCAGCCGCCCAAGGCGAGTTGAACGAACGGCGTCGCCGGGAAGACGAAGAGGCCGCCGGCCGCGATCGCGACGCCGTAGGGGACGCCTTCGCTGCGGTCATGCAGCCGTGTCAGCCAGTCCTGCTGCAGGGCGAAGGCCGGAAGCGTCTGTCGGCGCAGGATCAGGATCATCAGCGTCAGGACGCCACCGAACACTGCCGAGGCGACGACGAACGGCATGAGCTGGTCGAATCCGAGCCAGATCGCGGCCGCCGCTGCCATCTTGGCATCGCCGCCACCGATCCAGCCGCGGGAGAAGAAGACGATCCCGACGCCAAGGACCAGAAGCCCGGCAAGAAGATGCGTGCCGAGCGCCTCAAGCGGAAATCCGTAGATCGGCGCGATGACGAAGAAGGACGCGGCGAGCAACAGAGAGACCCGGTTCGATATCGTCATCGTCGCGATGTCGGATATCGCGGTCCAGGCCATGATCGCCGGGAAAACCAGATAGAGCATCGATTGCAGTAGAGACGTCATCGCCGATCCCTGTCGCTGTGCTGGCGAAGCATCGCGTCCGCAGGAGATCGCGATGCTTCGATCTGTTCTTCAGCGGCGCCAGGGCGCCGCCGGGGAGTGCGTGCTGCGCGGACTACGGAACGACCGTGCCCGCCAGCTTGGTGCCGACCGTCGTGAAGAACGTCGAGATGTCGGTACCGAGCGTCGTCGCCGCGACGATGATGCCGCAGCCGACGAGCGAGGCGAGCATGCCGTATTCGATCGCGGTGGCGCCGGACTCATTCGCCGCGAAGCGGAGGAGAACAGTCTTCATGTCGAGCTTTCCAGTTCTGGTGGAAAAGGACGCAAAGTCGTCGCGGCGCTGGCTGCGTCCTTAGACGGCGGTGCCGGAGAGCTTGGTGCCGATATTGGTGAACAGCGTCGAGATGTCGGTGGCGAGCGTCGTGGCGGCGACGATGATGCCGCAGCCGACAAGCGCGGCCAGCAGGCCGTATTCGATCGCGGTGGCGCCGGACTCGTTGTTGGCGAAGCGGACGAGAAGCGTCTTCATGGCAGGTTTCCTGATGCGAATGAGGATGGATTGGGAGATGTGTCGGGTCCGCGGCGCCGCAAGGGCGCCGCGCTTCCTGAGCAGTTGCGCTTAGACGGCGGTGCCGGAAAGCTTGGTGCCGATGTTGGTGAACAGCGTCGAGATGTCGGTGGCGAGCGTCGTCGCGGCAACGATGATGCCGCAGCCGACCAGCGCGGCCAGCAGGCCGTACTCGATCGCGGTGGCGCCGGACTCGTTGTTGGCGAAGCGGACGAGGAGCATCTTCATGGCAGGTTTCCTGATGTGGATGGATTGGATTGGGAGGGTTGTCGGATCGGCGGCGCTACCAAAGCGCCGCGTCGCCGGTGCGGCCTTCGCTTAGACGGCGGTGCCGGAAAGCTTGGTGCCGATGTTGGTGAACAGCGTCGAGATGTCGGTGGCGAGCGTCGTCGCGGCGACGATGATGCCGCAGCCGACGAGCGCGGCCAGCAAGCCGTATTCGATCGCGGTGGCGCCGGACTCGTTGTTCACGAAACGGGTGACGAAAGACTTCATCATACTCTCCTGGATGCCAAGGAACAAAGGCGTTGACTTAGTTGAACTTTCCCGAGGTCCACTTCGTCTTTGCTTCGTGGCCCCAACGAGGATCAACGTAGCAGCCGGCTCCTGCGTCTTTATTAAATAAAATTCGAGTAAATCATGCATCGTTTTTCGATTTATTAACTATAAATCGGCGGTCCACTTCGATACAATTGTAAGATAACGTCTTTTCAAATCGCTATAGTATTTTTAACCTGAAATTAACCGCGTCCATTAGGATGGCATTCAGCATGCCCGCAAGAGCCACTGCAGGCGGGCCCATACGAAACGGCGAAAACACTCCGAATCGACGGTTCTGAACGAGGCGCGAGCGGGTCCAGCGGCACCGGCCGCCGCGGATTGAGGGCAATCGTTAACGCCGACCGGCCGTTTAAGCCTTCATTCACCATCGCACGGCACTATTGGTCCGGCGAAAAGGCCGGGATCGGGGTGTTTCATGGTGATGAACGGAAGCGACGCGCTGAGCAGGGCGCCCAGCCGTCTGGCTTGCCGGCGTCTCGCGCTTCTGGCCTTCGCGGTTCCGGCAGCGATCCTGATCGCGAACGGAATGGCGCATGCGAGCGAGGCGATCGACGTCCGGCTCGACCGCGCCAAGGTCATGCGCATCGCGCGCCCGGCGGCGACAGTGATCCTCGGCAATCCGGCGATCGCCGACGCCACTATTCAGGATCGCCTGACGCTCATCATCACCGGACGCAGCTTCGGCACGACCAATTTGATCGTGCTCGACCAGGCCGGCGAGCCGATCGCTGACCAGTTGATTACCGTTTCCTCCCCCAATGATGATGTCGTCACCGTCTATAGCGGCGACACGCGCCGCAGTTTCTCCTGTTCGCCGGATTGTCAGCCCACCCTCTCCATGGGCGATTCACCGCAGACCTTCGACATCGTGAAGGGCCAGTTCCAGAGCCGGTCGGATATCGTCCAGAATGCGACCAGCGGCGGACAGCCGGCGGCGGCCAACTGAGCGTTGGTTAGCGGAGCGTTACCCGGACCTCTCCGATTTTCGACAAAGCCAACAAACATTCCTCAATGCCTGTTTGCTAGCGGTTAACTCGGATGTGCGGCCGATCGGTTTCGGCGCCCAGGGACCCGCTTCATGCGACGCATAGAGGATGACAATCTGCCGACCCGGCGCGCGAGGCGGGGCTTCCGCAAGGACAGCAGCGGCGCCACGGCCGTGGAATTCGCGCTGATCGCGCTTCCCTTCATCGCGATGATGGGGGCGATCATCGAGACAGGCATTCTTTATTTCGCCGACAGCGCCCTCGACAATGCCACCAGCGAAGCCTCGCGGCTCATTCGAACCGGCCAGGCGCAGCAAAGCGGGTTCGATGCGGCGGCGTTCCGGCAGAAGGTCTGCGACGGCGTGACGCCTCTGTTTACCTGCTCGGGGATCAAGGTCGATGTCCGCACGACAACCGATTTTTCGAGCGCCGATGTCGGGACGCCGGTGAAGGCGGACGGAAGCTTCGATGATTCGAAGTTTAAATATGATGCCGGGCATGGCACCGACATCGTCGTCGTTCGCGTCTACTACGAGTGGCCCGCCATGCTGAATCTCCTGGCGAAGGACAGTTCGCTCAACGGCAACCACCTCCTCGCCGCCGTCACCGCCTTCCGCAACGAACCATTCTCCTGGTGAGATTTCCGATGCTCAACACGGCGCTGTCGGCCCGCCCCCCCTTCGCCTCCGTCCGGCGCTTTGCCCGCGCCGAATCCGGCATGGCAGCGCTGGAATTCGCGCTCATTCTTCCGGTCATGCTCGTGCTCTATGTCGGCGGCGTCGAGGTCACGGAGGGGCTTTCGGCCAAGCGCAAGGTCTCGCATGCCGCGAGCGCCATCTCCGATCTCGTCGCTCAGGATACGGCCATCGCCAACACAGCTGAAATGCAGGACATCTTCGAGGCGGGCTCAGCCATCCTGACGCCCTTCAGCGACACGCCGCTGAAGGTAACCGTCACCGCCATCACCATGGACGCCAACAAGAAGGCGACGGTGAGCTGGGCCCAGACCCTGCACGGCGCAACCTGCCCCGCCAAGGGAACCGCGGTCGCCGTGCCGGCCGCGCTCCAGGCGGCCAACGGGTTCCTCGTGCTCGTGAAGGCCGAATATGCCTACAAGCCGATGATCGGCTACGTGCTGCCGAAGTCGATCACCATCCACGACCAGCTCTACCAGGCGCCCCGCTCGGGCAAGGCGATCACCGGCCCGTCCTGCGGCTGATCTTCGGACGCCGATCCTCACGCACCATGCGGCCGCGCGAAGATCTCGGCCAGCATCTCGACAAAGCCGCGCGCATCGGCATGGAGCCCCAGATCGACGTTCGGCTTGCCGCCGGTGCGGAACTGGGTGTCGACATAGGTCGTACCGACCGAGAGCGGGCTTGCCGTCTCCACCTCGACGAAATAGGGCGTGGTCGAGACTATGGCGCGATCAACGAGATAGGCGACGCAGACGGCGTCATGTACCGGCGCCGCGCCGCCATGCTCGCCCATCTTCTGATAGGCGTCGTGGACGCCGATGCGGAAGCGCACGATATCGGCGGTCGCCTGGCCGGCCGGGGTACCGAGCGCGGCGAGACGGTCGCAATCGGCATTGGTCATCAGCGCCTCATGCGTGGCGTCGAGCGTGACCAGCGTGACCTTGGCAAAGCCCGCATTCAGAACACGCGCCGCCGCCTCGGCATCGGCCCAGATGTTGAACTCCGCCGTTGCCGTCACATTGCCGAAGGCATAGCCGCCGCCCATGATGATGAGCTCGGGCACGCGCCTGACGAAGTCCGGATCGGCGGCCAGCGCAGCGGCGACATTGGTGAGCGGGCCGACAGCCATCAGCGTGATCGGATCGGTCGCCTTGCGATAGGTCTCGATCAGGAACTCGGCCGCCGTCTTGTCGGCCTTCGTCGAGCGCGCCGGCGCGATCGGCAGCTCCTCAGGATGATACTTCTCGCCGCCCTCGTCATAGCGGTTGATCACCGGGTGGCCGGTGCGCACCAGCGGCCGATCCGCGCCCTGATAGACGGGGATGTCGGAGCGGCCGATGTGATCCAGCACGCGCAGCGAATTGTCGGTGCAATATTGAACCGCGACATTGCCGTTCACCGTCGTGACGCCGATCAGCTCGATCTCGGGATGCAGCGCCGCCAGCATGATCGCCACGGCATCGTCCGTGCCGGTATCGACGTCGAGAATGAGCTTCTTGGCCATGGCGGGCTTCCTTGCGGGCGCTGCGGAAAAATCGCCTCGAGCGAGGCGGCCGCAAGGTAGAAGCGCCTCGCGCGCGGCGTCAAGAAGCCATGCCGTGCAAAAGCGCAAGCAGCCCTTTCGGAGCGCCGGTCGTCATGCTTCCTTGCATGGCATGGCCTTCAAGTTCCGCCAGCTGCAATATTTCGTCGCCGTCGCCGATACGGGCTCGATCTCGGGCGCGGCACAGCAGCTTTCCGTGTCGCAATCGACCGTGACCGAGGCGGTCAAGGAACTGGAGGCCGATCTCGGCGTCGTGCTGATCGAGCGTTCGGGGCGTGGCATGGCGCTGACGCGGCCGGGCCAGATCTTCCTCCGGCGCGCCGAACGCGTCCTGGAGGCCGTTGCCGATGCCCGCCGATCGCTGGGCGACGAGGCAGATATATCGGGGCGGCTGATGATCGGCGTCACCGCGCTCGTCGCCGGTTATGTGCTCTCCGACCTTCTCGCCCGCTTCCGCCGCGCCCACCCTGCCGTCGACGTCGCGGCGATCGAGGATACGAGCGACTATCTGGAGCATCTGCTCATCAATGGCGAACTGGACGTCGCCGTGATGATCATGCCCGACCGTCCGGTCGACCCTGCCCTCAGAATGGAGATTCTCGGCGAAACGCCCTATCGAATCTGGCTGCCGCAGGGACATCGGCTCGCCGCGATGCGCGAGGTGCCGCTCAGCGAACTCGCCGAAGAGACACATGTGGTGCTTTCTATCGACGAGATCGAGGAGACCACCCGAGGCTTCTGGCGCGAACACGGCTTCCGGCCGCGCGTCGCCTTTCGCACGCGCTCGGTCGAGGCGGTGCGCAGCCTCGTGGGAACCGGCGCCGGCATCGCGATCCTGCCCGACCTCGTCTACCGGCCCTGGTCGCTGGAGGGAGACCGCATCGAGGCGCGCCCGGCGGTCGAGGCGCTGCCCATGGTCAAGAGCGGTATCGTCTGGCGCCGCGGCTCCGATGCCGGCCTCGCAACCACCGATTTTATCGCCTTGAGCCGCGCCCAGCGGCCGGATCGCCGCAGTTTCGGAATTTCCGATAATTAGGTTCTGTATTTTATATTGGCGAATACCGCGCGATTGACGCCATTCTGGCATCACCCCGGAGCAGGACGCCGCGACGAAGAGCTGCCGCCCGGACAACTCGCAGGGAGTTCAACATGCGCAGCATCGCTAGGATGGCCGCCGGTGTCGCCACGGCCGCATTGATCGTCTCGCAGACCGGAGCCGCCTTCTCGCAGGATGCGCTGAAGGCTGTCGGAGCCGGCGAGGGCGAAGTCGCCATCGTCGCCTGGGCCGGCTACATCGAGCGCGGCGAGACCGACAAGGCCTATGACTGGGTCACCGATTTCGAGAAGGAGACCGGCTGCAAGGTCACAGTGAAGACGGCCGGCACCTCCGACGAGATGGTGGCGCTGATGAACGAGGGCGGCTTCGACCTCGTCACCGCGTCGGGCGACGCCTCGCTCCGCCTCATCGCCGGCAAGACCGTGCAGCCGATCAATACCGACCTCGTGCCGAGCTGGAAGGAAGTCGATCCGCGCCTCCAGTCCGCGCCGTGGCACACGGTCGGCGGCGTCCATTATGGCGTGCCCTATCAGTGGGGCTCCAATGTGCTCATGTACAACAAGGACGTCTTCAAGAAGCCTCCGACAAGCTGGTCGGTCGTATTCGAGGAGCAGAACCTCCCCGACGGCAAGACCAACAAGGGCCGCGTGCAGGCCTTTGACGGACCGATCTACATCGCCGATGCCGCGCTCTACCTGATGACCCACAAGCCAGAGCTCGGCATCAAGGACCCCTATGAGCTGAACGAGGACCAGTACAAGGCTGCTCTGGAGCTTCTCCGCGCCCAGCGCCAGATCGTGCCGCGCTATTGGCACGACGCCATGGTCCAGGTCGACGATTTCACCAATGAGGGCTTCGTCGCCTCGTCGAGCTGGCCGTTCCAGGTCAATCTGCTCGTCGCCAATGGCAAGCCGATCGCCTCGACGATCCCCGAGGAAGGCGCCACCGGCTGGGCCGATACGACGATGATGCATGCCAACGCGCCGCATCCGAACTGCGCCTATAAGTGGATGGAACACTCCATCTCGCCGAAGGTTCAGGGCGACCTCGCGGCCTGGTTCGGCTCGGTGCCGTCCGTCCCCGCCGCTTGCAAGGGCAATGCGCTTCTCGGCGATTCCGGCTGCACCACCAACGGCGCCGACGAATTCGCCAAGATCCACTTCTGGCGCACGCCCGTCTCGAAATGCGAAAGCCAGGGCACCTGCGTTCCCTATTACCGCTGGGCGACGGATTACATCGCCATCCTCGGCGGAAGATAAGCGGGGCCGGCCCCAACGGGCGGAGTGCCGGACGGCGTTGATTGGCCCCAGCCCCTGTCATTGCCGGGCTTGACCCGGCAATCCAGTTCGTTGGCGGGGCCAGCAGCCGTCCGAAGCAAAAGGAAGGAAAGTCTGGATTGCCGGGTCAAGCCCGGCAATGACAGGACGAACGACACCCAATGACCGACACCACTGCCATCCCCGCCGTCCGCTTCCGCTCCGTTTCCCGCCATTTCGGCGAGACGCGGGCGGTGGACGGCGTCGATCTCGATATCGCGGCGGGTGAATTCTTCGCCATGCTCGGACCGTCCGGCTCGGGCAAGACGACGTGCCTGCGCCTCGTCGCCGGCTTCGAGCAACCCTCCTCCGGCACGATCGAGATCTTCGGCGAGCATGCCGAGGGCGTCCCGCCCTATCGGCGCAGCGTCAATACGGTGTTCCAGGACTACGCCCTCTTCCCGCATATGACGGTAGCCCAGAACGTCGCCTATGGGCTGATGGTCAAGGGCATCGATAGGGCGGAGCGGCTGGCGCGCGCCGCCGAGATGCTCGATCTCGTTCAGCTCTCCGGCTTCGGCGGCCGCAAGCCATCGCAGCTTTCCGGTGGCCAGCGCCAGCGCGTCGCGCTCGCGCGCGCCCTCATCAACCATCCGAAGGTGCTGCTGCTCGACGAGCCGCTCGGCGCGCTCGATTTGAAGCTGCGCGAGCAGATGCAGGTCGAACTGAAGACACTGCAGCGTCGGATCGGCATCACCTTCGTCTTCGTCACCCATGACCAGGGCGAGGCGCTGTCGATGGCCGACCGCGTCGCCGTGTTCAATGCCGGCAAGATCGTGCAGGTCGGACGGCCCGAGGAGGTCTATGAGCGGCCGGCAACGCGTTT
This sequence comes from Kaistia algarum, assembly GCF_026343945.1. Taxonomy (NCBI): domain Bacteria; kingdom Pseudomonadati; phylum Pseudomonadota; class Alphaproteobacteria; order Hyphomicrobiales; family Kaistiaceae; genus Kaistia; species Kaistia algarum. Next base: position 73,212 of record NZ_JAPKNJ010000005.1, read on the forward strand.
CGTTGCCGATTTCGTCGGCGGATCGAATGTCATTGAGCCGGAGATGGCCGGACGTCTCGGCCTTCCCACCCGGCTGTGGAGCCTGCGTCCGGAAAAGATCCGGCTGGCGGTGGACGGCGCGGGCATCGAGGGGCGGATCGAAAGCCTGCAGTATCAAGGCGCCAACCGCCGCTATCAGATCGCCATTGGCAAGGACCGGCTCTCCGTGGTCACGCCAGCGAGTGAAGTGGCCCTTCCTGCAAATGCGGTCGTTCGCCTCGATTGGCCGGCCGACGCCGCCCAACCGCTGGAGGGCTGAGGCATGAGCCTCGCTCTGCCCAGCCCCGACGAAAAAGGCGGCTTGCTCCGCCGGCTGTCCGATCTGTTCATGCGGCGGCCGAAGCTCTTTCTCGCGCTCCTGCTGGCACCGCCGCTCGCCTGGCTCGGCATCGCCTATCTCGGATCGCTCGCGGCGCTGCTGGCGCAGAGCTTCTTCTCGATCGACGAATTCTCAGGGCTGATTGTCCGCGAATTCACGCTGAAGACCTATGGCGAACTGCTGGCCCCGGCCAATCTCGACATCATCATCCGCACGGTGACGATGGCGGCACTGGTCACGCTTCTGGGCGCGGTGATCGCCTTCCCGATCGCCTATTTCGCGGCCCGCTACGCCAGGGGCCGGCTGAAGGCCGTCTTCTACCTGCTGATCATGCTGCCGCTCTGGTCGAGCTATCTGGTGCGCGTCTATGCCTGGAAGCTGATCCTCGCCAAGGAAGGCGTCGTCACCTACCTCGCCGATCACACCGGCACGCGCGCCTTGCTCGATGCCTGGCTATCGCTGCCGATCGTCGGCGGCCCGTCGCTGTCGATCAGCTACACCGGCACCTTCCTCGTCTTCCTCTATCTCTGGCTACCCTTCATGATCCTGCCGATCCAGGCCTCGCTGGAGCGCGTGCCGAAATCACTGATCGAGGCGGCCGGAGACCTGGGCGCCGACCCGCGCAAAACCTTCACGACGGTGATCTTCCCTCTGGCGCTGCCCGGTATCGTCGCCGGATCGATCTTCACCTTCTCGCTGACGCTGGGCGACTACATCACGCCGCAGATCGTCGGCTCGTCGACACTCTTCCTCGGCCAGGCCGTCTACACGCAGCAGGGCGTCGCCGGAAACATCCCGCTCGCCGCCGCCTTCTCGGTCGTGCCGATCGTCATCATGGGAATCTACCTGACGGTCGCCAAGCGCATGGGAGCGTTCGATGCGCTCTAGGCCGCCCCTTTCCGTCACGATCGCCGCGATCGCGGGCCTCTTGTTCCTGCATCTGCCGCTGGCCTTCATCTTCCTCTACGCCTTCACGACGGAGGAGAAGAGCTACCAGTTCCCGCCGCCGGGCTTCACGCTCAACTGGTTCGCCGTCGCCTGGAACCGGCCGGACATCTGGCAGGCACTCGGCCTGTCGCTGCGTGTCGCCACGGTCGCGACCGGGATCGCCATCGTACTTGGGACGCTCGCTGCCGCGGCCGTCGCCCGCTACCGCTTTTTCGGCCGCGAAGCCGTGTCGCTGCTCATCACCTTGCCGATCGCCCTTCCCGGCATCGTCACCGGCATCGCGCTGCGCGCCGCGCTCAACCTCGCCGATATACCGTTCTCGTTCTGGACGATCGTCATCGGCCACGCGACCTTCTGCATCGTCGTCGTCTACAACAATGCCGTGGCGCGGCTGCGCCGCACGCAGGGTTCGCTGATCGAAGCGTCGATGGATCTCGGCGCCGACGGCTTCCAGACCTTTCGCTATGTCGTGCTTCCACAGCTCGGCACCGCGCTGCTCGCCGGCGGCATGCTGGCCTTCGCTCTGTCCTTCGACGAAGTGATCGTCACCACCTTCACCGCCGGCCAGCAGCAGACGCTGCCGATCTGGATGTTCTCCGAGCTGATCCGCCCGCGCCAGCGCCCGGTCACCAATGTCGTCGCCGTCATGGTCATCGCCGTGACGCTCATCCCCATCCTCGCAGCCTATTACCTGACCCGCGACGGCGATGCCGTCGAGGGCTCCAGCAAGTGAGACCCTAAGGGAGGTCACCATGACCGTCGATCTATCCATCGTCACTGAGCGGGACATGCTCATCGGCTCGTCCTTTGAGGGCGGGACCGAGACCGCCGAACGCGTGCTGGCGCCGAAGACCGGCGAGACGATCCTCGACCTGCCCGAAGCATCGCCCTCGCAGATCGACGCTGCCGTCGCCGCGGCAGACAAGGCCTTCGCAACGTGGTCGCGCACGCCGCCCGGAGTCCGCGCCGGCCTGCTGCTGAAGCTCGCCGACGCCATCGAGGCCGATGCCGCCTCCTTCGCCGCCCTCGAAGCGCTCAACTGCGGCAAGCCCTATCCGGCGGTGCTGCGCGACGAACTGCCGGCCGTCGTCGACTGCTTCCGCTTTTTTGCGGGCGCAGCCCGTGTCCAGACGGGAAGCGCGGCCGGCGAATATCTCCCCGGCCATACCTCGATGATCCGCCGCGATCCCATCGGCGTCGTCGCCTCGATCGCGCCGTGGAACTATCCGCTGATGATGGCCGCCTGGAAGCTGGCGCCGGCACTTGCCGCTGGCAATACCGTCGTCATCAAGCCTTCGGAGCAGACGCCGCTGACGACGCTGAAGCTGGCGAAGCTGGCCGCATCGATCCTGCCCGAGGGCGTCCTCAACGTCGTTGTCGGCCGCGGCGAGAGCGTCGGCAATGCGCTGATCCATCATCCGAAAGTGTCGATGATCTCGCTCACCGGCGATATCGCGACGGGCAAAAAAGTGCTGGCGGCCGCGACCAAGTCGATCAAGCGCACCCATCTGGAGCTCGGCGGCAAGGCGCCGGTCATCGTCTTCGACGATGCCGATCTGGACGCCGTCGTCGAGGGCGTGAAAATCTTCGGCTATTACAATGCCGGCCAGGATTGCACCGCCGCCTGCCGCATCTATGCCGGCGCCAAGATCTACGACAAACTCGTCGCCGACCTTTCCTCCGCCGTCGCCTCGCTCGGCTATGGCCATGAAGACGACGAGAAAAACGATATCGGCCCGCTGATCTCAGCCCGCCAGCGCGACCGCGTCGCGAGTTTCGTCGCGAGAGCCGCCGAGAACCAGCATGTCGAGGTCACGACGGGCGGCAGGCCCGCCCCAGGCTCGGGCTTCTTCTACGAGCCGACGGTCGTCGCCGGCGCGCTGCAATCCGACGAGATCGTCCGCCGCGAGGTGTTCGGCCCCGTCGTCTCGGTCACGCGTTTCGATGACGTCGACGACGCCGTGAGATGGGCCAATGATTCCGACTATGGCCTCGCTTCGTCGGTCTGGACCCGTGACGTCTCCAAGGCCATGGCCGCCGCCGCCGAGCTCCAATATGGCTGCACCTGGATCAATTGCCATTTCATGCTGGCCAACGAGATGCCGCATGGCGGGCTGAAGCAGTCGGGCTACGGCAAGGACCTGTCAGCCTATGCGCTGGAGGACTATTCGGTCGTCCGCCACGTCATGGTGAAATACGCCTGAACGAAAAGAGGCCGCCCCAAGCCGGGCGGCCCCTTCCACAACAAGTCGGTCAGCCTATTCGGCTTCGTCGGCCGGCGCCGACTGCAGCAGCGCGTAGCGCTCGGGGCCGAGGCTGGCGAGAAGGCCCAATTGGGTTTCGAGGAAGTCGATATGATCTTCCTCGTCCTTCATCAGTTCCTCGAACAGCGACATGGACACATAGTCGCCCGCCTCGTGGCAGATGTCGCGACCGTCCTTGTAATAATTGCGCGCCGTGTACTCGCCGCGCAGATCCGCCTCAAGAATTTCCTTGATGTTCTGCCCGATCTCCAGCGGGTCGAGCACCTGCATGTTCGGGAAGCCGTCGAGGAAGATGATGCGCGTCACCAACTTGTCGGCGTGCTGCATCTCCTCGATCGATTCGGCCCGCTCCTTCTTCGCGAGCTTCTTGAAGCCCATATCGTCGAGCAGACGAAAATGCAGCCAGTACTGGCTGACCGCCGTCAATTCGAGACGGAGGGCGCGGTTCAGATACTCGATGACCTTGGGGTCGCCCTTCATGAAATCCCTCGTTTTTGGAAATGTTCCAGACAGCAAACTAGGGAAGCATCGGGGCTCCGTCAAACCTGAATATGACGCTCATCAACCGAAAGCAGCGGGGTCGTACTCATCCTCGCTGCCGCTGCCGAGCGGTTCCGGGCAGGTGACCAGCAATCCGGATTCGGCGATCAGCTTGCGCACCAGCGCGAAGCAGAGCGTGCATTGCGCCTTGGTGCCGAGGGCGCGGTAGATGCGCGCCGGCGTGATCGGACGACCCGGCTGCTCCATGGCGAGCCGTTCGGCAACGTCGAGAATGTTGCGTTTGGTGAGGACGTTGCAGGAACAGACGATCATCGGGCCGATCAGACCAACGGGGCGGTGAGGAAGCAACATAGGGTCGGCCGCGCCGTATCGCCAGCCTCGACGGACAGTTGCGCTATGCCAGCAGGTCCGCGACGGCACGTTTCGCCATCACCTTGACGAGATTGGCGCGATAGGCGGCCGAGCCATGAAGATCCGATAGCATGGTCGCAGGGTCGACGACGATCGCCTCGATCTCGGCCGGATTGAGCTCGGCCGAAAGCGCGTCCTCCATCTCGCTGGCGCGGAAGACGCCGTCCTGTCCAGCGCCGGTCACGGCGACACGCACCTCGCCATCGCCGAGCATCGCGACGAAGACGCCTGCCATCGCATAGCGCGAAGCCGGGTTGGAGAACTTGCGATAGGCCGCCCGCTCGGGGATCGGGAAGCGGATACGCGTGACGATCTCGCCCTCTTCCAGAGCGGTCGAGAACATTCCCTGGAAGAATTCCTCTGCCGGGAGCGTCCGGCGGGAGGTCTCGATCGTCGCGCCAAGCGCCAGCACGGCGGCGGGATAGTCGGCAGCCGGATCATTGTTGGCAATGGACCCGCCGATCGTGCCGCGATGGCGCACATGGGGATCGCCGATCTGTCCGGCGAGATCGGCGAGCGCCGGAATGGCGTCCGCGACGATCGGCGAGGTCTGGACTTCGGTATGCGTGGTCGCTGCGCCGACGACGAGATAGCCGTCCTCGACAAGAAGCATCTTGAGTTCCGGCAGCCGCCCGAGGTCGACAAGATCGACCGGCGTCGCCAGTCCCTGCTTCATCGTTGGGATCAGCGTCATCCCGCCCGAAAGATAGCGCCCTTCGGCGGAAGCGGCGAAGAGGCGCTCGGCCTCCGCGAGGCTCAAAGGGCGGTGATAGACGAACTCACGCATCGACCTGGACCCCTTGCGACTTCGACGCCGCGATCGCGTCCGAGGCGGCCTGGATCGCCTTGACGATGTTGTGATAGCCGGTGCAGCGGCAGAGATTGCCCTCCAGCTCATGGCGGATCGTCGCCTCGTCGAGGCGCGCATCGTGGCGTTCGATCATGTCGACCGTGGCCATGATCATTCCCGGCGTGCAGAAGCCGCATTGCAGGGCATGATGCTCGTGGAACGCCGCCTGGATCGGGTGAAGCGCATCGCCGCTCGCCAGCCCCTCGATCGTGGTGACACTCTCGCCATCCGCCTGCACCGCCAGCAGCGTGCACGACTTCACCGCCTTGCCGGCCACGATCACGACGCAGGCACCGCATTGCGACGTATCACAGCCGACATGCGTGCCGGTGAGGCCGAGGCCATCGCGCAACAGTTCCACCAGCAAGGTCCGGCCTTCGACTTCGGCGCGGCGCGGCGTGCCGTTCACGGTCAACTCGATGTTCGGCATCTATTCCTCCGCGTCTCTTCGGATCTCAGTGCAGGACGGCCAGGATGACGATCACGATGAGCAACGCGATCAGACCCCAGACATAGGGTCCACCGAGAATGCCGCGGCCCGCCGCGACTTCCAGCTCCTCCTCGACCTCCTCCGCCACCTCCGCCAGATCCCCGGCGCGGTCCTCGACCCGGTGTTCGATGCGGTCGACCAACTCCTCATCCGCAGCTGCCTCGCCGCCAAGCGGCGCCAGCGGCGGCGCCGTGCCGATGGCAGGGACCTCGCCGCCGAAGGGAGCCGCGAGGGCGCCGAAGAACTCGTCGGCCATCTTCTTGGCAGTGGTATCAATCAGCCGCGAGCCGAGCTGCGCCAGCTTGCCGCCGACCTGGGCGTTCACGGCATAGGTCAGAAGCGTGCCGGCCGGATCATCGGCGAGCCTGACATCGGCCGCGCCCTTGGCAAAGCCGGCAGCGCCGCCCTTGCCCTCGCCGGAAATCGTGTAGCTCTCGGCCTCGACCACATTGGAGAACGCGACATTCCCGTCGAACGTAGCCTTGACCGGGCCGACCTTGACCACGACCTTCGCCGACATCGTGCCGTCGTCGTTGCGAACGAGTTCCTCACAGCCTGGGATCGCGGCCCTCAGGGTCTCTGGATCGTTGAGCGCGTTCCAGACCGCGGCGCGATCCGCCGGGATGCGATATTCGCCGGTCATTTCCATGGGCGTGCCTTCCATGAGCCGGACAGCCGACGTTCGCCGCCGGTCCGTCTTGTTGCCGAAACGCGTTGTTCCGCGCGGATGAATCTCTGCCGGGCCGGTGAGCGAAGCGCCCGAAACCTGCCTCCGAAGCCTTGCCATGGTCGCACGTCGGCGCGGGCGACGGCAAGCGGCCAAGCGAGCGGCGTTCTGCCATACGCGCCGATTGGCTTTCGCCGCGCCGAAGGCTATGTAGCGCGCATGCAGAACGCATCTTCCGAACCCGGCAACCGAACCGTCAACAGCGCACAGCCTGCCTCCGTCTGGCCGGTTATGCTGGAGACGGAAGGCTGGCGCGATTATGCGCTGATCGATTCCGGCCATGGCCGCAAGCTCGAACGCTACGGTCCCTATCGCATCGTTCGCCCGGAAGAACAGGCGCTGTGGGCGCCGCGCCGGTCCGAGGCCGAGTGGGAACGGGCCGACGCCGTCTTCACCGGCGCAAGGGATGAGGATTCCGACGGCCGCTGGCGCTATCCCCGCCCGCTCGGCGAGACATGGCCGATGAGTTGGCCGCTGCCGATCCACGTCAGCACCGGCGATGTACGCTTCCTTGGCCGCTTCACCGCCTTCCGCCATGTCGGCTTCTTCCCCGAGCAGGAAATGCACTGGGCCTGGTTCGCGTCGATCTGCCGGCAGGCGAAGAAGCCGCCCAAGGTCCTGAACCTCTTCGGCTATACCGGCATCGCCTCCTTCGTCGCCGCCATGGCCGGCGCGCAGGTGACCCATGTCGATGCGTCGAAAAAGGCGATCGGCTGGGCGCGCGAAAACCAGGAAATGTCCGGCATCGCCGACCTCCCCGTGCGCTGGATCGTCGAGGATGCCGTGAAGTTCGTACAGCGCGAGATCCGCCGCGGCTCGCGCTATGACGGCATCATCCTCGATCCGCCCAAGTTCGGCCGCGGCCCGAATGGCGAGGTCTGGGACCTGTTCGAGCGGCTGCCCGAGATGATGCGCCTCTGCCGGCAGCTTCTCGCTGACGACGCGCTGTTCCTCTGCCTTTCCGCCTATTCGATCCGCGCCTCTTTCATGGCGATTCACGAATTGACGGCCGAGGCGCTCGCCGGCCTGCCGGGCAAGCTCGAATCGGGCGAATTGCTGCTGCGCGAGGAAGGCGGCGGGCGATATCTTTCAACCTCCCTCTTCTCCCGGTGGTCGCGCCATGGCTGATGATTCCCCGATTGCGGCGCCCGGCGCGGTGCGCAGCGTCACCAGCCTCTCCAATCCGACGATCAAGGAGATCCGCTCGCTCGCCTTGCCGAAATATCGCAAGGAGAGCGGCCTCTTCGTCACCGAGGGCATGAAGCTGGTCGCCGACGCGGTCGAGGAAGACTGGCCGATCAAGATCCTCGTCTATGGCGCCAAGGTGGCCTCGCACCCGGTCGTGCGGCGCGTCGCGGTCCGAGCCCATGCGCGGGGCGGCGAAGTACTCGAAGTCTCGGACGCCGTGCTCTCCAAGATGACGCGCCGCGATAATCCGCAAATGGTCGTCGGCGTGTTCGAACAGCGCCTGACGCCCGCCGCCTCGATCCGCCCGAGCCCGCGCGGCGTCTGGGTGGCGCTGGAGGGTATCAAGGATCCTGGCAATCTCGGCACCATCATCCGCACCGTCGATGCTGTTGGCGCCGAGGGCGTGATCCTGGTCGGCGACACGGTCGACCCGTTCGGCATCGAGGCGGTACGAGCTACCATGGGTTCGATCTTCCACGTGCCGCTCGCGCGGCTTTCGGTGGCCGAATTCGCCGCCTGGCGGAAAAATTGGCCCGGCATAGTCGTCGGCACGCATCTATCCGGCCAGGAAGACTATCGCGAGGTTCCCTATGACCGGCCGGTACTGCTGCTCATGGGCAATGAGCAATCCGGCATCGACGACAGCTTCGCGGCGCTCTGCGACCATCTGGTCAAGATCCCGCAAGCGGGGCGCGCCGACTCGCTGAACCTAGCCATCGCCACCGGGGTCATGCTGTTCGAGATTCGGCGGACGGAGCTGAAGCTGGCATGACCGACACCGCCGCGCCCACCGCCGTTCCCGGCCCGATCTCCGCCTTCGGCCTGTCGATCATCGGCGCGGTGTTGGTGCTCGATCAGGCGAGCAAGTTCATCGCCGACCAGACACTCGAATTCGGCCGCTATATCGATCTGCTACCGATCCTGGCGCTGCTTCGCGTCAACAATACCGGCGTCGCCTTTTCCGTCGGCCATGGCCTCGGCAGCCTCGTTCTGGTTGCGGCGACGGCGATCATCACGCTGTTCGTATTCTATCTCTGGCATTCGGCCAAGGAAGGCGGACGGCTCGTCGCGGCGGGCTTCGCACTCATCATCGGCGGCGCGCTCGGCAATCTGATCGACCGCGTGCGGCTCGGCCACGTGATCGATTTCCTCTATCTCCATATCGGCGACCGCGGCTTCTTCGTCTTCAACCTCGCCGACGTGGCGCTCACGATCGGCCCGGTATTGCTCGCCTGGTTCTACCTCCTCGGCGGCCGGAAGGTCTGAACCTCAGAATACGGTGCCGTCGCTTTCGAGGCGAAGCGGCGGACCGCCACCGACGCGCTTCTCCCTGGCGATGCGGCGCCCGGCCGCCCAGGTCCCGCCTTCCAGCACCTTGGCGAGCGGCAGGGAGTTCGCATCGAGACCGAGGCGGGCGCGGATCAGTTCCGCCGTCCGGTCGAGCAAGGCCACGGTGAGCGCGCGCCACTCGACGATGAACTCGTCTCCCGCCTTCCAGACCTTCAGGAATGCATTCGGATCCTTCGGCGCCAGCACGCCGAAATCGATGAACAGCCCGCCATTGCGATATTCCGGCAGTCCGGTCAGCCCATCGAGGTCGACCACCTCGATGCCAGTCCAGATCAGCGGCTCCAGCAGCGAATAGGTCAGCCATTGCGATAGCTTGTGGAACGGCATGAGCCCGCTCGTCGCATCATCGGTGACGAGCTTGCCATGACGCCACGTATCGCCGAGCGACACGCCGTCGACGACGAGACGGCTCGGCCAGATCGGCCCCAGCCCCTCCAGCACCAACTCTAGCACGACGGGCGCCGCCACCTTGCCGTCAACGGCACGCCCGACGACAGTATCGAACAATCCGCCCGGCCGAGCCTCGTCCTCGCCGAAAATATCCGGCCGATCGGCGACCGCGAGACCCAGCGCGTTTAACAGCTTCACCCGGCCTTCGAGGCCGACGATCGGGTTGTCGGGCCCGACCTGAAATCCCTCCGCGAGTTCTTCTGTGCCGAGGGCTGCAAGCGCCGAAGCATCGGCGCGCAGTGGATCGGCCGGATCGGCGGAGAAGAGCCCCGAGGCGAACATCGCGAAGCTCGCGACGGCGAGCCCTTCCGAGCGGACGAACGTCTCGCCGGTCGCCGCCTCGACATATTTCCAGTCCGGCCCAGCGCCTGCATCGAGCAGGACGCTCAGGATCGCCAGATCATAGGCGGCGCGCCCGAAAACCATCGGATCCGTGATCCCCGCCGCATCGACGAGCCCGCCCCAACGATCGATCCCGCCAGCCTCGAAATGCCGCCAGCGCGAGTGGAACGGAATGTCGCCATCCGGATAGGCCGACTGCATGGTGTCGATCACATAATCGGCAACGGCGGGCAGGCGCGACAGGTCGACGCCGAAATGCTCCAGCTTTCCCTGGGACCCCAGATCGAGCAGCCGGTGCGCCCGTTCGCGAACGGCGGCGGAGGTGAGGAGGGAAGGTATATCCAAGATCAACTCCGTCTGGCACAGAGCCCCTTCTTCTTCCTCCCCCTTGCTGGGAGGACCGAGGAGGGGGTTCGCAAAATCGCTGGGGTGGAGGGCGGAAAAGCTGCGTATCCGGCGATATCTCGCCAGTATCTCCTCCCTGGCCCTCCCCGCAAGGGGGAGGGAATCGCCTGGACATTCGGCGCCAACCAGCAAGATCAGTCCGGCTAGTACTTCTCCAGCGACCGGCCGACGGTCTTCGTCAGATCTTCCGCCGTCGGCGGCGCGGCGGCCGAGAAATAGCCCGCGGCCTTCTTGGCGTCCATTTCCACCCGTGCATCGATCGGGATCAGATCCTCCGGGATCGGCACCCGTTCGACGATCTCGATTCCGGACCCCGTGATCGCGTCGTATTTCATGTCGGACATCGAGATGAACCGGTCGATCCGGCGAATTCCGAGCCAGTGCAATATGTCGGGCATTAATTGCTGGAAGCGCGCATCCTGCACGCCGGCGACGCATTCGGTGCGCTCGAAATAAGTCGCGGCCTGGTCGCCGCCCTCCTGGCGCTTGCGGGCGTTGTAGACGAGGAACTTCGTCACCTCGCCGAGCGCCCGACCCTCCTTGCGATTGTAAACGACGAGCCCGGCGCCGCCCTTCTGTGCTTCCTTGACCGCTTCCTCGATGCCCTGGATCAGATAGGGCCGGCAGGTGCAGATATCGGAGCCGAACACGTCCGAGCCGTTGCATTCGTCATGGACGCGGCAGGCCAGCGTGCGCTTCGGATCGGACAGCGCCGCGGGATCGCCGAATATATAGATCGTGATGCCGCCGATCGGCGGCAGAAACACGTCGAGATCGGGCCGCGTCACCAGTTCGGGATACATGCCGCCGGTCTGCTCGAACAGGGTCCGCCGAAGCTGATCCTCGGAGACGCTGAATCGCGCCGCGATGCCCGGCAGATACCAGACCGGATCGATCGCGGCCTTGGTCACCGACACATCGCCATTCTCGCGCACGATCTCGCCATCGATCGGAAGTCGCCCGCGGCGGATCGCGTCATGCAATTCGGCCATGGTGAGCCGCGCCTTGGTGATGGCGATCGTCGGCCGGATGTCGACGCCCTCGGCAATTTCCTTGGCGAAGATATCCGCCGCCAGATGCCCGAACGGATCCAGAGAGATGATCTTGCCGGGCTCCGACCATTGCGGATGCGGGCCGATCGAAACAACCGGCGAGGTGTTGCGCAGATCCGGCCGCTGGATGGGATTGAGTGCTCCCGAGGAAACGGCGAGCGCGCGATAGAGCGAATAGGAACCGCCATGCGTGCCGATCGTATTGCGGTCGGCCGGATGGACGACCGTGCCGATGATCGGGCCGCGCTTCAGCGGGTCGGCGTCTCCCCAGCGGATCGGAAAGCGGACGGGCGCCTGGGCGCCCGGATGGGAGGTCAGGCGAATATGGGTGGAGCGATTGCTGCTCATGGGTCCGAAGCCTTCTGCCGGGTTCATCCCGACAATTTATTCGAATGCGAAGAATGCGGCGCTCTGACGCGGAAAGGAAGCAGATTGTTGCAACATCGCCGCCATAGCCTGCTAGGAGCATGTCGCGAAAATCGCCGTTCGGGGACTGCGATCAGGGGAATGGAAATGGATGCCGAACCGCAGCGGCGGAGGCGGATACTCGTCGTCGGGGGCTATGGCCTCATAGGTGCGTATGTTCTGGCGCGCCTGCAAGCGCGGAACCTCGACATTGTCGGCTTCGGGCGGGAGATCGAGGTCGCCGCGCGGCGCTTTCCCTATGCGAAATGGATCGCCGGGGACATGGCGACCATGACCACGCCCGACGCCTGGCAGGAGGCACTGTCCGGCGTGGACGCGGTGGTGAACTGCGCCGGCGCGCTGCAGAACGGACCGCGGGACCATCTCGCTGTCGCGCATGTCGAGGGAACGCTCGCGCTGTATCGGGCCTGCGTCACCGCCGGGGTCCGCCGCGTCGTTCACGTCTCGGCGGCTGGCGTCGTCCCGGGCCGGCCAACCGCCTTCAACCGCACCAAGCAGGAGGCCGAGGACGGCCTCAAGGCCCTCGATCTCGACTGGCTGATCCTGCGGCCGGGCTTTGTTATCGCCCCATCCGCCTATGGCGGATCGGCGCTCCTGCGCGGCCTTGCGGCCTTCCCCCTGGTCATTCCGGTCGTGCATAGCCGCAGCATCGTGCAGCCCGTCTCGGTCGAGGACGTCGCCGAGGCAGTCATACGCGCGACGGAGCCATGGCGGCATGCCCGCCTGTCGATCGATATCGTCAGCACCGATACGCCGACATTTGCCGATATTCTGACGCGCATGCGCGGCTGGCTCGGTCTCGCACCGGCGCCCGTCCTGCGGATTCCGGCCTTTCTCGCCTGGCCCTTCGTGCTCATCGCCGATCTGGTCGGCGGGCTCGGCTGGCGCAGCCCGATGCGCTCGACGGCCATGCGCCAGCTGAAGGCCGGGATCACAGGCGATGGCGAGGCGGCGCAGCGCGTTCTTGGCATCAAGCCGCGCGATTTCACCTCGATGCTGGCCGCCTGGCCCTCCGGCGTGCAGGAGCGGTGGTTCGCGCGGCTCTATTTCCTGAAGCCGCTGGCGATCCTGACGCTGGCGCTGTTCTGGCTGGCGTCCGGCGCCATCGGCCTCGCGCGGCTCGACCTGGCGACAAGCACGCTGGACGTCATCGGATGGCCGCCGCTGGTCGCCACCGGCGCGATCGCTGTGGGCTCGCTGGCAGCGATCGCCCTCGGGCTGGCCGCCTGCGTACGCAGCCAAAGCCGAAGGGCGCTCAAGCTGATGGCCGTGCTGCCGGTCCTGTTCGGAGCGGCCGCGACAGCCATGCAGCCCGGGCTCTGGCTCAATCCGCTTGGCCCCCTCGTCAAGCTGGTACCGGCCGTCGTTCTGGCGCTGGTCGCGTCGGCGCTGATGGACGAGCGCTGATCAGATCCGGCCGAAGCTGAACAGCGTCTCCTGGCGATATTCCTCGCCGGGGCGTAGCAGCGCGCTCGGGAAATCGGCGTGGTTCGGCGCGTCGGGAAAGAGTTGCGCCTCGAGGCAGAGGCCGGCATTCGGCCCGTAGACCTCGCCATTGATGCCGGCGTCGCGGCAGCCGATCATCTGTCCGCCATAGAACTGCACACCCGGCTCGGTCGAGGTGACGTCGAGGAAGACGCCGCTCTTCGCCGAGACGAGACGGGCGAGCGGATGGATCTCGCCGGTCTTCGTGCGCTCGACGACGAGATTGTGGTCATAGAGATCGACGACGTCGTCGAAGCCCTCGCCAATCCGCCGCCCAGCTCGGAAGTCGAACGGCGTGCCTGAGACCGGCGCGAAGGCGCCTGTCGGGATTTTCCCTGAATCGACCGGAAGATAGGTCTCGGCTGGGATTGTCAGTTCGTGGTCGCGGATCGTGCCGGTGCCGTCGAGATTGAAATAGGAATGCTGCGCCAGATTGACGATCGTGGCCTTGTCGGTGGTCGCGCGGAGGCTGGTACACAGCGTCGCCGGCGCCTCGACGCTATAGGTCAGTTCGACCTCGACCCGGCCCGGATAGCCGTTCTCGCCATCCTCGCCGACGATCCCGAGCGTGACGCTCGACGGCGTCGATCCAACCAGCTTCCAGGAGCGGGTACCGAAGCCAGCGGCGCCGCCATGAAGATGATTGTCGCCATCATTGGTCGAAAGTTGCCAGGTCGCGCCGTCCAGCGTGAAGCGACCCTTGCCGATCCGGTTGGCGAAGCGGCCGGCGACAGCACCGAAATAGGAGGGATTGCGCAAATAGCCTTCGATCGAATCGAAACCCAACACCAGCGGATGCGGGACGCCGTCGAGGCGGATATCCTGGACCACGGCGCCATAGGTCAGGATCGTCGCCCGGAGGCCGCCATGGGCGATATCGACGGCGCGAATCGGGGTGCCGTCGGCGAGGGTGCCGAAAGGACGGTCGGTCATGGTCGGGGCGTCTCCATAGTCTCTTTTCGTCGGACGATAGAGCGTCCGGGAGCGCCCCGCCAGTGCCTCGATCAGATCGTCTGGTTGTAGGCGCCAACCTCGGGGTTTTCGCGCAGCACGTCGTCGACCGCATGGAACATCTCGTGCATGCGCGCCTCGGAGACGGGGCTCTCGACCACGACCACCATCTCCGGCTTGTTGGAGGATGCCCGCACCAGACCCCAGGTGCCGTCCTCGTTGACGACACGCACGCCGTTGACGGTGATCAGGTCGATGATCTTCTGACCGGCGACCGGCTCGCCCTTGGCCTTCATCGCTTCGAAGCGGGCGACGACCTTGTCGATGACGCCATATTTCTTCTCGTCGTCACAATGCGGCGACATGGTCGGCGAGCCCCAGGTCTTCGGCAGGGCCAGCTTCAGCTCCGACATCTTCTTCCCAGGATTGCGGTCAAGCATGTCGAGAATGGCGAGCGCCGAGACCAAGCCATCATCATAGCCGCGGCCGATCGGGGCGTTGAAGAAATAATGGCCCGACTTCTCGAAGCCGGCGAGCGCGTTCAGCGAATTGACCCGGCGCTTGATATAGGAATGGCCGGTCTTCCAGTAATCCGCCTTAACGCCATTGGCGATCAGCACGGGATCGGTGGCGAACAGGCCGGTCGACTTCACGTCAACGACGAAGGTCGCGCCGGGATGAAGAGCGGAAAGATCGCGTGCCAGCATGACGCCGACCTTGTCGGCGAAAATCTCGTCGCCCGTATCGTCAACCACGCCGCAACGATCGCCGTCGCCGTCGAAGCCAAGGCCGACCTCGGCGCCGTGCTCCAGCACCGCATCGCGGATCGCGTGCAGCATCTTCATGTCTTCGGGGTTGGGATTGTAGCGCGGGAAGGTGTAGTCGAGCTCGGCATCCATCGGGATGACGTCGGCGCCTATCATCTCCAGTGCCTTCGGCGCGAAGGCGCCAGCGGTGCCATTGCCGCAGGCGGCGATGACCTTGATCGGCCGGGAGAGCTTCGGCCGGTTGGTCATCTCGGCCATGTAGCGGGCCGGGAAATTCTCGTGGAACACATAGGAACCGCCACCGGAGAGGTCGAACGCCGCCGCCAGCACGATCTCCTTGAGCCGGCTCATCTCATCCGGCCCGAAGGTCAGCGGCCGCGCCGCGCCCATCTTGACGCCGGTCCAGCCATTCTCGTTGTGCGAGGCCGTGACCATCGCAACCGCCGGCACGTCGAGATCGAACTGCGCGAAATAGGCCATCGGCGTCACCGCGAGACCGATATCGTGCACCTTGACGCCGGCCGCCATCAGGCCGGTGATCAACGCCAGCTTGATCGCGGACGAATAGGACCGATAGTCGTGGCCGGTGACCAGTTCGCGCTTGACGCCCAGTTCGCCGAGCAAGGTGCCGAGGCCCATGCCGAGGGCCTGAACGCCCATCAGGTTGATTTCGTCACCGAACAGCCAGCGCGCGTCATATTCGCGAAAGCCCGTCGGCTTCACCATCGGCTTCGATTCGAAGTCATAGGTGTTGCGGAGGAGCTTGGGGACCGGCGTCGGAAACATAGGCAATACTCGCGTTTCAAATTTCATTCGGTTGGGATTTGCGCGGAAGCGGGCGTCAAAAGCAACAGCGGCTTTTCGCTTCCCTAGAAGACGCACATGTCGTGCCAAAGACGCGGCTCAAGGCGAAAGCGTCATCTGCCGGCCGCTCGACTGGAAGCTGCGCAGCCGCTTCAGGAAGCTCATGCCCAGCAGATCGACCGCGCTTGCCCCCTCGGGCAGCACGGCCGCATCGACGTCCCGAAGCCGGATCGATCCGATGCGGATTTCGTCAAGGCGCACCGGCGCGATCGCGACGATCCCATTCGCGGTCTGGCTGGCACCGCTGAAATCACCCGCCGCCGGGCGAATACCGATGCGTCGGGCCGTTTCGCCGGAAAGCACGACGACACTGGCCCCCGTATCGATCATGAAGCGAACCGGGCGGCCCGATACGCTGGCATCGACGAAGAAATGTCCGCTATCACCAGCCTGCAGCACGACCGGGCCGGTCGGCACCGTGCCAGCGGACGACACGGCCGGTGCGCCCGTCATGGCGACGAACCGGTCAAAGAAACCGTATTGGGCGGCCGCACCGGCGATGATCATCGTGACGGCGGCCAGGAGGATGAGGCGCATCAGCATCGAAACGACCTGCACAAGAAGGTCGCAGCCTGCCGCCGACGCGATAACATCGCGTCAAGCCGGAAGGCCGACATGAAACTATCGTCAACGCCGGCTTAATCCCCATGTGGGGCGGTGACGGTCATCACAGGTGGACCGCCCGGAATGCGCTAGACGCCACGGCTTGCCGAGACGAGGTATCGCCATGCATCCCCTGCCCCCCATTCTGCTGCTGATCGCTATCCTGGTTTCAGCTCCGGCGCTGCAGGCGCGCGCCGAGCCGCCGTCGAGCAAGACGATCCGCCAATGGACAGGATCTTGCGACAACCATCGCGCCTGCAGCGCCTTCGGCTTCGCCACGACGGTCGACGAGACGATGATCGGGGCCTGGATCCGGCTGGACCGCCAGGGCGATGCGGACGCGTTTCCGAGCCTCAGCCTCGGCTTCAGCCTGGCAGACGGCGGCGACGATACGCCGAAGACCCTGGTCCTCGCCGCGAAGGGCGGGCCGTCCTTCGGGCCATTTGCGATCGAGGAAGGTGACAATTTCTTCCGCGCGCCGGTCCCGGCCGACAATGTTCCGGCGATCCTCGCGCTCCTTCGCAAGGTGGATTTTCTCACGCTTGCAGTCACCAAAGCCGAGGGGTCTCCGATCGAGGCGACGCTGTCGCTCGATGGGGCCAGCGCCGCCATGCTGTGGCTTGATGACGAGCAGCAGCGGATCGGGACGAAGACGGCGCTGGTCAAGCGCGGCGCCAAGCCGGCATCGGCCATTCCCCCCGTCCCGGCGCTACCGGTGATCCAGGCGGCCGCATCCACCGCCGAAGTTCCACAAACCCTCCCGAACTCGGTCCTGGAACTCGCCAAGACCGGCGACTGCGCCGATGCGATGGACCAGATCGAGCCGATCGTCGCCGATCTGGGCGGCGGAAGGCGCCTCTATGGGGCGCTCTGCGGATCGGGCGCCTATAGTTTCAGCGCCCAATTCTGGATCGCAGGCTCGGACGGCGTCCCTGCAAAGGCCAGCTTCGTGCTTCCGCCGGCTCTGGCATCCAGCGACGATGAGGGCGGCGGTCTGGAGGAGCAGGGAATTCTCATTAACCCCTCCTTCGACGAAAAGACCATGACGCTCTCGGCCTTCGCCAAGGGCCGCGGCATCGCCGATTGCGGCGAAACCGAAGACTGGGTTTGGGACGGCGAGGCGTTTCGTCTGTCGAGCTACACCGCGATGACCGATTGCCAGGGCGTCCCGCCCGGCGAATGGCCGGTGATGTACCGGGCGGAGGTGAGATAGACCGAAGCCGCAGCCGCAGAGTCACGCCGGGCTTGCGCCGAACTCAGTTCTCCCGCATCGCCACGAAACGCGCGGCCTCGATCAGCGTCTCGGCCCGGCTCCCGAAAGGCTGCAGCACCGCCTCCGCCTCGCCAACCAGTTGGGCGAGCCGCTCGCGCGTGGCATCGATGCCATGGAGCGAGACCAGCGTGCCCTTGCCTCTCGCCGCGTCCTTGGCTGTCGCCTTGCCGACGGCTTCCGGGGTTGCGGTCACGTCGAGGAGATCGTCGGCAAGTTGGAAGGCGAGGCCGATGATCTCGCCGAAACGGCGGAGCGCGGCCCGTTCCCCGGCGTCGGCGCGGCCGAGAATGGCGCCGGCCTCGCAGGAGAAGCGGATGAGCGCGCCGGTCTTCATCGCCTGCAGCCGCCGAATACCGGCTTCGTCGGGCGCGACGCGCTCGGCATCAAGGTCGAGCATCTGCCCGCCGGCCATGCCGCCGAGGCCCGAGGCGCGGGCGAGATGGAGCACGAGATCGGCGCGGATCGCCGGATCGGGGTCGGTCGCGGGGTCGGCGAGGATGTCGAAGGCCAAGGTCTGCAAGGCATCGCCGGCCAGGATCGCCGTCGCCTCGTCATAGGCCTTGTGCACGGTCGGGCGGCCGCGGCGCAGATCATCATCGTCCATGGCCGGCAGATCGTCATGGACGAGACTGTAGCCGTGGAGGCATTCCACCGCCGCGCCGGCTCGCAGCACGCCGTCATCCTCGCGGCCCAGAAGCCTCGACGTCTCGACGATCAGCGCGGGACGCAGCCGCTTGCCGCCACCGAGAACGGCATGGCGCATGGCCGCGAGCAATCGAGCCGGACGGGCGATCTCGCCGTCCCGCAGTTCGGGCGACAGCAGGCTGTCGAGAAGGGCCTCGACCGCGTCGGCGGTCTCGGCAAGGCGGGTGGTGAAATCGGGCACGATGCGAACTCCGGCGCGCCGGTCCGAGTTCGCAGCTTGGCGGACGATCGTCAAGCGGCCTCAGCCGCCTCCAGAGCGATCGCGGCAGACTGGATGATGGCCGCGAAGCGCACAGCGGCCTGGATCGCCTCGACGGGAACATTGCCCTTGCGAACCACGGCCTCATGGCTGTCCATGCAGGCGCCGCAGCCATTGATGGCGGAGACAGCCAGCGCCCAGAGCTCGAAATCGATCTTGTCGACGCCCGGATTGCCGATCACGTTCATTCGGAGCTTGGCCGGCAGCGTGCGGTATTCGTCGTTCGAGACGAGATGGGTGAAGCGGTAGTAGATATTGTTCATGCCCATGATCGTCGCGGCGGCCTTGGCAGCAGCGAGCGCGACCGGGGTCAGATGCGGCGCTGCCTCGAGTTCGAGCGCGGCGCGCACCTCAGGATTGCGGCTGGCAATGCCGCAGGCGACCATTAGCCCGTATTTCTGTTGCTCGGTCAGCGTCTCGTCGGACGCGAGCGCAGATAGATTGAGCCGGACGTCCTTGGCAAAATCCGGAATGCGGGACTTCAGGCTATCGATCGACATGGGTGCCTCGGGCTTTTCACCTCCCCCCTGAGGGGGAGTCGACGGCGAAGCCGTCGGGAGAGGGTTTTGGGGGACCATCCGGAAAGGCTGCAAACCCTCTCCCGGCCTTGCGGCCGACCTCTCCCTCAGGGAGAGGTCGAGAAGGAATACGGCCCCCGGACGGGATCACGCCGCCAGCGTCTGGCCGCCGACTTCGCGGTTGCAGGCGCAGAGTTCGTCCGTCTGCAGCGCGTCGAGGACGCGGAGCGTGTCCTTCGGGTTGCGGCCGACATTGAGGTTGGTCGCATAGACGTGCTGGATGACATTGTCGGGATCGACGACGAAGGTCACGCGGTAGGCGACGCCGGCCGGCGAACGGACGCCCAGGCCATCGACCAGCGAGCCATTGGTATCGGCGAACGACCAGATCGGCAGCCGATCGAGATCCTTGTGGTCGCGGCGCCAGGCGAGCTTGACGAATTCATTGTCGGTCGAGCCGCCGAGCACGACCGCGTCGCGATCCTCGAACTCGCTGGCCAGCCGGGCGAATTCGGCGATCTCGGTCGGGCAGACGAAAGTGAAGTCCTTCGGATAGAAGAAGATGACCTTCCACTTGCCGGGGAAGCTGGCCTCGGTCACCGTCTCGAAGGCGCTCTCGCCATTTTCTTCATGGTTGTTGAAGCCCGGCTTGACGCCGGTTACGGAAAACGCAGGCAGCTTCTCGCCGATGCCGAACATGGTCGTCTCCATTCAGGTTGAATTCGAAAGAGGCCGTTGGCGCAACGCACACGGACAGGCCGCATGGCTGCTGCATATGCGAAGAGATCGCACGACGAACCCCATCGGTCAAACCGTAATATCCGAAGAAACCGATCGGATTTACCGATTGCGGCGTGATGCCGCGCCGTTTATGGCTTGAGCATGCAATTGCCCACGCTCCGACAGATGCAGTACTTCGTCGCCCTCGCCGATCAGGGATCGTTCAGCCGGGCAGCGGCCGTCTGCCATGTCACGCAGTCGACGCTTTCCGACGCGATCCGGCAGATCGAGGACATTATCGGCGTTGCACTCGTCGACCGATCCAACCGCATGACAAGCCTGACGCCGGCTGGCGAGCTGGCGCTTGTTCGGATGAAGA
Organism: Kaistia algarum; assembly: GCF_026343945.1. Lineage (NCBI taxonomy): Bacteria > Pseudomonadati > Pseudomonadota > Alphaproteobacteria > Hyphomicrobiales > Kaistiaceae > Kaistia > Kaistia algarum. The sequence goes on from NZ_JAPKNJ010000005.1 coordinate 93,498, forward strand.
CGCTGCTGGTCGATGCGCGCGATATGGTCGATGCCGCGCGCGCCGGCCATGCACCGCTGGCCGGGCGGCTGCGGCTCGGCGTCATCCCTTCGATCGCGCCCTATTTCCTGCCGCGCGCGCTGCCGCATCTGCGCCGCGCCTATCCGGAACTCCGGCTGCATCTTCGCGAGGACCTGACGCGGACCATGCTGGAAGATCTGCGCGCCGGGCGGCTCGACACCGTCCTCATCGCCTTTCCGATCGCGACCGAGGGGCTCGTGCACGAGATCGTGGCCGAGGACAGCCTGCTGCTCGCCGTCGATGGCGGCCATCGCCTCGCCGGTCGGCGCACCGTGAAGCCGGCCGAGCTTGCCGGCGAAACGCTGCTGCTGCTGGAGGACGGCCACTGCCTCTCCGATCACGTCCGCGCCGCCGCGCCTGAACTCGTCGATCGACAAAGCGAGGAGATCCGAGCCTCCAGCCTGTCGACGCTGGTCCAGATGGTCGACAACCGTCTCGGCATCACTTTCGTACCGCGCATCGCCGTCGAGGCGGGCCTCCTCGCCGGCACCGATATCTCGCTTTCCGAGATCGAGGCGCGACCGGCGCGCCGCTTGCTCGGTCTTGTCTGGCGCAAGGGCTCCAGCCGGGAAACCGATTTCCGTCTGCTCGCTCACTATCTGCGCCGCTTTGCTCTTGAGCCGGCGGCGGAGGCGGCATGAGCCTGTCCTGGCCCACGGCATGGACCAGCCGGCTCGCGGATCGCCGCGGCCTCGCGAAGGCGGCACTGAAAGTGCTGGTCGTCATTGCGGCGCTGCCGCTGGTGCTGACGCCGGTCTATGCGTTCATCCCGCCGGTCTCCACGCTGATGCTCTGGTCGGCTTTGACCTTCCAGGGCATGGACCGCGACTGGGTGTCGTTCGACCAGATCGCGCCGGCAATGGTCGCCTCGGTGGTGATGTCAGAGGATGGCCGCTTCTGCCAGCATTCGGGCGTCGACTGGCAGCAATTGAACCTCGTGCTCGATTCAAAGAAGGGCCCGTCGCGCGGCGCCAGCACGATCCCTATGCAGACGGTGAAGAACCTTTTCCTCTGGCAATCGCGCAGCTATGTGCGCAAGGGGCTCGAAATCCCCCTCGCCTATTATGCCGACTTCGTGCTGACCAAGCGGCGAATCCTGACGATCTATCTGAACATTGCAGAATGGGGCCCCGGCATCTTCGGCGTCGAGGCGGCCTCGCGGCACTATTTCAACAAATCGGCCAAGGACCTGACGGCCAGGCAGGCGGCGCTGCTGACCGCCGCCCTCCCTAACCCGATCGACCGGAACCCGGCCAAGCCGACTCGCTTCCTGCAATCGCGCGCCCGCACGATCGAAGGCATGGCCCGCCAGGCCGGCGATTATCTCGGCTGTCTGTAGATCAATAGCGCCGGACCGCGCCGCTGCGCCTAACGGTGTTGCCGTGCGGGCCGGTAACGGCACGGGTGCCGGCGCAGCCGCGCTGGCCGCAGGCGACGGCGCCGCTGGTCGTGACGCCACGCCCGTAATAGGAATTCCAGCTGCCATACCACGGCCGGCCGGCATAATAGCGGTCCCAATAGGCGCGGTTATACGCAACGACGCCAATGCCGACCGCGGTCGCAACCCCGGCGGTGACCACCACCGGGTTCCCGCGATAGACCGTCTGCATGTAGGAGGCGGCGATCCAGCCGCGCGCCGCGCCCCAGCCGACATCGCACCAGCTGTAGTCGGGCAGGCAGCCATAGGCCGTGATCCCGGCCCCCGCCGGCAGGACCGTAACGGCCGGGTAGTTGGTGCCCGGACCGGCCCGAAGGTTGACCTTGGTCGTGGTCACGGCTGTCGTCGCCGCGGCGGCAAGGCCCGGCACCAGCAAGGCGGCGCCGAACGCGAGAAGGGCAAGGATCCGGTTTCGCAAAGTTCTATCTCCGGGTGGCAGGTTGAATCAGCTGGAAGCTCGGCGGGAGTATAGCATCGCCCTCAACCTCGCGGTCGATCCTGATCGTGCGTCCGGCGGGCCCGATCAGCGTCGCGGTGATGGTGGTCTTGTCGCCGGAACGCCTGGCGAGGCCCGTGCCGGTCCATTTGTTGCCGAGCGGACCGACGCCGCTGCCGGAAAGATCGCAGCTGCGGGTTTCGGGGCGGCAGGTGCCGGATAGCGCATAGGCACCCTCTCGGCCATTCGGCAGCGTGAAGGTGCCGGATGTCTTGAACGTGCCGTCCGCCGGATCGAAGCTGGTCTTGAAGGTCTGAACGATCCTGCGGCCATCAATATCGATGGTCGTCGTGCCGCTGCGCTCGGCGGCGAAAGCAGTGCCCGCGTCCAGCGCGGCGACGAAGGCAAGTCCGAGGATAATGGAACGCATGAAGGTCTCCTGAAGGCGGTTGGTACAACGCCCCTTCCCGAGATCGAACATGGCCATTCGACGTTGCCCGCCGATTTCCGCCCAGCGGATTGTTGTTACGATTTGTATCAGGCGGAGATCGACCGAAGCACGCCGTCACCTCTGCGTGGAAGAATACAACAACCCGTGGGCATATTGCCTCTATCGGCCTTCGATATAGCGGTCGAAGGCTTCCTTGACGGTGCCAATATGGTCGCGCATCTCTCGAGTCGCGCCGTCGCGGTCGCCGGCCAGGATGGCGCGCACGATCCGGTCATGCTCATGGAACGAGTCGGCGACGCGGCCGCTCTGGCGGAACTGGGCGCGGCGGAAGGGCGCGAGGCGGGCGCGCGTGCCGAGCGTCAATTCGGCCAGATAGGCGTTGTGCGAGCCGGTATAGATGGCGCCGTGGAAGCGCTCATTGGCGAGGGCGTAACGTGTCGTATCGCCGATCTCGACCAGTTCGCCGAGCTGGCGATGCAGCTTGTCGAGTTCGCGCCGCTCCAGGATCGACATCGCCTCGGCCGCGAGCCCGGCGCAAAGGCCTTCGAGCTCGGCCATGACGATGAACATTTCAAGCAGGCGCGTCTCGGAGGGGCGCGTGACGATGGCGCCGCGATGCGGGCGAATCTCGACCAGGCCACTGGCGGAAAGCTGGCGCAGAGCCTCGCGCACCGGCGTGCGCGAAACGCCATAGCGTGTCGCCAGCCCGATCTCGTCCAGCGGATCGCCAGGCGCGAAGATGCCGCGCACGATGTCGTCCGCGAGTTGCAGCCGCAGATCTTCCGTCCGCGTCCGGCGAACCGGCGCCTGTCGTGGCTCGCTCTCGCGGACGGTCACGCCGGCCCTCCTCCGCTATCGGGATCTGCGATCACCGAGACATGGGCGGCGGCGACGCGCCAGCCCGCCTCCGTGCGCACCCAGCTCTGCATCTGCCGGCCGATCTTTCCCGGCGCATTGGAACGCCGGAACAAGGTCGAGGCGACGCCGAAATCCCGTCCATAGGTGGTGATGACCGTTCGCTCCAGGCTGCGCATCAATCCGGCTGGCGAGCGGCCGGCACGAAAGGCGGCGATCTCGGAATAGCCATAGAGGTTCTCCCCGCCGCCATAGCGGATCGTCGTCGGCTGATCGAGAAAGAGGCTGTCGAGCGCGTCGACGTCATTGTTGACCAACGCTTCTTCATAGACGCTGAAGGCCGCCTCAAGTTCCGCCTTCACCTCGGGAATATCGATTTCGTTCATCAGCGTTTCTCAGAAAGGGGCGCGACCGGCGCGGCCGTGACGCCGTCCGCATGGAGCATTTCGGCGACCCGTAGCGCGATATCCTCGCGCCAGGCCGGCGCGATGACCTGGACGCCGATCGGCAGCTTCGAACCCGGCAGCCAGACGGGCACGGCCACGACCGGCAGGCCTACAAAGGAGATCGGCTGCGTGAAAATGCCGATATTGGCCCGCGCCGGCAGGCTGACGCCGTCGAGTTCGACGGTCTTGGTGCCGGAGGGCAGCGCGAAGAACGGCGTCGCCGGCGCCAGAATGACGTCGACCGTCTCGAACAGGCGCCGCATTTCATCGCGGAAGAGGGAGCGGAAGCGCTGAGCCGCGATATACCAGGCCGCCGGCACCATGGCGCCGGAAAGGAAGCGGTCGCGCGTATCCGGATCGAAATCGGCGGCGCGCTGCCGGAGCCGGCCGAAATGCTGCGTCGACGATTCCGACGTCGTGATCAGATAGGCCGCCGCGCGGGCGCGGTGGGCCTCGAACAGCTCGACCTCGCGATCGGCGCCGAGCGCCTTCGCCACATGATCCACCGCCGCCAGCGCTTCCGGCTTGGCCTGCCGGCGGAAATAGCCGCCAGCGACGGCAACGCGGAGCCCGTCGACCCCCTGCGCGATCGCTTCCATGCCGGCGATCGACGGCCTTGCGATCTGCGCCGGATCATCGGGATCGGCACCCTGCAACGCATCCAGCACCAGTGCCAGATCGCGCGGCGAGCGCGCGAGCGGCCCCAGATGATCGAGGCTGCCGACGAAGGGGAAGGTGCGCGAGCGCGTCAGCCTTCCATAGGTCGGCTTCAGCCCGTAGAGGCCGCAGAACGACGAAGGCACGCGGATCGAGCCGTTGGTATCGGAGCCGAGCGAGACCGCGACCATGCCGGCGGCGACCGAGGTTCCCGATCCGCCCGACGAGCCGCCCGACATGCGCGATGGATCGTGTGGATTGAGCGAGGCACCGTCATGGGCGTTCTCGCCGGTGAAATCATAGGCATATTCGCCCATATTGACCGCGCCGAGCAGCACGCCGCCCGCAGCGCCCATGCGCTCGACCAGGCCGGCATCGCGGCCGGCCGGCGCATTGTCGCGGTTGATCTTCGAGCCGGCGCGGGTCGTGACGCCTTCGACGTCGAAGAGGTTCTTGACCGAATAGGGCAGCCCCGCCAGCGGCGGCGCCGCACCGCGCTTGACGAGATCGTCGACGCGGTCGGCTTCCAGCGTGGCGCGTTCATGGGTGATGTCGGTGAAGGCGTTCAGCGCCGGGTTAGTCGCCTCGATCGCATCGAGCGCGGCCTCCGCGACCTCGCGAGCGGAAAGCCGGCGCGCGGCGACATCGGCGACGATTTCGTGACCGGGGCGGAAGAGAATGTCGGCGAAATGGGTCACGGCTCGAACACCGGCGCTGGCTCGATGGCTTCTTCCAGCGGGAAATCGACGACAAGCGACGCAGCCCGCGCCGTGGCCGCCATATTGGCGACGACGCTCGCGCGCCATTCCGGCTGGATCTCCAGCCCCATCACACTTGCCATATGCGCGACATGCGCCTCGGCATCGAAGTCCTGCATTGCCATTTCCGCCCGCATCAGCCTGCCGCCGCCTTCAACGCCGCCAGCGGCGCGGTCCAGCCGACGATTCCGCCCTGCGCGCGGATCATGTCGAGCGTAGCCTGCTTGAAGGCCGGGAAGTAGCTCTCGGTTGCATCTTCCACCAAAAGGCACTCATAGCCGCGATCATTCGCCTCCCGCAAAGTCGTCTGCACGCAGACCTCGGTGGTGACGCCGGCCACGACGAGATGGGTGATGCCATTGGCTTCGAGATGGCCGGCAAGTCCCGTATTGTAGAACGATCCCTTGCCAGGCTTGTCGATCACCAGTTCGCCGGGAAGAGGATAGTTTTCGGGGATGATGTCATGGCCCGGCTCGCCCTGGATCAGGATACGGCCCATCGGGCCGGGATCGCCGATCTTCAGCGTCGGGCTGCCGCGATCGCGCTTGGCGAGGTGCAGGTCGGAAAGGTCCGCCTTGTGGCCCTCGCGCGTATGGATGACCATCCAGCCCTTGTCGCGGAACAGTGCCAGCAGATCGGCGACGGTTGGAATGATCGCCCGGAGCAGGCCGACATCATTGCCGAGCGTCTCACCGAAGCCGCCCGGCTCGACGAAGTCGCGCTGCATGTCGATGACGATCAGCGCCGTCCTATCTGGCGGAAAGGCATAGGCGAACGGCTTCGCTTCGACGGTGATCATCTTGGCACTCCTCTCCAGCGCTCCCGGAGGGAGAGGTCGAGCACGCAACGGGTGGGCGCAATTTCCTCCATCATCAATGCCCCGCCATCGCCTTGCCGATCGAATTGCGATCGGCCTCGGCGATCGGCACCACATAATGGATACCGCCGCCCGACATGACCGCGACGCGGTCGGAAAGCTCCAGGATCTCGTCCAGATCCTCGGAAACCAGCAGCACGGCGGCGCCGCGGTTGCGCTGGTCCATGATCTGCGAACGGATTTCGGAGACCGAGGCGAAGTCCAGGCCGAAACAGGGATTGGCCACGATCAGCACCTCGACCTCGCCCGAGAGTTCGCGCGCCAGGATCGCGCGCTGGACATTGCCGCCGGAGAGATTCTCGATCGGCTCCTCGGTCGACGGCGTCTTGATGCGATATTGCGCGATCAGTTCGCGTGCCTTCTTGCGCATCGGCTTCGGCGACATGAAGCCGAACTTGCCGGCGATCGGCGGCTCGTCGAAGGAGCGGAAGGCGATGTTCTCGGCCACCGTCATGCGCCGCACGGCCGCGTTCTTCAGCGGTTCCTCGGGAAGGCCGAACACCTTGAACTTGGCCATCTTCTGCCGGGTCGGCTCAAAATCCTTGCCGTCGATGAAGAGCTGGCCGTCGGTCATGTCGCGCTGGCCCGAAAGCACCTCGATCAACGTCGATTGTCCATTGCCCGAGACCCCGGCAATGCCGACGATCTCGCCGGCATGGACCTTCAGATTGACGCCCTCGACGGCCGGGAGCCCGCCATCGTCCTCGGCGAAGATGCCCGCGAGTTCCAGCACGACGGGCTGTTCCTCGAAGGTCTTTCGGGCGGCGCGCTCGCGGATCTTGGTGTCGCCGATCATCATGTGGCTCATGTCGTCGATGCTGAGCTCGCCGACGCGGCCGCCGCCGATCATCCGCCCGCGCCGAAGCACGCTGACGTCGTCGGCATAGGCCATGACCTCGCGGAACTTGTGGCTGATCATCAGAATGGTGAGATCGCCGGCCTGCGTCATGCCGCGCAAGAGCCCCAGCATCTCGTCGGCCTCGCCCGGCGTCAGCACGGAGGTCGGTTCGTCAAGGATCAGGAAGCGCTGGTCGAGATAGAGCTGCTTCAGGATTTCGAGCTTCTGCTTCTCGCCGGCCGAGAGATTGGCGATCGGAACCGTCAGTGGCACCTTGAACGGCATCTTGTCGAGAAACGCCTCGAGGCCCGCGATTTCCTTCTTCCAGTCGATCACCGCCGGGGGACGAGCGCGGGAGATGACGAGGTTCTCGGCGGCGGTGAGCGAGGGCACCAGCGTGAAGTGCTGGTAAACCATGCCGATTCCATGCGCATGCGCATCGCGCGGCGTCGCGATCACCGCTTCCTTGCCGTCGACGAGCACGGAACCCCGCGTCGGCTGGTAGAAGCCCATGATGCACTTGACCAGCGTCGACTTGCCGGCGCCGTTCTCGCCGAGCAGCGCATGCAGCGTGCCCGGCCGGACATGGATCGAAACATCCTCCAGCGCGATCAGCGGGCCGAAAATCTTGGTCATGCCGATCGTCTGCAACTCGACGGCGCGGCGGGGATGCGTCGGTGTGGCGGGAACGGCACTCATGGGTTCGTCCTCTTCGCTTCGATACGAATGGTATTCAGGATGGATCGAGCCAGTGTCGCCTTCCCCCTCATGATGGCAGCCTCGACCGATCGGCGATGAGGGCGACGGGGCCGCCGCCATCCGGGCCCTGGTGCTCGGCGCCGCCGGAAACGAAGATCTCGGCATGGCCGACGAGCGAGGCGAGCGCGCCGGCGACGAAGGCGCGGGCATGGCGGGTCGAGGCGATGTCGGAATCGTCGAGCATGGTGTGGCGCCGGCCGCGCAGCCTGCCGGTCGTGCCGGCCTCGGCCTTGGCAAGCAGACCGACGAGCGCCGGTCGCTCCTCCGGGTAGAGCTGGCCGGGTGCCTGGAAGCCGAGCCGCTTCAGCGCCAGGCGCACGGGCTCGACGTCGATCGCATCGTTCATGACGGCATGATCGATCACGAGCGGGCCGCTCCAGGCGCTGCTCATGCCCATGACCACGATCTCATGGTTTTCGAGCTCGACGCCGGCCGATGTGGAGGCGCGGCCGGACCAGAGCGAGGGATCGCGGCCGATCACGGCATCATCAATGGCGTCGATCGCGATCTCGCCAAGCGCCACGGCGACGCCGAGCGCCGAGGCGCCGCGCGAATAGCCCATGGATTTCAGCGTGTCGCGGATGGCGACGGACTTGCCCCGCGCCTCGACAGCGGCGATGCGCTCGGCCGTCAGTAGCGGGCACTTGATCTGCACGAAATGGACGTCGTCCGGATGGTCGATGCCGGCGTCATACATGGCCGCGCGCACGGCATCGGCAACGAGGCGGACCTGGCCGATGCGGCCGAGATCCTCGCCCGGCATCTTGGCGGTATGGGCGCCGCCGATCGCCAGCGCGGGCGAGGCGCCACTATCGCCGGCCGCCGTCCGGCCGAGCACCAGGAAATGCGGCGCGAGCGCGCCCTCCGTGCCACCCGACATCACATAGGAGATGCGCTCCACCGCGGCTTCATCGAGATGCGCGCGCATCAGATCCTTGAGCGCGCGAACGGCGAAGGCGCGGGTGAAGTCGTTGACATTGCCATTGCCCTCGGTCTTGCCGAGGATCGCGACGATGCCGTCCGCCGGCAGCGAGCCATCGGCGATCGACGCGGCGATCGGCTCGACATCGTCCGGCGCCCGCGCGGCGAAGCGATGCACAAAGGCGCTGCGAACCATCATGCAAGCCCCGCGATCAGGGCCGCTGAGGTGGCGACCGCGCCGAAGACGCCGCCCTGCATCTTCACCATGTCGATGGCGGCGAGATGGTTCTCGATCTTCGTCGCAGCCGTGCAATCCTCCAGCAGCAGGCACTCATAGCCCATGTCGTTGGCGTCGCGCATCGTCGTGTGCACGCACACATCCGTGGTGACGCCGGCCAGCACGATGTTGCGGATGCCCTTGCCGCGCAGCACGAGTTCGAGATCGGTCGCGACGAAGGAGCCCTTGCCGGGCTTGTCGATGATCGCCTCGCCCGCGATCGGCTGCAATTCCGGGATGATCTCCCAGCCCGGCTCGCCGCGAACGAGGATGCGCCCGCACGGGCCCTGGTCGCCGATGCCGGCACCGATCCGCTGCGAGCGCCAGCGCTTGTTAGCCGGCAGGTCGGAGAGATCCGGCTTGTGGCCCTCGCGCGTATGGATCACGGGGTAGCCCTTGGCGCGCATGACGTCCAGCAGGGCGGCGATCGGCTCGATGGGCTTTCGGGTCAGCGAAATGTCGTAGCCCATCGAATCGACATAGCCGCCGGGGGCACAGAAATCGACCTGCATGTCGATGACAATCAGCGCCGTATTGGCAGGGCGCAGGTCGCCATCGAACGGCCAGGGATAGGGATCGGATGCGATGGTGCGCCCGCCCTTGACCATGGCCGACGCGACGCGCTCGTCGAGAATTGCCGAACTCATTCCATGCCTCACTTGGTGATCGAGAGTTCGCCCGGCGCGCCCTTCAGCGAACGCTTCGGCGAGACGGACGCGATCATGATGAAGAGCGTCAGCAAATAGGGCGCGGCGTTGAAAAAGTAGTAGCCCTGCGTGATGCCGACCGATTGGAGCGCCGGCCCGAGCGCGCCAGCCGCGCCGAAGAGCAGCGCCGCGCCGAAACAGGCGAGCGGGTTCCAGCGCGAGAAGATGACGAGCGCCACAGCCATCAGGCCCTGGCCGGAGGAAAGCCCCTCGCTCCAGGCCCCCGGATAATAGAGCGACAGGAAGGCGCCGCCGATACCGGCGAAGAAGCCGCCGACCGTCGTCGCCAGGAAGCGCACGAGGTCGACCGAATAACCCATCGCCAGCGCCGCCGGGGCGCTGTCGCCGGTCATGCGGATGATCAGGCCCCAGCGCGTGTTCTTGAACGCCCACCACATTGCGATCGCCAGCAGGAAGCCGAGGAAGAACAGCGGGTTGATTTCCAGCGCCGAGCGGACCTGCGGCAGGCTCGACCAGCCGCCGAGTTCGATCGAGGGCAGATGCGGCGCCTGCGGCTGGATGAAGGGTTTGCCGAAGAAGAAGGCGAGGCCGGTGCCGAACAGCATCATCGCGATGCCGATCGCGATGTCGTTGACCTTGGGCAGCTTGCAGATATAGCCGTGGATCGCGCCGAACACCGAGCCTGACAGGCCGGCGCAAAGGACACCGAGCCAGGGCGAGCCGGTCAGATAGGCGATGGCGTAGCCGGACATGGCGCCGAAGACGAGTGTGCCCTCCAGCCCAAGGTTGATACGGCCGGACTTCTCGGTGAGGCACTCGCCGAGCGAGACGAACAGGAACGGCGTCGAAACGCGGATCGCGCCGGCAAACATCGCAAGGGGAACGCCCCAGAAGCCGATGTCGGTCTCGTTCATCGCTTGTCTCCTCTCGGACGGAAGAAGGGAATGCGGCCATAGAGCGTCTCGCTGACCAGCAGCACGACGAACATCAGCCCCTGCAGCACCTGCACGGTGGCATCCGGCATGCCCATGCGACGCTGGATCAGGCCACCAGCCGCCGCGATGCCGCCAAGGAAAATGGCGACCGGCACGATGGCAAGCGGGTTCTGGCGGGCCAGAAAGGCAACGAGGATGCCAGTGAAGCCATAGCCGGCAGCGAGCGAGGCATTGGCCTTGCCCTGGATCGCCGCGACCTCGAAGAAGCCGGCAAGTCCGGCGCAGGCACCGGCAATGGCGCAGGCGATCACCATAAGCCTGCCGACCGGCAGACCCTGCGCCCGCGCGGCGCGGACATTGCCGCCGGTGACCCGAGCCGCGAAGCCGAAGGTCGTCCGATTCATCAAAATCCAGAGCACGATCGCGACGGCAATGCCGACGAGAAGACCCCAATGGACACCGACGCCGGGGATCTGGCCGATCATGTTGGCTTCGCCGATCGGCAGCGTCGACGGCTTGTTCGGGTTGCCGGGGTCGCGCAGCGCGCCCTCGACGAAGAAGTTCATGATCGCGATCGCGATATAGGACATGAGCAGGCTGGCGATCGTCTCGTTGATGCCGCGATAATGGCGCAGCACGCCGACGAGACCGATCCAGAAGGCGCCGACGAGCATGCCGCAGACGAGCATGGCGGGCAGCACGATATAGTTCGGCGCGCCGGCCTGGACGAAGGGTATCGCCGCCACCGCCGACGCGAAGCCGCCCAGCACCAGCGCGCCTTCGCCGCCGATGATGACAAGGCCGAGCCGGGCCGGAATGGCGACGCAAAGCGCGGTGAGGATCAGCGGCGCCGATCGCACCAGCGTGTTCTGCCAGGAGAAGGCCGTACCGAAGCCGCCCTTCCACAGCAACGAGAAGAACGTCGCCGGCGACTGGCCCAGCGCCAGCAGGAAGATCGAGAACAGGAGCCCCGCCGCCACCAGCGCGAAGAGCGGGATCAGGACATATTCCGAGGAGCGCCGGACCCGCTCGATCAAATCGGCAAGGCCCGAGCCGATCGGTACGGCGACTGTATCCTGGTTGACGGTATCGGCCATCACGACTCTCCGATCGAACGGGTGGCAGGCTCGAATGCATGGATCGGCAGCCATCGGCTGCCGATTGTTCTTGTGGTTTCAGGCCCCGGATGCTGCCGCGCGCTGGGTGCAGGCCAGCGCCAGGCCGGGACCAGCCATCCTCAGGTGATGGAGCCGGAAACGCCCTCGACGAGGAAGCCGATATTGTCGATCCAGGGATCATACGGCGCGTGCTCGACGCCGGCCGCGATCACCTCGTTGCCCTTGTTGTCCTTGAGCGGCCCGACATAGATCGCCTTCTTGGCCTTGATGTCGGCCTTGGCCGCATCGGCCGCTGCGATGGCTTCCGGCGTGGCGCCGGCGCCATAGGGCGTGTTCTGCACGAAGTCGACGTCATAGCCGCCGGAGATGAAGTTCGGCAGCGTGCCGCCCTTGGCGAGCGTGTCGGCAAACTGCTTGTAGATCGTCTCCCACTTGTATTCGGCGCCAGTGATGAAGCCCTTCGGCGCGAGGTCGGCCTGCGAGGCGTTGTGGCCGCAGGTCTTGGCTCCCTTGGCCTCGGCGTTCTGGATTACGGTCTTCGGGCTGTCGACGTGACAGGTGATGACATCGCAGCCGGCATCGATCAGCGCGTTCGTTGCCTCGGCCTCGCGCACCGGCATCGACCACTCGCCGGTGAAGATCACCTGGACGGTGGCGTTCGGATTGACCTTGCGGGCGCCGATGGTGAACGAGTTGATGTTGGAGAGAACCGACGAGATCGGCTTGGCAGCAACGAAACCGAGCTTGTTCGACTTGGTCGAAAGGCCGGCGGCGACGCCGTTGATGTAGTGGGCCTGGTCGAGATAGCCGAAATAGGAGCCGGCATTCTTCGGGTCGCCCTCCTTCCAGAGCGGCGCCGCATGGCGGAACTGCACGTCGGGATATTTCTTGGCCTCGTCGACCATGAAGGGGGAATAATAGCCGAAGGAGGTCGCGAAGATCAGGTTCGCGCCATCGAGCTCGATCATCGATTCCATGGTCTTCGAAACGGCAACGGTCTCGGGGACGTTCTCTTCCTCAACCACCTTGACGCCGGGAACCTGGGCCAGCGCCTTGGCCGCGACCGCATGCGCCTGGTTCCAGCCATAGTCGTCGCGCGGGCCGACATAGATGAGGCCGATGGTGAGGCCGTCGGCGCGCGCAGCCCGGCTGGTCATGAGGCCGGTCGTCAGGCCGAGCGAGCCGATCGCGGCGCTCTTCAGAAGGGTTCTGCGGGAAAGCGTGAAGGACATGGACAATTACCTCGCAAGACGGTCATCGGCGCGACGCTTGGCCGCCGCCGGGGTGCTCCCGAGGGCCTTGTTCGCAACGCCCGTGCCAGTTGCGGCGCGGGCGGCTCAAAAATCGCACATCCGTCCGCCAGCCTCCTGAAATCGCTTCGCTTTTAAGTGATGTGCCACGCCAGCCCGGCAGGGCTCCCGCTCAGCTCCTGCACGAGCGACAGACCCTCGAATGTGGTCATGCATACAATTCGGATGAATTGCATACATTTTGGCCGACCGCTGACCGATTTACCGTCTTCGCAGGCCAAGGAGTGCCCCTCAGGCGATCATTCCAGGCGCATAGGTGCGCGTGAGCCGCTCGCGCAGATATTCCGCGCCGGTAGTCGGCGGGTACCGCGACGGCCGCTCCGGGCTCACGCAGCTGGGAATGGAGACGACCGGCGCGTCCGGATTGGGATCGAGGAAGAACGGGATCGAATAGCGCTCCCGGCCCGACCGGTTGACGACGCGATGCGGCGTCGAGACATAGACGTCATTGGTCCAGCGCATCAGGCAGTCGCCGATGTTGCACACGAAGACATCAGCGATCGGCGGTGCCGCCAGCCAGGCCCCGTCGCGCCGACGCACCTCGAGGCCGCCGACATCATCGGTCATCAGCAAGGTGAGGCAGCCATAATCGGTGTGCTCGCCCGCGCCGAGCTGGCCCGGCTCGATGGAAGCCGGCTGTGGCGGATAATGCAGCAGACGCAGCGTCGACAACGACTGATCGAGCTTGTCCTCGAAAAAGTCCTCCGGCAGGCCGACATCGACCGCCACGGCCCGCTGGAGGCATTGGCCGACTTTCAGCACGCCGCCGAAATAGTCGAGCATCGTCTCGCGAAAGCCCGGCATGTCCGGCCAGAGATTAGCGCCGCGGAACGGTTCTCCCGCGAGAATGCGCGGATCGTCGGGCGCCAGGTCCAGCCCGATATTGAACCCCTCCTTGAGATCGGCCGGCTTGGAGGGATCGAGCGATTCGCCCTTCATGGCGATGAAGCCGCGATTGTGCTTCGACTTGGCGAAGGCGACTTCCTGCTTCTTGTCGAGCGGCAGCGCGAAAAAGCGTCGCGCCGTCTCGAACAGGTGCTCGAAGCGCTCGCCGGAAATTCCGTGGCCGGCAACATAGAAGAATCCGATCTCGCGCGCTGCCTGGCCGATCTCCGCCGCCACAGCCGTGACGGCGCCCGGCTTTCCGGCCACAAGACCGCTGATGTCGATGATGGGAAGCGACTGCGTCATGACGATCCGCCTTTTGCGATGAGACGCTCCGATAACAGCAATATGCGTGCCGGCTGTCCTTGCGATAACCGGTTGGCGCCGGACGCCATCAAGGTTAGCCTGCGCGCCCGCGAATGCGGCGATGCCCGCCGCCCGAATCCGAAAAACTGCCGGAGGATCCCATGCCGCTCGACACCGCCCCCGCCTTCGCCCTGCCGGACGACGCCGATGGAGCGACACTGGTCGGCCGCGTGTTCCGCCCGGATCTCGACGGCCCTTCGGTCGTGGTGCTGCGGGACGGCGAACTCTTCGACATTTCCGCCGAGACGATCACCATGCGCGACCTTTGCGAGCGCGACGATCCGGCCCGGGTCGCCCGGCTTGCGGATGGCGAACGGATCGGCAGCTTCAAGGAAGTCCTGGCCAACACGCCACGCGCGACCCGCGACACGACGAAGCCCTGGCTGATCTCGCCGATCGACCTTCAGGCAGTGAAGGCCGCCGGCGTGACCTTTGCTGTCTCGATGCTGGAGCGAGTGATCGAAGAGCAGGCCCGCGGTCTGCCCGAGCGCGCCGTGGCGATCCGGGCCGAGATCACGGCGACGATCGGCGACGACCTCGCGGGGCTCAAGCCCGGCTCCGAGCCGGCCATGGCGCTCAAGGCGCTGCTCATCGAAAAGGGCATGTGGTCGCAATATCTCGAGGTCGGCATCGGCCCCGACGCGGAGATTTTCTCCAAGGCGCAGCCCATGTCGACGGTCGGCCATCTCGCCGAGGTCGGCATCCATCCGATCTCGACCTGGAACAATCCGGAGCCGGAAGTCGTGCTGGTCGTCAGCTCGCACGGGCAGATCGTCGGCGCCACGCTCGGCAATGACGTCAATCTGCGCGACGTCGAGGGCCGCTCGGCGCTCCTTCTGTCGAAGGCCAAGGACAACAATGCCAGCGCCTCGCTCGGCCCGCTGATCCGCCTCTTCGACGAGAAATTCTCGCTCGACGACGTACGGGCGACCGACGTGCGCCTCACGGTCGACGGCGAGGATGGCTTCCGCCTCGACGGATCGAGCGCAATGTCGAAGATCAGCCGCGACCCGGCCGATCTGGTCAAGCAGACCGTCGGCAAGAACCATCAATATCCGGACGGCTTCGTGCTCTATCTGGGCACGATGTTCGCGCCGGTGCAGGATCGCGGCGGCCCCGGCCAGGGCTTCACGCACAAGATCGGCGACATCGTCACCATCGCCGCCCCGAAGCTCGGCAAGCTATCCAACCGCGTGGTGCTGACGCACGACGCCGAACCCTGGACCTTCGGCACGGCCGCTCTGATGCGCAATCTGGCGGGCCGCGGGCTGCTGTAGGAAAGTCCCGCGAGGCCCCTCACTGGCGGTCGGCGCCGACCCCGACTTCCGTCCTGCTGCCATTGCCGGGGAGATTGAGCATCGTGCCGCCGTTTCAGCGCCTTTGCGCGCCCGCCCTGATCGCCGTCGGCCTCTTGGCGGGGCCGGTCAATGGCGCGAGCGCAGAGGGGCGAGCTTGCCCCATTGTCAACACGCTGACGGGTCGGCCCGATCCGGCGCACTTTGTATCGCCGCCCGAGGCCAACAACGATGACAAGGCGCCCATTCCTTGCAATAGCTGCGCGGACCCGGCCAATATTTCGCAGAAGACCTGCGGCGTCTATCGCTTCCTCAACTCGGAAGCCTGCGCGATCGGCCATTGCGCCGACGGTCAGGGCGAGTTCGTCTTCCATAAGGAGGACGGGCGCGACTTTGCCCTGCAATATGACACGCGCTACCGAAATCCCGCGCGCTTTCCGAAGGCGCGCGGCGAGAACTGCCGCTTCCTCGTCTGGGCGACGCAGCCCGTCGTCGGGATCGAGGATACGAACACGTTTGCGGGGCGCAACTATTGGCTGGACGCCTATCTCGCGTCCCAGACCCTGGTCGAGCCGCCCTTCCCGCGCGACGACCTGGCGCTCGCCATCCAGCCGGCGACGACGCGCGGACAGCACCAGTTCCACATCCATATCGGCACGCTGCTGCCGGCCTATCGAACCGCTCTGGCCGGGCTGGATCCGACTTCCACGCGCCTCAGCGTCAACGGCTACGATTTCCGCGTCCGCTTCCTCAAGGTCGGCTCCGGAAAGACGCCGTTCGAGGGCGTCGACCTATTCTCCATCGTCCGCGATATGCTGCCGGCCCGGGCCACCGATCTGCCTGACTATGGCGTGCTGGCCGCGGTGACGGACGGCGGGACCGGGATCTGGGTGCTTGCGGCCAGACGCTTCGACCGCATCCAGCTCAACTACCGGCAGAAAGAGGAATGCCGCCTGCGCTGACCGATACGAGCGCCTCAGCGTCCCGACGCCGCGATCGGGGGCCGTCCATCGGAAAGGCCAGACCTGCCAAGACGATCAAGGCTTGGCAGGGTTTGTCGGATGAACCTTACCGGAAGTGCGCGGCTGCGTTCGTATCCCGCGTCCAGATCCGAAGCAGTCTGGCGTTCGTGCGGGCGTGAGAGCCGCCGAGCACCAGCGGTTCGTAGTGATGTCCAACCGGACCGAACAATTCGGGGTGCAGCAGATAGATCGCGGCGCTCTGATCCCACATCAGTGATTCTCCGCCGGGACCTCCCGCTGAGGCTGGAACCTTCGTCGGGTTCCACGTGTGCTGATTGGCCAACAGCGCTGCCTTGAGAGAGCCCGGCAAGCCATCCGCGCGCAGACGCTCGACCATGTTAAGCGAAGGCTCGTAGAGAGGATCGCTTCCGCGCGGAACGTCGACCCAGTTCGTCTTGACGTTGGCGAGCAACTCCATCGCCGTCTTGCAGGCCGGCAGGTCGTAACCGCAATTGAACGAATATTTGCCCGGCTTCAGCGTCGGGTCGCCGATCGGCTTTCCCATCACCACGACGCGCTCCAGCTTCGACGCCAGAGCGGCGCTGTAGCGGATGAACGAAGTGTAGGTTCCGATGATGAGAACGTCGATCTTCCGGCAGTTCGCCGTTGCGCGGGAAAGCTCCGGCACAAAATTGTGGAACGGCCGGCGGGCCGGCGTCAGCGGCGCGGCGAGCCAGTCATTGGCCCGGTTCATGGCAGCACGGAAATAGGGGAGCCACGGCCAGTTCTTGCGGAGTTCGGTTTCGGTGCGGTGCGTGTCGGCGCCGATGATGATCGGTATCTGGCGCTCGTTCGGCTCCGCGACCAGACGCGACAGCGCCGCTGCGCCCGATTCGGCCATGGTATACCCTTCGGACGTCACGATCGCCGCGACGTGGCGGTTTCCGATCACGATCGGGATCGCCATCATGTCGTCAATGTCGAAATCGGTGTCGATGACAACGCATTTGTCGACCGCCGGCGCAGCGTAAGCCGACTGTGCCGTCACGGCGGAAAGGGCGACCAAGAGGGCGCCGAGCGCGGCCCGGAGCCAGGGGTTCCAGCGCGATCCGCCGGCCTCCTTAAGGAATATCATCGCGTATGTCTCGTCTCGTTCGAATGGTCCCGCGCGGCAAGAGCCAACGGGAACGAGCCATGGCGATCGCATAGCAGGCGCGGCCTCTCCGCCACGCGTCGATGTCGTTGCGATCGGCGTTTTGCAACACGCCAATCGGCCGTTCATCGTCCCCTGCCCGGTAATTCCTCAGCCCGTCCCAGCCAATCGTTACACAAGCGGTCCCGCCTTCGAAAGGGAGGCAGGCCGGAATTTGCATCATGGCCAATTAAAGATAAGCCAGCGGACCAGCAGGCGGGCCCGTCCGATCGGGTCGGGAGCGAGGCCTCCGAAGCCGCCTATGCCGCCGGACTGTGCTCGGCGAATTGGTAGCGGTAGAGCTTCTCGTAGAGGCCGCCCTTGCGCACCAGTTCGCCATGGGTGCCGATCTCCAGCACCCGGCCGTTCTCGATCACGGCGATCTGGTCGGCATGCACCACGGTTGACAGGCGGTGAGCGATGACGATCGTCGTGCGGCCCTGCACCAGCTTGTCGAGCGCGATCTGGATGACGCGTTCGGATTCCGAATCGAGCGCCGAAGTCGCCTCGTCGAGCAGCAGTATCGGCGCGTTCTTGAGGATCGCGCGGGCGATGGCGATGCGCTGGCGCTGGCCGCCGGAGAGCTGGACGCCGTTCTCGCCGACCGTACTGTCATAGCCGTTCGGCATCGCTATGATGAAATCATGGGCAAAGGCATCCCGCGCCGCGCGCTCGACCTCGGCATCGGAGGCATCGAGCCGGCCGATGCGGATGTTGTCGAGCACCGAGCCGGAGAACAGGAAAACGTCCTGGCTGACAAAGGCGATTTCGTGCCGGAGCGAAGAAACCGAAACCGTACGGATATCCTGGCCATCGACGCGGATCGCACCCGTCTGCACGTCATAGAAACGCTGGATCAGCGATAGCAGCGTCGACTTGCCGCCACCCGACGGGCCGACGAGCGCGAGGCGCTTGCCGTGGCCAATCGTCAGGCTGACGCCCTTCACTACCGGCTCCTTGGCGCGATAGGCGAAATGGACGTCGTCGAGCTCAATGTCGCCGCGCGAAAAGACGATCGGCGGCTTGTCGTCGACCTCGGTGACGCTGGCCGGCGTATCGAGGACCGAGAACAGCGCGCGCACGGCGACGAAGCTCTCGGCAAGGCCGACATGCATACGCGCCAGCCGCTTCGCGGGCTCATAGGCAAGCAGCAGCGCGGTGATGAACGACATGAACTCGCCCGGCGTGCGGCCGTCCGAGATCGTGCTCCAGCCGGCATAGAAGATGACGAGGCCGATCGAGATGCCGCCGAGCGTCTCCATCAGCGGGCTGGTGCGGGCCTGCAGCTGCGATATCTTATTGGCGCGCTTCTCGACGAGGTCGACCGCCGTTCCCATGCGGCTCATCATATGATCGTGCAGACCGAAGGCCTTGACGATCTTGGAGCCGTGCACCGTCTCCTGGACAATGGCGATGATCTGCGTCGCCGAAGTGAATTCGGAACGGGCAATGCCACGAATGCGCTTCACCAGCCGCGAAACGCCGACAATCGCGATCGGCGCGAACACTAGCGCGAAGAACGACATCATCGGCGCCTGGTAGACCATGACGAAGACGAGGCCGATCAACGTGACGAGATCGCGGCCGAGGCTGACGACGATCGTGTCGAGCACCGAACGGATCGCCTGCGCGCCAACCGAATTCGCCATGATTAATTCGCTGGAGGCGCGATCATTGTAGAATCCCAGCCCGAACTGCAGGACGCGATGATAAAATCGCTTCTGGTTCTCCGCGACGATCCGGTTGCCAATGCGGCTCTGCACGACCATCTGGCCATAGGTCGCCGCACCCTTGACGACGAAGATCCCGACCACCGTGAACGACAGCGCCCAGAGCATCTCGACGTCGCGCTTGACGAAGATCTGGTTGACCACGTCGCGCATGATCCAGGCTGAAAGCGAGGTCATGCCGGCGACGATGAAGAGGAAGAAGAACGAGATCGAATAACCGCGCCAATGCGCGCGGAAATTGCTCCGCAGAATGCGCGTGACGATGCCGACCGTGCCGTCCTCGTCCTTCAGAGCTTGAATAAAGCCATTCCAGCTGGGAATGACGCGCCTGCGGCGCGCCGCGGCAGCGCCCTCAGCCAGTCCGTTCGCTTCGAGATCCGTCATGAGACCTTGTTCGGCGGCCGGACGTCCAATCGGATTCGACGGCCGCTCCGTCGGTTTTCGATAGGCTCCTTGTACCGGCTGGGCCCGCCTCTGTCCATCGAACGGACCTGCGGCCCGTTCACGCTGTCTTGTCCGGCCGGTGAACCCCGAGGTTCAGAGCGCCGGCTCGACGACGACCTTGACGGCCGAACGCGACGTGACCAAGCCGATCCCGCGCTCGAATTCGGATAGCTTCAGGCGCTCCGTCACCAGCGCGCCCGGATCGACGCGGCCCGTTTCGACCAACGCGATCACATCCGGCCAGATGCCGGGACTGCCAAGCGCTCCGCGGATCTCTATGTCGCTCGTCACGATCCGGTCGAGATCGATTCCGTCCGCCTTGCGGCCGGCGAAGAGTCCCTGAAGAATCAACCGGCCGCCGGGCGCGATCGCCGCGATCGCCGCATTGACGGCCGCAGGATTGCCAGTCGCCTCGATCACCACACCGGGTCGCCGGCCATCGCCGATCTCGGCCAGCCGCTCGGCGACACGCCCATCCGCGACATCGATCGCCGCATCGGCACCCAGTCGCTCGGCAAGCGCCAGCCGGTGCGGCGTCGCGCCGACGACGCTGACGCGCCGCGCGCCGAAGGCGCGGGCCATCATCAGAAGCAGCAGCCCGATCGGCCCGTCGCCGAAGATGGCGACATCGTCACGCGGCGAGACGGCGGCAAGGCGCACGCCGTTGAAGGCCACCGCCGCCGGCTCGATCAGCGCCGCCGCCTGCAGCGGCACCGATTTCGAAATCCTGTGCAGGAAGAGCGCTGGAAACTCGATCCGCTCGGCAAAGCCGCCGCGCCGGCCCAAAATCCCGGTTTCGGTACGATTCGGACATTGATGGTAGCGGCCGGAGAGACAGACCGCGCAATGCATGCAGCCGACGCTGCACTCGCCGACGACCCGGTCACCCGCCGCGAAGCCTTCAACGCCGTCGCCGCAGGCGAGCACCTCGCCGACCCATTCATGGCCAGGAACGACCGGATAATGCGCCATGCCGGAAGTGAAATAGGGCATGGTGCCATCGAAGATCTCGACATCCGTGCCACAAATCCCGGTGGCGAGCACGCGGATCGACACCTGGCCCGGCGCCGGCGACACATCGGGGAATTCTTCTATCGCGACCCGCTTCGGCCCGTTGATTACGACCGCCCTCATCGCGCAACGCCACGCATCATCATGTCCTCTGGTATTTCCGCCCGTGCCGCGAGATCGTGACGTCTCGTTCGCGGCGATTGTCAGTCGCCGCGCCGGCCCCGTCAATCAAGCGCGAAGGCGCCAGGGAAACTCCGATCATCATGCGACGCGCCCTTCGCGGACCCACCCTCTCCTTCCGCGGCGACCCCTTCCGCCTGCCCTTCGAGGAGGCCGTGCACTTCCGGCCCGACGCGCTGATCGTGATCGAGGACGGTGTCATCGTCGCGGTCGAGGATGCTGCCACCGCCCTCGCCGCGCTGCCCGCCGACATCGAGGTCGACCACTATCCCGATGCGATCCTCTCGGCCGGCTTCATCGATGCGCATGTTCATTATCCACAAATGCAGATGATCGGCGCCTATGGCGACGAGCTTCTGGCCTGGCTGGAGAAATACACCTTCGTCGCCGAGCAGGATTTCGCCGACGCGGCGCATGCGAGCGACGTTGCCGGACGTTTCCTGCGCGAACTCCTGCGCGCCGGAACGACCACGGCCGCTGTCTATTGCACGGTGCATCCGGGCTCCGTCGAGGCGTTCTTCACGGAGTCGGAGCGCTTCAACACCCGCATGATCGCCGGCAAGGTGCTGATGGACCGCAACGCGCCGGAGGCGCTGCGCGACACCGCCGAGACCGGCTACGAGCAATCCAAAGCGCTGATCGAGCGCTGGCATGGCCGTGGCCGCCAGCTCTATTGCGTGACGCCCCGCTTCGCGCCCTCCTCCACGGAGGCACAGCTGGAAGAAGCCGGCCGGCTCTGGCGCGAGCATCCCGGCACCTATCTGCAGACGCATCTGTGCGAGAATCGCGGCGAGATCGACTGGGTGCGGCAGCTGTTCCCAGAGCGGAGTTCCTATCTCGACGTCTATGACCATGCCGGCCTCACCGGCCCGTGCGCCATATTCGGCCATGCCGTTTACATGGACGAGACCGATTTCGCCTGCTGCCACCGCACCGGCTCGGCGCTCGCCCATTGCCCGACTTCAAACCTTTTCCTCGGCAGCGGCCTCTTCAAGATGGTCGAGGCGCGTCGCACCGACCGGCCAGTGCACGTCGCGCTCGGCACCGATCTGGGTGCCGGCACCGCCTTCTCGCAGCTCCAGACCATGAACGAGGCCTACAAGGTGGCGAAGCTCGGCGGCACGACGCTGACGCCGGCCCAGGCCTTCTGGCTCGCAACCCGCGGCGCCGCCGAGGCGCTGCACCTCGACGATCGTCTCGGCACGATCGAGCCGGGCAAGGAGGCCGACATCATCGTCCTCGACCCGAAGGCGACGCCGCTGCTCGAATTCCGCAGCGCCTATTGCCGCGACCTCTCCGAAACGCTCTCGGTCCTGATGACGCTCGGCGACGACCGCGCCATCCGCGCAACCTATGTGGCCGGCGAGCGGGTCTATGACCGGGAGCGGAAAGAAGCATTTTGCTATGCGGGGGAAGGCCAGACCCAGTGAATTGAGCATGGGTGTCGCGCGCTCCCCTTCAACCCGTCCCTGGAGGGCGGGTTCAAGCGGAAGCCGCAGTCTTCGCCCGCTTACACCCCCTTGGCGATAATTTCCCGATATGTCTCGAAGCTCTGCTTCCTTGTCCGCTTTTGCGTTTCGAAATCGACATGGATGATGCCGAAGCGGCGGTCATAGCCCTGCATCCATTCGAAATTGTCGAACAGGCTCCAGACCATGTAGCCGCGCAGATCGACGCCGCCGGCACGCGCAGCAAGCGCCGCCTCAATGTGGCGGCTGATATAGTCGGCACGCAGCGGATCGAGGACGAGGCCGCGCTCGAAGCGCTCGTCGCTGTCTCCGAAACCGGCTCCGTTCTCGGTGATGTAGACCGGCGGATTGCCATAGTCGTCGCGGATGCGCTCCAACAGCAATTTCAGATATTCCGGCTTCACCGGGCCGTTGAAGGCCTGCGGCTTCGGATCGGGATTGTAGGCGCCCCAGCGAAAGTCGAGCGGCGCCTCGGCGGCGTGGCGCACGAAGGCCGGCGCGTAGAAATTGACGCCGAGGAAATCCGGCCGGTTGGCGGCGAGGATCGGGAAATCCGCTTCGACTGCCGCGAATTGCGGATCGCGGCGCGAGAATTCGGCCATGACTTCGTCCGGATAGCGGCCCTTGAACATCGCATCGAGGCACCAGCGATTGATGACGGCATCGGCGAGCCCCGCCGCCGCGACATCCTCCGGCGCGCCTTCCCGCTCGGGAAGCGTCGGCATCAGCGGCAGCGCCAGCCCGACCTCGCCCTTATATCCGGCAGCGCGGAAATCGCCGATCGTCTCAGCGCTCGCCAGCATCCAGTGATGCATGGGCAGCGCCTGCCGGCCCCATTGCGCATCGGTGATGGCGCCCGGATCGCCAAAGCCGCCCCGGGCGATCTCCACCATCGGTTCGATCAGGAAGAGATCGATAAACGGCTCGTTGAAGGTGATGAAGCTCTCCACCCGGTCGGCGAGGCGTTCACGCACGATGGCGGCATAGTCGCGGAACCAGCCAACGGAATCCCGGCTGCTCCAGCCGCCACGATCTTCCAGCGCCTGCGGCATGTCCCAGTGGAACAAGGTCACCATCGGCGCGAGGCCTGCCTCGAGCAGATCGTCGACGAAGCGGCTGTAATGATCGAGCCCGGCTGCGTTCACCCGCCCCGTGCCCTCCGGCAGGATGCGGCTCCAGGCGAGCGAGAAACGGTAGCCGCCAAGACCCAGTTCGCGCATCAGCTGGATATCGGACAGATATTGCGCGCGGTCATAGGCATTGATGGCGACATTGCCCGTCTGCTGCCTGCCCGTGCCCGGCTCCGTCACGCGGTAGAGATTGGTATAGACGTCCCAGTTGGAGAGGCCTTTGCCGTCCGCCTGCCACGCGCCCTCGACCTGATAGGCCGCGCTCGCCGCGCCCCACAGGAAAGTCTTCTCCTTGTTTCCGGCCATCCTCGTCTCCTCTCCCATTCGCCTCGTGTCCGCGGCGATTACCGCCCAACATCGCGGCGAAGGCGCGGCGTGACACCGGCTGCGCAACAATCGCTCGCGATTGTCCACTAATCAGAGACAAGCTTGTTCTGACAGCCCGATTGCGCTTCGTCCTCGGCGCGCCGATCTTCGCCTCACGAAACGAATTCTCGCGAAACGAATATTAAGGAGCCACATCATGGAACTCGCCCTCGGAGGCTTCCATCATCTGACCGCGATCACCGCGAATGCGTCGGGAAATCTCGATTTCTACACGCGCATCCTCGGCCTTCGCCTGGTCAAGAAGACCGTGAACCAGGACGACACCAGCGCCTATCACCTCTTCTATGGCGACGGTGCCGCGTCTCCCGGCTCGGACATCACCTTCTTCGACTGGCCGGCCAGCCCGGCGCGCCGCGGCAATCAGTCCGTCAGCCGCACCGGCTTCCGCGCCGATGGCGACAGCCTCGGCTGGTGGCGCGATCATCTGAAGGCTGCCGGCGTCAAGGCGAGCGACATCGCCGAGATCGGCGGCCGTCCGACCCTGAATTTCGAGGATCCGGAAGGCCAGCGCCTGGCGCTCGTCGCCAATGGCCAGCCCTTCGACGCCCATCCCTGGGAAAGAAGCACCGTTCCGGCCGAACACCAGATCCTCGGCCTCGGTCCGATCACCATGAGCGTGCCGAACCTGGCGCCGACGCGGCAGGTGCTGGAGACGGTCATGAACATGAAGGAGGTGCGTGACTATCCGGTGAGCGCGATCTCGTCCAACACCGTGCATGTCTTCGAGATGGGCCCCGGCGGTCCGGCAGCCGAACTGCATGTCGCGGTCGAACCGGAACTGCCGCAGGCCCGCGAGGGCGCCGGCGGGGTCCATCACGTCGCCTTCCGCACGCCGGACTATGAAGGGCTGAAGGCCTGGACCGAGCGCGTGCGCGGCTTCCGCGTCCCCTCTAGCGGCGAAGTCGAGCGCTATTATTTCCGCTCGCTCTATTTCCGCGAGCCGAACGGCGTGCTCTTCGAGATCGCGACCGACATACCGGGCTTCGCCGCCGACGAGCCGATGGAAACGCTTGGCGAGAAGCTGTCGCTGCCGCCGTTCCTGGAAGGGCGCCGCGCCTCGATCGAAGCCAATCTGAAGCCGCTCTAGCCAATTGCGGAGATGCTGGCGGCCTCGGCCGCCGGCATCTCCGCCCCGGAAAGGAACGCAAGATGACCCTCACGACCACGCGCGGCCCCGCGCCGCATGGCGGGGCGAAGATCTGGCAGGCGGGCGCGCCGCTCGTCTCGGCCCGCGGTGCCATGGTGATGCTGCATGGCCGCGGTGCCACCGCCGACGACATCCTTTCGCTCTCGGCCCATTTCGGCGCCGACGACTTCGCATATCTGGCGCCACAGGCGTCCGGCCATCAATGGTACCCGCAGCGCTTCATGGAGCCGAAGGCGCGCAACGAGCCCTATCTCTCCGCGGCGCTCGCCAATGTCGCGGCGATCCTCGACGATCTGAACGCAACCGGAATTCCGGACGAGCGCATCGTCCTGCTCGGCTTCTCGCAAGGCGCCTGCCTGACGCTGGAGAGCGCCATCCGCCGGCCCCACCGCTATGGCGGCGTCGTGGCGCTCTCGGGCGGTCTGATCGGGACCGACGCCGAAGTGGCGGCGCCCGAGCCGGCCCTGGCGACGACGCCGGTCTTCCTCGGCTGCTCCGAGCGCGACCCGCACATCCCTCTGGAGCGCGTCGAGCTCAGCGCCGCGCGCTTTGCCGCATCCGGCGCGGATGTCGCCAAGCAGATCTATCGCGGCTCCGGCCATGGCGTGAACCAGGAAGAGGTCGACTGGATCCGCGCGCTTCTTGCGACAATCTCAGTTGCGCCGACGTCAGCGGCTTGACGCCACGCCACCCCTCGCCTCTCCTGAGGCTTCCAACGGAGGAAATCATGCCGGAAGTCATCGTCTATGCCGTCGAAGGCCGCACGCTCGAACAGAAGCGAGGCCTCGTGAGGGATATCACCGACGCGGTGGTCAAGAATTTCGGCGCCGCGCCAGAGGGCGTGACGATCCAGATCGTCGAGGCCCCGAAGACCGACAAGGCCAAAGGCGGCGTGCTGTTCTCGGAACGCTGAAGCCGGTCGCCCCGCCGGCCCGCACGGCGCTTCCCGGCCGCACCCAAGGAGGCGCAGGGCGGGGGTCCTATACGGCCGGACTCGCTTCGTCACATGGCGGAGACGGCTCATTGGGCCTTGTGGGACCGGGCGTCGAAAGCCGCGACAGAGCGGCGCCCGATCCTCCCGCCCCCGCCATCCACATCGACGCCACCGGCCACGCAAGAAGACTTGTCTTCGGCAGCAAGGCCATGTATCACCCGCTTCGCGCTAAAGAGCGCCACCGCGGAGAGGTGGCAGAGTGGTCGATTGCACCGCACTCGAAATGCGGCATACTCGCAAGGGTATCGGGAGTTCGAATCTCCCCCTCTCCGCCACTAAGTCCTTGTTTTTATTACGTCTTTTGATTTTCGGAGACTGCGGCAGATAGTACCGTTGTTTCCGGCGCTTGCGGGCGGCCGATCTTGGGCTGGGTCCGAAGAGACTGCTTTTGCACCCGCTTTAGCCTGCTCTTCAGGTCCCTGTCTCCCTGGTAGCTTTCAGAGGTACCCAATTTTGCGATTTGGGGGACCGACTTTTTGCCCGACTGCACGGCTAGTCCTTTTTTCGATCTTAAACGACCGCCGGCCGCTATCCTGCCGACAGGATTGGCCTTCTGCTCGATCGGTTTGATCGGATGCGCTCCTTTGCCCTGCGTGCAATAGGCGCCGACGAGTCGGAGGGCTTCCAATGTGGCGCGATCCCGACTGGATTTGCCACAGCAGGCCACGAGATTCAGGCGCCTAACATTGGTATGGTGTTTCAGCCCCGGCCGCTTGGCTGCTTTTATGCAAGGAGATAGGCGTGCTGGGGCGACCAGAACGGCGCGGGACTAATTGAACCCGAGCACGCGGCGCTGTTCGACCCAGTCGATCGGAAGGCGTGTATCAGCCATCAACTTGTTGGCGGTCAGGGTAACGGGCTGCCTGCCTTCCAGAATTGCGGTGATGGTATCTGGCGCAAGGAAGGCCAGCCGGACGAGTCGCGACACATAGGATTTGTTCAGTCCCTCTTCCCTGGCCACATCCGCAACGATGAGCTCAGGGTCACCACTCAGCCTGCCAAGAATCTGGTGCGCGCGGGCGATGAGGCGAACGAGACTGGTATCCGGCCGAGCTGCGGTTTCTTTGCCCGGGACGACGAGGCGCAGTTCAAAGCCAGATCGTTTGAAGGCTACCGGGACCGCCAGCGAGATGACCTCGCGCATGTCGCGGTCGGTGGAGTTCTTTGCTGGGTCTGGCTCGGCTGCATGTGGCGTACCGGCAATGTCCTCAGCGTCTACAGAATTGTCGCCACCGACCGGCTCGTCGGGTTCGTTACAATCGCTGTAGCGCAGGCGCTGCAGCAACCCGGCCCTGCCAATCCGCATCTCGACCCGATCGCGATGCACGTCGACCCGTCGCAAGACGGCGAGCAGGAAGCTGCGCTGAGCAACAACATCGGCTGCTGAGAGCGAAGAGGCCTTGCGCTGCGCCGATTCCAGCAATGCGCTCTGGTTGACCGCATCGATGCGATGGTTCGAATGGGTGGCGGAATCGATATCAGGTATCCCGATCGCAAGGACCTAGGCCGGCGAGGCAAGGAATTGGAGCAGCCGTTCGAGCACAAGCCGCTCGATGCCTGCGGCCGGCAGGCGGAGGCCACCCTGGGTCTTTGAGATCGCGCCGCCTGCGCCGCTCAGAGTTGGAGCGCCGTTGGAATCCTGATCCTTTTGTCGTCGGGTGCTGGCTGCCGCGGCGTGATCAAGGTCTTGGAGACATAGTAGCGATAGCGCACGCCCTTCTTGCTGGCATGGGTCGGCGTCATCCGGTTGCGGTCGGCGTCGAACAGGAGACCGGCCAACAGGGAGGGCTCGTCGGCATTCACACTACGCTCGCGGTCCACCCGATTGATGGCGAGAGTTTGCTGAACGTCATTGAACAGCGCCTCATCGATGATCGCATCGTGCTGGCCGGGATGCGAGACGTCCTTGTGGACAATCTCGCCGCGATAGAGCCGGTTCGACAGCATGGCATAGAGCGCGCCACGGCCGAGCGGCTGCCCGCCTCGCGATGGTCCATTGTCGCGCTGGCGGAGCTTGCTCACGATGCCGCGCCGGTCGAGTTCCGCCTGCAGCAGGCGCACTGACTTCAGGGCTTGATAACGCTGGAAGATGAAGGTGACCGTTTGCGCCTCTTGAGCATTCACCACCAGCTTGCGATCCTGGACGTCGTAGCCGAGCAGTGGCAGGCCGCCCATCCACATGCCCTTGCCGACGTTGTCAGTGTCGTAGATGCGCGAAGTGCTGTGACCGTGACGCAGATGCTGGCGACCCCATATGGAGAACGCCTTTCGCTTGACGTGCTCCCCGCCTTTGGGCCTCCCGGCTGGGAGTTTTAGGGGGTGAATGCTCAGGCCGACACGTTGGCTTCTGAGCGTTTCATCCGCTCCATCGGCGTTTTGTGGCCGATCGCACCGTGGGCCGGACCTGATTAGAGCCCATTGTCGAAGCCTCCGACTTGGCCTCCGGTTTTTCTCGCCGCTGGTGGCTTCGGCCACGGCGCCCAGAACGCTTGTAAGAGAACGCTGGAGCTGCACTTGCTTAGGTCGCCGGTATATTAGCCAACGGCAGACCGCTAGTCCCCCTCAAGAGGCATCGATGACCGAGAACCGAGCTTTGACCGAGATCACGTCCTCGATCGTGACTGCCTATGTTGCAAACAATACGGTCTCAGCGGGCGCACTCGGCGCGCTGGTCGGTCAGGTTCACGGCGCTCGCCCGTCTCGGGGCCGCGGCGGGAAGGCCGCAAGCGGAGAAGGCTAAGCCCGCCGTCAATCCGAGGAAGTCGGTGTTCCCGGACTACATCGTCTGCTTGGAGGATGGAAAGAAGTTCAAGTCGCTGAAGCGCCACCTACGCGTGAGCTTCGGACAGTCGCCGGAAGAATATCGCGAGAAGTGGGGCCTGCCGGCGGATTACCCGATGGTGGCGCCGAACTATGCAGCGGAGCGCTCCGCGTTGGCGCTGAGATTGGGCCTTGGCCGCAAGCCTGCGGCCGTGGCGCCGGCCGCCCCGGAGAAGCGGAAAAGTGCGGCGAAGCCGAGAGCATGACACTCAAGGAAGCTGCCTTCCGGCCCATCGTCGGTGTTCAATCGCGAACTTTGTAACACCAAGTTTGCGAAGCAACTGGCAGTCCTTAGGACCTGCTTCGGGTTGCAAGACGCTCCGCTATCCACAGGACTGCAAAGGTCGGGACCGAAAGGATTAACGCTCCCAAAATGATGAAGCCTATCGCGCCACCAACCGTGAATGGTGGTTCGTTTGCATAGACGTCACGAGCATGGATCAGCGCCCCGAAGACGGCCATAAGGGCGGACAACCTCCACTTCGCGACTCCTCCCGACTCTCGTCGCCCTGACTATCCTCGAAAATAGGCTCGCACTAAAATTAGGCCGATTACTACGGCGCAAAGAGCGAGAAAGACCTTCGGTGAAATGTCCACGCCGAGCGCCCCTGAGATTGCGCAATTCTACAACATGAGTAGCGCACAGCTCCTTCGCCGCCAGCACCCTTCCATGACCGGCGACCATCTCGTTGTCATCGCTGATCAGCACCGGGTTCGTGAACCCGAACCGCTGGATGCTGTCGGCGATCTACCGGACCTGGCGCCGCGAATGCGTTCGTGCATTGCCCGAATAGGGTCGCAGCGATGTGATCGGCATTACCTCGATCGAGGGGTAGGAAGCTCTCATTCTCGTCCTTCCTGGTGATATCGGGCGGCCGGATCGGCTGCCCCGCATGGGAACAGGATGAGAACCCGCTCAAAAAGCACAAGCGAAAACAATGACACGCCGCTTCGGCGCATCATCCGCTTCTGTAAGAGGTCCTAAGGGCTTTCTAAGGGGTGCTTAAGGGATTTTCTAAGACGTCTCGAACGGCGAGCGATCCCAAATCGATCGGAGTTCATCCGCTCCCGAGCGGCGGCGCGACGTAAAACGGCGAAGCCAGAGGTCGTGATTCGCGAATCACAGGGCGATGGTCCTTCAACAAACCCCGCGCGGTTCAGTGGCGGACGCCGGTGGTTATTCGCGGTGCTCTGGTCCGTCGAAGAGGATGCGCCGCATTCTTTCCTCGCCGATGACCCGCATGACATTCTTGAACGCGAAGAAAGGCAGCAGCGATACGAAGAGGATGACAACGACAATCGCGAGCCCGAGCGGGCCGCCACCACCAAAGGAGAAAGGACTTTCCGAGGCGGCGGTCCCCCGCACCAGGATAGTGATGCTTCGTTCGATGACGTGAAAGCCGAGGAAAAGAGCGCTACAGAAGGCCGCTTCGAACAGAATAGACAGGATGGCAGGTTTTCTTCGAAGCCACCGGGCGAAGTCGAGATGCTCTGCGACAAGCATGATCTTCCCAAGCACGAGCGCGTTCAGGATCGCGAAGCCCTGGAGCGCGATCGAATCGCCATGTTCTCGCTGCGCGATGTCCTGGTTCAGCACGAAGAGGCCGAACAGCACCCAGAGATAAAGGAACAGCACCATGAACAGGCGGAATTCGCCGATCAGCCGCGTCGTGAGGGAGCGGGGCTTGCCGGCTTCAGTTATGCCTCGATCGTCCTTGTTCATCGGCGGCTCCGTTCGAGAAGGTCGATCTCCTCGGCAAGGATCGGCACTGCGAGATTGCAGGCCGAAACGCCGTAGCCGACGCTGATTTTCAGCACGTCCATGATCTCGGCCACGCTGGCACCGGCTGCCAGCGCGCCCTTGATGTGGCGCCGCGTTCCGGGGGCATACATGTGGGTGAAGGAGGCGTCGAAGGCGATGCTGAGCAGCTCCGTCTCCTTGGGTGAGAATATGCAGGAGCCGTAGATGCCGGCGCCGGTTACCATGAACTCGTCCGTCCAGTGCGGATCGAGCTGGAAGAACGGTTCCCAGGCCGTATTCCACTGACCGATCGCCTTCATCCGGTCGCAGGCCGGCGTTTCCCCGGCAGGCCGGACCGAAGCCGCGATAGCTTCAGATCCCGCTTCCTCGAGCAGGATCGGGGCCGCCAGGCTACAGCTATGAATCGCCATGACCGATCCCATCTTGATGATAGTCAGGATCTCGTCGCGCGTCGCCCCGGCATGGAGCGCGGCGCGGATATGCTGGCGGGCTCCGGCACGGTCGAGATTGGTGCAGGCCGTGCAGAGCGCGACCGCGACCAGCTCGACGAAGCGCGGCGAGAGCACGCCCTCCGTCCAGGCATTGGTGCTCATGGCGCGGCAGAAGGCCGCCCATTCCGCGTCCCAATCCTCCAGGATGGCATAGGCCGTCGTCGACCAAGGCCCGTTCGAACCAATGGGGGTGGACTTCACCATGTTTGTCGTCCTTCGTGCCATCCAGCCGAGGTCATCCGCCGGCGTAGGAAGCGCTGTCTCAGGCTGGGCGGTTCCGGCCTTCGTTCCGTGGAGCCGAGCGCGTCAATCGGGTTCAGGCATCGGGAACGCCGTCGGGTCGGGCTGCCAGACGAGACAGGTGTTTCCGGCCGGATCCGCGATCACGGCGTGCCAGGCCGTCTTCGGTACGGCGGTCTTTCGCTTGAGGATCGATCCGCCTTCGCGGACCGCCGCTTCGACCGTT
This sequence comes from Kaistia algarum, assembly GCF_026343945.1. NCBI lineage: Bacteria > Pseudomonadati > Pseudomonadota > Alphaproteobacteria > Hyphomicrobiales > Kaistiaceae > Kaistia > Kaistia algarum. The sequence goes on from NZ_JAPKNJ010000005.1 coordinate 125,033, forward strand.
TCGTCGACGGAATCGACCTCGACGAAGTTCATCCAGCCGCGCTGCCCGAAAGAAGGCCGGCGGGCGATCCCGCCCGTCGTCGGCGCCGTAGCCTCGGCGTTGATACTGATCCGCCAATAATCCACGCCCTCGACGCGGTCGATCTGCCAGCCGAACAAGCTGCTATAGAACCCGGCCAGTTTTTCCGGCTCATCGCCGTAGATCTCGAAGTTGCTGAGACGTCCCGCCATGATGGTCTCCGGAACTCTGGGGCGGGGCAGCGCCAGCCGGCGCCGCCCCGTGACATGATCAGCTCTGGAACTTGGCCTTGGCCGTAGCGGCCGCTTCCATGGCAATCTTGGCGGCGCCGGGCGGCACCATGCAGTAGGCCATGGGGTGCGAGTCGCCACCATTCTTGGCGGTATTCTTCTTCCCGTCAGTGTCGAAGACCAGGAAGCCCTTGTCACCATCGCGACGGTTCGGCGGCAAGCCGAGATGATGCAGCGTCTCCTCGACGCTGTCGTACCAGACTCCGACCTTGAGGATTTCCCGCGCCTCGTCGGAATTGGCGACCTTGCGGCCGAACTCCTCTGCAATGCGCACGGCGCCCTCGATCTGCTGCACAGAGCTGCGGCGCTTCTTGTCAGGCCCCCAGATGTTGTCCTCGTTGCCGACGCGCACATGCTGGCCAAGCACGATAGCCATGGCGGAGAGAGAGATCAGACCGCGCATACTGGACCAGAAGGTCGAGACGGCTCCCTGCGGAACTTGGCGCAGGAAGTCCATCCAATGATACGGGTTTCGGCCAAGCGTGCCGCCGCCATAGCCGGCGATGGCAAGGTTCATCGGTCCCATATAGACCCCGGCGCGGATCAGCCGCTCGATGATCTCGAGCTGATGGACATGTGCCGGCACAAAATAGGGTTGGATGCGATTGGCGCGGAGCCGCTTCAGGTGCTCGAGATAGAAGGCAGGGCCGGCGTCGACCCACATGCCCGACCATGCGGCCTGCACCTGTGGATTGTTGTCGAGATGGGTGCCCTTGATGTCGTCCGGCACGAACATCGAAACCACGTCCCACTGCGTGGTGCCGGTGGCGATGGTGACGAAATCCGGCTTCGGATCGAGTTCGGTCAACATGTGGCGGGTATCGTAGTCGAGCCACTTTGCCTTGGCTTCCGCCGTGTGCGGCGCGAACGAGATCGAGCCGCCGACCTGCAGGATCATCTTCGGTACGGCTTCCCTGAGGCGGCCGAGAAAATAGTTGTACTGGTCGAAATTGGTGGAGCCCTGGCCGGTGGCAGGGTCTCGAACATGCACGTGCAGCATCGTTGCGCCGGCGTTGTAACAATCGACGGCGACTTGGACCTGCTCGTCCCATGTGAGCGGGATGTCGGCATCGCCCGGCAGCCACTGGGGTCCAAACGGGGCCGCCGTGATGATCAACGGCTGCATGTTCTCGGGCAGTATGGAATCGTCCGTGTAGTACATTGTGTCCTCGCTTCTGAACGGCCGGACATTTGCCCAGCTCACAGGCGAACGTTCGGACAGGCAGGCACAGGCCCTAAAGCCCCAGAGACGCACATCTCGCAGGCATGGCTTATCGTCTTCGGCCGCGCGACAGTCGCGCGTTCCGACGCAATGAGGTCTTGCCACTTGCTTGATAATATCTGCGACGTGTGCGCCGCTGACCTGTTCGACTGTCGAGCCCTTTGGATCCCCCACCGCTCGACGTGTTCTGGCATCGGTCTAAAGTAAGTTCGAGTTGCCGACTTGCGATTTTGCGACTGTCGTGAAAACTTCCGCGGGCGGGAGGATAGCTGAATGACGCAAGGGTGGCAGCGTGTCGGCGCGATGAGCGCGCTGCCAGAGGTCGTGCGTGACCTCGGCGTCGATCCGGCCGAAGTGGCGGCCGAGGCGGGGATCGATCTTGCGCTGCTGGCCGACCAGGAGAGCCAGATTCCGTTTCGTGCCGCATGTCTGCTTGCCAGGATCGCCGCCGAACGGACGGGTTGCGATCACATCGGCCTGCTCGTCGCCGCGAGAGAAGGAAGCGACACGCGCAGCATCGGTGCCGTCGGCGCGCTCATGAGGAATGCGCCGACGTTGGGCCGCGCGCTGCTCGATATTTGCGAGAACCATCACCGCTATGTCCGCGGCGGCGTGCCCTATCTCGTCGCGCGCGATGACTCGGCCTGGCTCGGCTATTCGATCTACGAAAATACCGGCGCTTCAGTGGACCATTTTCAGGTCGGCGCCCTTGCCGTCGGCCTGAGCATGGCGAAGGAACTTTGCGGCGCTCGCCCCGACGAGGTGCTGCTGTCGCGGAAAGCACCCGCCGACCCACAGCCTTATCGCCAATTCTTTCGTGCGCCGGTGACATTCGATGCCGATCAGTCGGCGCTTGTGTTCTCCAGGGCGACTCTGGCCCTGCCGGTTGTTCGCGCCGACCCTGCGAAGCGGCGCGCCCTTGAAACGCAGGTCCGCGACTATTGGGCGGTCGATCTCCCGAACATTTCGGATCAGGTCGTCCGCTTGCTGAGGCCGCGAGTCCTCTTCATGGACGACCGGCTGGCTTCTGTTGCCAATGCCCTGGCGATGCATCCACGTGTTCTGGAGCGCGCCCTGCAGGCCGAGGGAACGAGCTTTCGCGCGCTGCTGAAACAGACTCAGATTGACGTCGCTAAGCGTCTGATGACCGGCACCCGCCTCAGCATCACGGCGATCGGTGCAGCGCTCGGCTATGCAGATACGAGTGCTTTCAGCAACGCTTTCAGGCGCATGACCGGGCAATCGCCGCGCGCATGGCGGGCTGGCAACTTCTAGATCGGTGTGGATAGGCGCGTCATGGAGGCCTCGGCTTGAATCGACCTAACTATCTAACTTTCATCATAACTTTTGAATGCACTCGGGGTTGTGATCGGCGCCGATCGAGACACGGCAAACATAGAATTTATGAAGTATTCTCAATTAGTTGAAGTCATCTGGTACGGGGCCTTGCTTGGGCGCTTGATCACATGCTGAGGGTTTGTGGTCGGTTTTGTCGGCGCGCATGGCGATGCGTTTGAAATCTCTGAGTTTGCAGAAGAAGTCGGCCTTAGCCATGGCCCCAGTTCCAGGCAATGAGGCCGGCATAGAGGGCCATGGAGAGGCCATAGAGCACGGCGAGCAGGCAGTAGCCTAGAAGGTTCCTTCGCAAGCCGGGATCGGGCTGGAGCCACCATTCGAGCCTTTTGAAGGCTGCCGGAGCGATCCACCAGCCGAGGAACTGGGTACTCGCGACATTGCCGATGAAGAGTGACAGCCAGAACGGCACGCCGTGGACGTCAATGAATGGTTTGCTGATGAAATAGCCCCAGAGGAAGACGACCGGATAGAGCACCAGAAGCACGATGAGATTGCTCTTGAAGATGAATGATGGTGTCTGATCAGCGGGTTGGCCCGCGGGGAACCAGAAATTGAATCCGTAGCTGGCGCGCTTCACCGCAAGGCCGGTGTTGAACTGTCGGCCTACCTGCAGGAGGGCTTCGCGCTGCGGCGAGTCCATCCAGGCGCTCAGGTTCGCATCGGTGTCGAATGACAGAACGATGACCCAGTCGTCATGCAGGCCGGGGATCGGTCGTTCGATCTTGTGGCGCAGGAACCCCCTGAACTCCGCCTCCGCCGCCTGGATACTCGCCTGCCAGGCGAGGAACTCTACCTCCTCGTCCGGCGGCACATTGAAGGAGATGACGGCGGAGACCGCTTCCGCACGGTGGCCGCCAGCCTCTGGCAGGAGGTGGACGTCCTCAGGTCCGGCGGCAAAGCGTTGGATATCCTCGACGAGCCGGGCGCGTACGTCGCTATGCAGCCAGCCTCTCGCCGCGGCGGGCGTCGCGAACTCGATGATCTGAACCCAGTCCAGCTGGGCGGGCGGCCGTGGCGCAACCACCTCGAGGCCCAGGAAACCGGGCCAAAGTTTGAGCGCTTCCGCGACGCCGCCCGTCCAGTGCGTAAACGCGGCGTAGCCCTCGTCGGCAATGCGTTGTTGGATGACGAGAGCGACCGGCTGGTCGGGCACTTGGCTCTTCAAGCTCATATACGTGATCCGCTCAGCTACTATTTTCCAGGGGTATGGCGGCGCGTGCCCGTCACCCTGGTCTCGCCGGCAGAACGGCCGTCGCCTCACAATGATCCTGCGCGGATGGCACGTGGCCTCCGCCGCGCCCCCTAGCCGGGACGGACGACAGGACATAGACGAACGGCGATGCTTCCCTTGGAGATCATTGTGAAAACGCGCCTCCACGGCACCCGGAACCGTCTAGCAGGCCGACGGCAATGCCGCATATCCCTCACTTGGGGGATATGCGTCGCGTCCCGTCGACGACACTGGAGATGCGAGCCGGCAGAGGCTATCGGTCCCCGCCATCTCCCATTTGAAAGCGCTTCACCAGGGTCATGTGGGAATTGACGCCGAAATGGCTGTAGATGGTCTTCTGGTATTGCGCGATAGTATATTCGGACAGGGACAGGCTGATGGCCATCTCCTTGCGCGTGTGACCGTCGAGCAGAAGATTGAGCACAAGCCGGAGCCGCGGAGACAGGCGCGGCACCGTGGCGCCTCGGTCCGTCGGCCACCCCTGTTCGTGCAGCCAGGGAAGCTCACTGAGCAGGATGTGTGCCATGCGCGATTCCCGCTCGGAGAAGGGCTGATCGTTTCCCCGCCGAAAGATGCAGATCGTGCTGACGGCCCGATTATCGATGGGGCGGAGCGAGAAAATGAAAGGCCCGATATCTGCATCGCGCAGATAGGCGCCGACGCCGGACGCGACGAAGGTCGATTCGTCGACGACCTGCTGCCGAGTACGCGTGACGTGGGACGCTTTTTGGCGCATTTCACCCAGGAGCTTTGCTGACGTCCATGCCATGTCGGGGTGGCCGGCCGCCAGGATCAGCCGGGCGTAGCGCGCCTCGTCGAGGCCGCCATGCGCCATGCCGAGATAGACGGGCATCTCGCCGGGTTCAACGGCGCAGCCGAGACTCCAGGTCCAGGCATCGGCCTTGATGAGTTGGCAGATACCTTCCACGAGCTGACGCTTCACGCCGGCGAAATCGCGCTGCGAGACGATGACATCGCCAAGCAATCGGACGATGTCGCGCACATCCGATTCTAAGAGGCGGCAGCAGGATCGGCTGGCATAGATGTCAGGTCGTTAGTCATGCTACGCCGAGATCATGGAAGCGCGAATACTGGTTAGATTCCCGCCAAAGGCCCCCAATGAGCAGGAATTTCAGCAAGGGAAAACTATGAAAGAATAGCTGGCGGGTCAATCTCCGGCCAGGAAAATCGCCGAGGGAATAGAGGCTTGAACCTGCGCCGATGCGCCCCGCGCGCGCCTTGGCCGCTTGGCGAAACCGGTTGACGCTCTTTTCGGCCGCCGGAGATCATCTCTCTGAATTTGTTCGCGCTTTCAAGGTGCTGGAGCAGATCGCGCCCTCTCGGAGCGAGAGCGGATCCATGCGGGATTGTGGCGCTGCCTTTGGAGGTGATCGCTTCGCGGCGGAGTTGCGAACCTATCCCCCAAATGAGGGAATAGGCGGGATCGTGGAAGGTCTGCTAGACGGATCGAGTTATCCGCCATGAGGCCGATAGTCTCGCGAGAACCTTCAGCCCCTCAAGGAGCGCCGTTTCCGATGCAAGGCCACGCACATATTCTGTACGCAGACATATGAGCTTCGCGGCACGCCTGCTTGTCTCCGCTGAGACTTTCCCGGGTCTGTTCGCCGGAGCGGGTTGCGGTGCCCGCCCGCATCGTCCTCGCAAGGTACGTGTCGCCGGGTCGTTTCGTCAAAGACGCTGGGCGGCAACCGTTCCGGGGGCGGCGATGCCTCGCCGTGGCGTTCGAGGGTCGCACCGCGCCTGCGTCCATCCTGACATTCGAGGCCGCAGCTCTTCTGAAGTGATTCTCAAGGCGCCCTGACGAGAGCAGGCCGTTTCAATCCAACCGGAACCAAAGTGGGGAACGCAAATGACAGTCGAACTTACGAAAGAGCAGCATCGGGCCAACATGCTCAAAGCGATCGACAAGATGCGTCAGGCGGGCGTCGTCGATAAGACCGGCGGGCCGTTCGGATGCGTCATCTTTCTGAATGGCGAAATCGTCGCGGCCGAAGGAAACCGAGTGATCGCCGAGCATGATCCGACCGCCCATGCCGAAGTCGTCGCGATCCGCGAGGCGAGCAAGAATCTCGGGACACATGATCTCTCGGGTGCCATTCTATATACGAGCTGCATGTGCTGCCCGATGTGCTACTCGGCCTCATATTGGGCGCGTGTTTCCAAGGTTTTCTACGCTGCCGAGTGCGACGACTACGCCGATATCTTCGATGATAGCGTCATCTACCGGGACCTTGAGCAGCCGTTCCATGATCGCGCCCTCAAGCCCGAAGAGCTTTGCCGCGCAGAAGCCAACGCCGTGTGGGACGAGTTCCGCGCGTTGCCTGACGGCGCCCGCTATTGATCGGTGCTGGAAAGCAGGTGGAGCTAGCGATCGCTCCGGTCATTCGTGAGCTTGGCGACGGATCCGTAGGGATCCGTCGCCCCGCTTAGGACTAGGGAATATCCGCACGTCCGGCCTGCGTCGCAGGCCGGTCAAGCGCCTCATCCGAACGCTGGGCGGAGAAAATAGGGACGCCCGTGCTCAGGCATAGGACGGCGCCAAATTGCCGGAAAAGACGCCGGTCTCCTGTCCCAGCCGCCATTATACGCTCATTGCCGCCGGCCGCGCTTTTCGGAGTGTCGGCAGCAGATCTCAGTCGTTGAATCAGGATCGCAGAGCCGAGACATGAACATCGATAGCTTGAAGAAGATGTGCAAAGGCACGGTCGTCGCGATCGGTGATCCGGGCTTTCAGGAAGCGATCCACGGGGACCTCTGGAACAAGCTTGTCCCCGACCGCGCACCCCAGATCGTGGTGAAGGCGGCGGATGAGGAAGACATCATCGCGGCGGTGAAGTTTGCCCGCGCGAACAAGCTGAAGGTCGTCGTGCGCGGGGGCGGCCACAATTGGTGTCAGCCCACGCTGCGGAACGGCGGCCTGCTGATCGATATCCAGAACTTCACAAAGGTCATTTCCATTGATGCGGAGAATCGCAGGGCGGTCATCCAGCCGATCATCAGCAACCGCGATGTGCAGAATACCTTGAACGCTGTGGGACTTGCTTTTCCGACCGGCCATTGCCCGCAGGTGAAGGCCAGTGGCTATTTCCTCGGCGGCGGCATGGCTTGGAACCCCACGGTCTGGGGCTCGGGCGCGGAGAGCCTGGAGGCTATCGAGCTGGTTACCGCGCAGGGCGAACTGATCAAGGCGAGCGAAACCGAGAACCCGGACTATTTCTGGGCTGCACGCGGCGCTGGCTCGGGCTTTTTCGGCGTCGTCACAAAGTATTATCTCAAGCTCTATACGCTGCCGAAGGCCATTCAGGGCAGTGTATATTATTACCGCCTGGAGGACGCACCGGCCATCGGCAGATGGCTCGGAGACGCGGCACCGAAGATCTCACCCAGTGTCGAGCTGAGCCAATTCATCGTCCAGGCTCCACCGAAGTTGCAAGAGCAGGCGGCCGGGCAGAATGGTTGGATCTGCATGGTTACGGCCACGGTATTCGAAAACACGCCCGAGGCCGCCAGCGCCGCACTGCAGCCTTTGGAGCAATCGCCGGTCAGGCCGCTTTCAAGTTCGTTCGGAACGCCGCTCGATTTCGAGCAGCTCTTCGATAGCTCCGGGGTCCTCTGGCCGGAAGGCGTCCGCGCCCGCGTGGAGGCAACCTTCTCCAACCACAACCCTGGCGAGATGATGCGGGCTGTCCTGCCCCTCTTGCCGAGGACACCCTCGCCCACCACGGTGCTCCTGTTCACCATCTTCTGCGGCCCAAATGTCCCGGCCCAGCAGAAGGACATGGCCCTTTCCATGCATTCCAAGGTCTATGGCGGTCCATGGACCATGTGGTGGGATGCCAAGGACGATGCCGCAAACACCGAATGGCACCAGGAGATGATCACAGCCCTGCGGCCGTACAATCTCGGTTATTATCTCGGCGAGTCCGACACGGCGGCGCGGCCGGACAACGTCGTACAGGCCTTCACGGCGGAGAAGTGGCGAAAGCTATGCGACCTCAGGCAAAAATACGATCCTGACCGTGTATTCTTCGACTATTTCGACGGCTTCGCGAGCCAATAGGTGGGGCGGTGCGTGGTGTCGCCGCGCCCGACGATCCAAAAACTGCACCAGCGAGGGTGCTTCCTTCTTTAGGTCGCCCCGCCAAACTATATCGGGCTGCGTGCGCTGCGTGTGAATAGGCGCCGAATTGAGGTGACGGCCCATATTGACCTAACTCTCTGATTTTCAGCATAAATTCGGATTACACCTGGGGTCACGATCGGCGCCGATCTAGACCCGGGCAGACATAGAATTTATGAAGCACTCTCAATGCGTTGAAGTCATCTGGTGCGGGGTCCCGCTTGAACGCTTGTTCACAGACAATTCGCTAGGGCATGCAGCGTCGCCTCCCGGATGAATTCCTTTGCGATCTGGCGCTTGAACGCCATGCCTCGAGTCGATGGCGTGACACGCGCTCTCATCCTCTGAAAGCCTAGCCCATGGTCAATTGCAAAAGCTCAGTCCGTCCACTCCAAGAGGCCTACTCCAATCGGGAGTCTGTTTTGACCGCCATTTGATAACCCCACGGTCATTGTTCACGTTTCATTCAGTCAAAGTTAGAATTATTGGATTTTTGCAACGCGACAGCTACTCCCAGAGGGATATTCCCTCTTGCGCTAACGCTCGTTGCACAGCCGCCCGCTCCTCCAACCGATGTGCATGAGAGGTCCAAGCGGGGTAGGTATTTCGCATGTCAACGGCCATACGATTTCCCCACCTGTAGAATACGAGCAAATACGGATCAACGATTGAATAGGACTCTCCTACGGCCCAATCTCGGTCCATCAACTTGGATTCTATAAGCGCAAACGCGGAAGCCAAGTGCTCCTTTCCTTTTTGAATCAAGGGTTCGTACATCGATTGATCCGGTAAGAAGAAGTCGGCGCGCCAGATCATTCGGACGGCCACCGCGTGAACCGCACTCGATAGCCAGTTAAACCATTCGATGGAACGAACGATGTTTTCTGCATCCGCTCCAAGGAGCCGCGCGTTTGGATTTGTCAGGCCCAGGTGAAATAAGATTGCCGGCGCTTCAGTGAGGGTGAAATTCTCGGCAATGAGAACAGGGATTCGCCCTTTCGGGTTTAAGAGGTGAAATTCGGCGGTCTTGGCTTCGGGATGGCCTGGCGACATTAACGCCAGCGAATAGGGCGTTCCAATCTCCTCCATGACGATGTGAGGTGCAAAAGAGCAAGATCCTGGCGCAGCATGAAGTGTGTAATGCATCATTTCCTCCGAAAACCGCATCTTACCTGTTTCAATCTGTACTGAGCTGCCAACGATGGCTTGCTGGATTTGAAAGACGCTCAAGTTGGGTGTGAACAGGCGCGGAACAGAGACATCGGCTTGAATCGAATTAACGATCTGATTTTGATCATCAATTTTGAATACACTCGGTGTCATGATCGGCGCCGATTGAGACCCCAGTAGAAATAGAATTTCTCAATTATTCTCAGTGCGTTGGGGCCATCCGGTGTGGGGTCCCGGTTGAGCGCTTATTCACACTTCGACGTCTTCATGGAATTCCTCGTCCCGGTTTCGGGATCATAAATGGAAAATTCCAGCTCAGATCGGTCCGAGAAAGCGGGGGCACGTCACTGGATGCGTGTCAGCCGGCCCAGTTCATCGGTGATCTGGGTTTCTTCGACCACCGGACCACTCGCCGGGGTGACGTGGCTGTAGACCTTCAGAGGGGCATCGAACTGCCAAACTTCAAACATCCGGTCCAGAGCGTCGTGAGAAATGGTATAGTCATACCGGGGACGGTTCAGGGCACGCTTGGCGAACTTGATCAATGAGGCGCTGAAGTAAGAGTGGCGCTTGAGGATGGGGCCGAATGATTGAACGGCGCCTTCTGACCAGGCGGCCTGGCGATCCGAAGAAACCGAGCGCGCCGCTGGCGTTCAGGGCCGCTGGCGCAGCAGCACCATATGCTGAACATCGTTGTAGGGACCTTCGGCCACGGTTCTGAAGCCGATCTTGTGAGCGAGGTGGATCGAAGGGGCGTTTGTCGTGGCGATGACGCATGACGTCTCGTCGGCATCGATCTCTTCGTCACCCCATGCCTGAATCGCCGCGACCGCTTCCGTCGAGAGCTTCCTGCCATGGAAAGGACTTGCGAGGGCCCAGCCGAATTCTGGCTTGCACACAATTTTGGGCTCGATCGTGCGGTGGAACTCGGCATATCCGGCGATTCCTGCCAGGGCGCCCGTGATCTTGTCCTCCAAGGCCCAATAGCCATAGCCAGACAGCTCCCAAAGTCCCACGAGGCGCAGCATGCGCGCCCACGCATCTTCGCGAGATAGCGGCTTGCCCGTCAGGAGACGATAGACGAGCGGATCACTATACATCTGCTGGAAAGAATCGAGGTCGGACGCTCTTAAGCCGCGGAGGCGAAGACGCTCCGTCTCAAGATCTGGCGCGGTACGGCTCGTCGGGATGATGCTCATTCGCTGATCTTGTCAGCATTTCGGCTACGGCGCCAGACGCCCGAGGGGCGCATGCTCCTGCGCGTCAAATATATCGATGAGATCGAGCATTCCGAGACGGCTCATGGGGCGGCGGCGCGAGAAGATTCGCAGGAAAAGTTGCGCTCTTCTCCTTGAATTGCAGAAAAACCGAGATGTGCCGTCATGAAATTGCGGGGCGAATAAGTGTCCAAACGTCTTAGTTCAAGCTTCCTCAGAAGCTTGAATCACAACTGACATTTCAACACAGTTGGGTACAGACCTAGAACTTGATGGCGAACTTGACGCTGCCGGCCTGGCTGACCGTCGTGTCGCCCAGCGCACCCTCGTACTGCAGGCGCAGTTCATAGGCGCCCCAGTCGATCGAGCTGCCGAGGGCGATGGTCGCCATCACGTCGTCGCGTTCCAGCGCCAGCGGCACGCTGGCTGTCGGGTTCGGCCCGTTTGGCAGCGAAACGTCGACGGAACCTTCGTTCAGTGCGAACAGGGCACCAATCTCGACATGGTTGGTGATGTAGGCGTCGTTTACTTTCGTGGTGCCGCCGATGCGCAGCGCCGGCCGCAGGTCGAACAGCACATTATTCGAGTTCGAGACCTGAAGGGCCAAGTCGTCGAGGCCCTGTTCGGTATAGCCCTGATCAAAGATGCCCTGGACGTCGAAATCCACCAGCGGCATCAGTTCCACCGCGCCGACATCGAACACATAGCCGGCGCGCAGGCGGCCGGTCAGTGCCCAGGTTTCCTGGTCGGCGGTGGCGACGCCATTCACCCATGAGAGGCTGGAATAGCGCGACCCGTCCGCCCAGCCATAGCTGCCCACCACCGACGCAGAGGCGTAGACCGGCCCTTCCACATATTTGGCGATGGCGCCGAGGCTGACGCGGTTGCCATCGCTCGAACTGCCGACGCCGTCGAAGCTGGTCCAGTCATAGGCGAAGCTGCCGCCGACATAGACATTGTCGCTCGCCTCGTCCTGCCGGCCGATACTGATACCGGTGGTGGTGTCGCGCTGGTCGCCGTCGCGGAGCGTGGTCACGGCGTAAGTCGCCTTGCCCCAGTTGCACGGGCTCTGGTCGATCAGCGAATAGAGCCCGACCGGATTGCCGCAGCTCTGCATGGTCGTATGCGCCGCGCTGGCCGCCATCGCGCTTTGTTGTACCGCGGCATAGCTGGCGGTAGCGTCGAGATTCTGCAGATATTGCGAGAGCTCAGCGCTGGTCGTCGCGTTGGACGCGTTGAGGAGCAGCGTATAGAGCGCGGAGGGCGAAGTGGGCGCATCGGCGGCCCAGCCGAGAAGCTGATTATTGGCCGCGCTCGCCAATTGCTGGGTATTGCCGGAGAACCCGCCACGCGTGAAGTCGATCGACACGTCGGCGATCGTCGCGGTCGACAGGGTGAAGTCATAGTCGTACTGCGTCGCGATGGTGCCGCTGGAAAGCCCGAAACTCCCCACTTGATCCGCAGGCACCGGGGTCAGGTCCGCCCCGCCATGGGTCTCGATGATCTGCGTCGCCGTCACATTGCCATTGGGCAGCGCGATCAGAACGGGATGGATGCTGTTAGAGGGAACTTCCAATTGTTGGACGGCGATCGAGTCGCTGCCCAGCGTGGCGGTCGGATCGAAGCGCAGGAAATGTGAGCCGCCGCCAATCGCATAGGTCGAGACGCCGGACACCGAGCCGGTGATCGAGCCTTCATTGAGAAGGATGAAGTCCCCGCCGGTGGCGACGATGTCGCCAAGGACCACACCGCCCGAATGGACGTTCAGCAGGCCGGCGGCATTGCTCTGAAGCGCGACCGCGTCCGGTGCGTTGAGCGCTCCCCAGATATCGGCCGTGGCTTCGCCGTTCCAGTCGGCCATGTTGATTGCGCCGGCGGCTGCGCCGGTGGCATTGATCGTGCCGCCCGCCTGGATGCTGATGTCGGTTGTGAATGCTTCGGTGGAGGGCGCGCCGAAGCCGTCCTGTCCATTGGTGGTATAGATGCCCCAGGCTCCCGCACCGGACACATTGACCGTGCCGGTCGCCTGCACGACCGGATTGCCGGCCTGGGTCGTGTTCATATAGGTGGCGATGCCGTGCGCGCCGACGCCCTGGGTGGTCACCGAGCCCTGCAGTATCACCTGCACCGCCCCTTGTGCCGAGGGTGTGGGCTCCTGAACAATCTCGATACCGTCGGTGCCAAACAGCACCGTGGCGTTGGTCAGGCTCTGCGCCACAATGCCATAGGCATTCGCGCCGGATGTCGCCACACTGCCGTTCAGCGTCACGATAACGGAGCCGCCCATTCCGTTGGGCGTGCCACCCGCCGTCCAGATGACATCGAACAACTCCGTGGGTTGGTCGGCGAAGAGCCCCACGCCCCCCCCACCAATGGACTGCGCCACGATGCCATGCGCGCCGTCCCCGGAGGTCGACAGGCGGAGCGGGTCGTTGGCCAGGTCGCCGACCGTGACGGTGCCGCCATTGCCGACGCCACCGCCCGGAAGGGAGTAGAACGGAACAGCGCCGCCGACGATCGTCAGGTCATTGGCCGCGACCGCGCCGCCGCCACCGCCGATGGACTGCGCGAAAATGCCGATCGACACCGCGCCGGTGGTCTGAATGCGGCCATTCCACGTCACATCCACATTGCCGCCTTGGCCACCGTTTCCGGCGATGCCGCCATTCCTCAAGTCGAACCCGGCTTGCAGGCCGAACAACGTGGCGTTGGAAATGCCGGCTGCTCCACCGCCGCCGCCCACCGACTGGGCGAAGATGCCGGCGGATGCCGACCCGGAAGTCGAAAGGATGGAATCGCCCTTGATCCGAACGGTCGAGCCATTGCCGCCCGCTCCGCCTTTGCCGCCCAGGCTGATGTCGATCAGCCCGGTCGCCGAGCCGGCGCCTCCCAATCCGCCGCCGCCACCGACCGACTGGGCGAAGATGGCATCCGAGCCGCCGCCCGACGTGACGATGTTCGGGGCGTCGATCACACGGACAGAGCCGCCGTCGCCCTGTGCGCCGGCATTGCCGCCTATGGCCATGCTGACCGTCTGCCGGCTGAGGCCGGGAATGCTGTGATCCGAGGTGGAACCGGTGCCGCCGCTCGCGCTGCTACCACCACCTCCTCCGACCGACTGAGCGGCTATGCCATGAGATAGCTGGCCGGCGGTCACGATCCCGGCGGTCGTCCCATCGGGCCCGCTGCCGACGACATCGACGCTGCCACCATCATTGTCATTGCCGCCATTGCCGCCGAGGCTGAGCGCCAGTCCAAATTCGCCGAAGCCGGCAAAGCCATCGCTGTTGGCCATGCCGCCAATGCCGCCGCCGCCGCCGATGGATAGGGCGTAAACACCATGGGAGCTGCTGCCGCTGGTCTGGATAGATGCGTTTGAGGCCAGGTTGACGATGACGTTGCCTCCGATGCCGGCATCGCCGCCATTGCCGCCGACGCTGATCGTGGCCTGAAGGCCGCTCTGGTACTGCCCGGCGGGACCATCTGACGTTTGACTCGAAAAGATCTTTTCCGCCATCGCCCTCCACTGCTTCAACAGGTCGGCCAAACGCTGCGGACTCGTCGGTACGGGAGTTGAGACCGCGAAACTATGGGCGATGCCGCCCGCGCCACCGCCGCCGCCGATGGATTGGGCAATGATGCCGGCGGCGCTCTCGCCCGTCGTCACGATCGAGGAGCCGGACTGGAGACTGACGGTAACGTCGCCGCCGACATTGCCGGCGCCACCCGCGCCGCCGACGGCTATGGATGCGGCGATATCTCGACCGCCCAAGGCATTGCCTTGGGCGTTCTGGGCGTCGAGCGACGCCGCGATCGACAGTTCGAATACCGATCCGCCAACACCACCGCCTCCGCCGACCGACTGCGCGAACAGGCCGGTCGCAAAGTCGCCCGCCGTGGTGATCGCTCCGCCATGCGAGACGGTGACATCGCCGCCGGCGCCGCCGCTGCCGCCCAAGCCGCCGACACCGACGCCCGCACTGGCAGCAAGCCCGCTGCCGTTGATCGCGGAGATGGCGTAGCTGTTGACCGATCCGCCGCCACCGCCGCCGCCGCCGATCGACTGGGCGAGAATGCCGTCCGAATAATGGCCGAGTGTGGCTATGGTGCTGCCCGCGTCGGTCGTCACCGAGACCGAGCTGCCATATCCGCCACCGCCGCCCGTACCGCCCAGGGAAACGCTCAGATTGGCGGCGTTGCTGCCGACCGCGGCGTCGACATTGATGATGTTGCCGCCACTGCCACCCCCGCCGCCGATCGATTGCGCGAAGATGCCGCGCGACTGGCTGGAATAGGTGCTGATGGCCCCGCCGAGATCCACCGAGACGGCATCGCCATTGCCTCCGTTGCCGCCATTGCCGCCGAGTACAATCGACAGATTGCCGGCATATTCGCCGACCGAGGCGTCCACATTGATGGAGGTGCCGCCCTTGCCGCCGCCGCCACCGATCGATTGCGCCAGAATGCCGTCGGCAAGGCGCGCATGGGTGGTGATCGACCCATCCGACGTGACACTGACCGTTCCGCCGCTGCCTCCCGCTCCTCCGGTGCCGCCGAGCGCGACACCGAGCGCGAAAGAGGCATAGCCGGCCGACGCGGAGACGCTGACCGTCTGCGCGCCATGGCCGCCGCCGCCGCCGAGCGATTGGGCGAGGATGCCGCTGGCATGGTCGCCGGGAATGGGCACATTGCCTGGATCTTGCGGCGCATTGCTGGTCGGGGCGCCGGTGACGATTGTGCCGCCGCGGTGGTTGTCGACCACCACGGCACCGCCCGTGCCGCCCATGCCGCCGCTGCCGCCAAAGGAGAAGTTCCAGGCTGCGCCCGGGCCATAGGTGACATTGGTGACTGCGTTGGCATCGCCGCCGCCGCCGCCGATTGAAGATCCGACCATGCCCTTGGCATTGGTGCCCGCCGCGATGATGGTTCCGAAATTATCGAGGGCGACCGAACCGGAATCGCCGCCGCCGCCGCCAGAGCCGCCGATGGCGACGCCGACGAGACCGCCGGCAGTGACGGCCGAACCGCCATGGCCGCCGCCTCCACCGATCGAATAGGCGTTCACCGCATCGGCATAGTCGCCCTGGGTTTGGATGGTACCCCTGTTGGCGAACTGGATGTCTTCGCCATTGCCGCCGCTGCCGCCATTTCCGCCCTGCGAATAGAACGCCCCCTGTCCGCCGCCGCCGTCGCCGCCATTGCCGCCGACGCTCTGCAGCACGATGGCGGTAGCGTTGTCGCCGCTGGTGCTCGCCGTGCCGGCATTTCTTGCGGTGACATCGGCCCCCGAATTGCCGCCGACGCCGCCCGAACCGCCGTTGCCGAAGAAGCTCTGGGCGGGAGCCCCCGCACCGCCCGTTCCGCCATCGCTATGGGCGAAAATGGCGGAGCTGTAGACCCCAGCGGTGCTCAGCGTGCCGTCGTTGTCGACCGTGATATCGCCGCCATTGCCACCCGGTCCGCCATTGCCATCGCCGAGACCGCCATCGACATCCGCTCCACCCTGGCCGCCTGTCCCGCCGCTGCTGATCGCATAGATGGCGTCGGAATTGTCGCCCGTGGTGCTGACCGCGCTCGTGGCACTGATATCGATGATGATGACGCCGCCATCACCGCCACTGCCGCCGTCGCCGGCATGGCGGGCAACTGCGTCATGGCCGCCGATGCCGCCCGTGCCGCCGGTGGTGCTGAAATAGAGACCGTTACCGGCACTAGCTTGCTGAAGAAGCTGCGAACCAGACAGCAGGTCGAACGTGAACGCGGGGCCGGTCGCACCCGGACCGCCATCGGTCGCGCTATAGAACAGATCGGCGCCCGAGCCATTGGGGCCGGTGGCCCCTGTACCGGTAAGCCCGATCAGGCTTGACGAACTCGCCTGACAGCTACCTGAGAAGGCGAAGCCGCCAGAAGGGAGGGCCTGCGCGAAGCATGTGCCGGTCTGGACCTGGGCGAGCGCTGCCGACGGAGCGATGAAGGCGGTCGCCGCAAGAAGCCGCGCGACGCCCAAAACGATCGAGCGGTTTCGACCCTGCCGAACGTAAGAGATCATCGTGCCCCCGCACACAAAAAGGTACTCAAACGAAACCTAGCGGCGTTGCGACGGCCTCGTACCAAGCTGACTATTGGGAACAGGATATCGAAGGTCAAGCGAGGCGTGCCAGCACCCCGAGAACCGAACCAATCTGCCAAACGGCATCGGTCGTGGTATCCAGCATGCTTCAGTGAACGGCTAAGTAGGCGAAAGGGACTCCCGGAGATCGATTCCTTCGCGCGCCGCCGGCCGATCTGGAAGCGCCGTTGCCGCAAGGCCCCCCGGATCTGGAGTTCGGCCCTCCTCTGCAGCCAGTGCTTCAATCGACCGCCACCGTCGCGAGAGGCGCCGGAGAGGTGTCGGCCGATCTTGTTCTCCAACTCGGGCTGCCAAGGCACGAATTGGAAGCCGAGACATCATCCATCCTCGCGAAACGCCGGCTAACCAGATCGACCGCGCCACCGGCCAGCCGGACTTATACTCGCCGGGTCGGCTCAAGAAGCTTCGAATCGTCTACCCATAGCCGCATGCCGACGAGGCGCCCCTGCCAGAGGTTGATATTGGTCAGATACGACCGCCTAGCGCATCATCCTTTGAAGCTACCGTCGCGAAGCCCAGCTCGCAACCAGCTGCCCATCCTCGATAGAACGCTTGTTTGTGGCATCGTGATCGTTGCCGGTAAGCCCTTTTCGAATTCGACAATCCGATCCCGCAAAGCAGCAATCCATGCCCGCTTAGCGGCAAGGCGGCACCGCATAACGACAATGCCGAACCGACAACCGACAATCCGATCCCGGAATCACGCAAGCGGATCCCGCAAGTGTGCAGTCCGATCCCGGCTAACGACAATGCAATCCCACCAAACGACAATCGATTTTCCCTGATAGCGACTGCGAACGCCGCTCCAGAACCGCAAAATTGGCCCATCAATTCAACAGAGGATTTCGGGTAACCCACGGAGATCGCGTCATTTTCTAGCGGGAGTGCCCATCCGAGTCGAGAGACAGACCCTCTCTGGCGTTTCTGCTCCGAACCGGGAATGCAGGCAGAGACAGGTTTACAGCAGACTGCGTCCACCGCCACTAACTAACTCATGGATATTATTATTCTTTTTTACTTTTGACGGCGTGATTCCACCCGTCATTTCCGCGGCTTGCGGCAGCCTCATCGCCGAATTCGGGCCGCTTTCTCTGCCGCGTCTCCCTGCCGGCTTTCGGCAGTACCGAAGCCAGGACCGGCCGGGACTGGGCGTTCGCAGACTGCGCGCTTGCCAGTGTGGCTGAGCGCGGCAGGAGGAGACAAAGCACGCCAGCCCGACGCCTTCGATGACTATTGGCTTCGCATCGCTACCAACGGCATCGCTGCAGCCTGAGTAACAGCCAAGGCTGTGGCAATTGCGGGAGGCGGTGGAATGTTTGTGGCTGGAGCTACGGCTGGACCGGCTGACGGCCAGCCGCGTTGGCACGATGCAATCGGCGCCGCTGGCCGTTTCGCTACACGGTCAGCGACCCGCTACCGGAACCCAAGCGTCTGGCGCTGTCCCGCCCGGTCTATGGGAAGCCGGGTATCGGCCATCAGCTTGTTCGCGCTGAGTTCGAGGGGCTGCCTGCCATCAAGCACCGCGGTAATGATCTCAGGCGCCAGGAAGGCCAGCCGGAGCAGCCGGGTCAAATAGGAGGCCGTCAGCCGGACTACCTCATCGACGATACGGCGAGCTCGCCGTTGCGTCGGTGGACGCGTTAACAGGGGCGCCGCGTGTGCCCCACCTGCCGCCCCACTGATGGGCCGCGTCTCTCCCATCCGCCGACGACCTGCAAAGGGAGATCGAGAGCAACTGGACCGACCCCGCGCTCAACGCAGGCATCAGCGCGGGACTTGCGAACAAGATCCTGACGCCGATCCTCAAAAATCCCAGCGAGCAGCCGCAGCGGGACCGTTGCGCCGGGCTCATGCCGGGCAGCCTCCGGGACCCGGAAGACCTCCCTCGTCAAGGAGATCGCCCGCCTCGCTCGCTGGCCGATGGTCGCGGTTCCCGCCTCGTCCATCTTCAAGGAGGGATTCGACCGGATGGAGGCGCGCGCGAACCACGTGTTCGGACTCCCCAACCATCTGCGAGGCTGTGTCATCTTCTTCGATGAGTTCGAAGAGTTCTTCCTGTCCCGCGGCAAGGACGATACGCCACCGGCCGCAGCCACGCCCGGCCCCGAAGAAGCAGGAGGGCGGCACGAGGACCCGGAACGCCGGCGATGGCGCCGACCCCGCTGGCTCGGCCTCCGCGCATCCGAGTCTAATAAGAGCCGGACCACTGCGGCGTTCACGACCTCGGCGATGCTGCCACGCCTTCAGGATCTGCACGACAAGAACCGGTGCCTCATCTTCCTTGCGACGAACCACGAGAAGAAGATCGACAGCGCGATCAAGCGCGCCGGGCGTTTCGACTTCACTATCACGGTGGAGCATCCGACGTGCGAGAGGCTGGAGCAATACTTGCTCAAGCTGAACGAAAACACCCTACGTATGACCAACCTTGTCGGCGAGCCCCCGAGAACGTGGCCGCGCTGCTAACGGCCGTACGCGCGGCGGTGGTCAAGCAGGTGCCCCCCGGCGGAAGCCTCAAATTCAGCATCGTTGAGGAGACCCTGCGAAAGGTCCGGCCGATCCAAGGCAGGTCGCAGAAGGAGTTGAAGGAGGCCGCGATCGAGATCATCGACGCGCAGCAGTCGGAAGACAAAGGCGGCAACCTACCCGAATTGGTATCGATGAGATCGGCTACGTCGCGTTCGAGGGCATCGATGGATCCGGTAAGGACACCCAACTGCTTCGCCTCGCGGCCGCCCTCGACCGTGAGGGGATTACGCCCATCGTCCTCCACGAAACCAGTTATGGCCACCAAGGTCGCGCGCTCCGGACCGCGCTCGCGAACTTTCCGGCCGACGTTGTCCTGCAACGGGAGCTCTTCACCAGTGAGCGGCGCGACCATGCACAACGCAAGATCAAGCCTGCGCTCTCGTTCGTTCGTTCGACCCCCGGCTTTGTCCTCCTGCAGAACAGGTCCGCGATATCGGCCGCCGCGTACCAGCCCCTCTGAGACACCGACGCCTCCACGGAGATTTGAAGTTCGGCCTTCATTTACTCCGCCCGCTTACCTGGATGACCTCGACACGAACGAAAGGCTCGATGCTCTAGAGCCGGGCGGTGAAATCGAGGATCGCGCCCGGCGCGAAGCGGTAGGTGCCGTCGATATCGGAGGCGACGATCGCGCCCGCCGCGTCGCGGCCCGTCACCTCGATGCGGTACTCCTTGGCCACTTCGACTTCGTAGCCGCCGGCCAGCGGGAAGCGGTTGCGGTCGAGCAGGAAGACCGAGCCGAGGATGGCCCAGAAGCCGCGCGGCGCGACGATGCCGGCAAGCTGCGGCGGACTCGCGTCCGTCACAGGTCCCGCCTCCGTGACGCGCACATAGACCTGGCCGACCGCGCTGCGGCGCTGCACCTTGACCGAGATCCAGGCATTTTCCTTCTTCGGCTTCGGCCGGATTTCGGCTTCGCTCGGCGCCTGCCGGTAGCCGAGCGCGACGAGGATGCGATAGACGCCGGCGCTGCCGCCGGCGAGGATCAGCGCCGTCAGGAAATGCGACAGCGGTCCGCCGCCCTCGCCCGAGACGAGGCCGTACTGGCCGAGCATGGACTGCACGACGTCGATGTTGAACGCCCAGACGGCTAGCGCCGAGACGGCGATCATCACCAGCGTCCTGACGCCGCGGCCATAGAAGAGTTCGAGGAAGAGCCGCCAGTTGAAGATGACCGCCAGGGCGGATTCGATCAGCACCGCCATGACGAAGAGCAGCGTCAGCGCCTTGAACGAGACGGCGTAGAATTCGGCGCTCCCCATCGTGATCCAGGCCGAGGCGGGCGGCGTCGGCGTATCGGCGAACGCCGTGCCGGCAAACCCCGTCACGACGACCAGCGCGACGGCAAGGACGGCGGCGGCATCACGGCTCTTTATGGGCATCGCGGGCTCCCTTCTGGACGTCGTCAGCCAAGATCGAACTCGACCCACAGGCCCGCGCCGTGCCGGATCGCCCGGATCGACCCCGACGGCGTGAAGTTCGGCTGGCCGGCAGGATCGGCGACCCACGGATCATCCGCGCGCACGACACGGCCGGCACAGCGCTGGTTCAGCGCCGCGAGGATCTTGTCGTAGGGCATGGCACCCCAATGAACGTTGGCCGCGTCTTTCTGGTTGGTCGGGATGAAGGCCGAGAGATCGGGGCTCGTCATCAATTCGAGGCCCTTGACGCGGGCCGTGGCGTTCTGGCTGCCGTGATGGCCGACCTTGTAATAGACGGTTCGGCCGAGCAGATCGGGCCCGGTGACGACGGCGCCGTCGACCTGCCATTTCGTATCCTGCCACGACAGCCAGTTGCCGATCTGCGCATCGGCGGCGAAGAGCAGGACGCGGTTCGTGTCAGTGAACTCGAAGGCGAGCACGAGGCTCGCATTGTTGGTCTTGTCGTCGAGCTGCATGGCGAGATCGGCGGAGACGCCGAGCCAGTCCATGTCGATCCTCCGCCAGGACTGGTCGCTGGCATCGGGATTGGGCGCCTTCGCCGTCCGGCGGCCGCGCGACGGCTTGGCTCCGCCGGCCATCGAACCGAAATAGCGTTCGCGGGCGAAGGTGGCGATATTCGGCTCGATATCGTCCGGCGCCGAGGCGGGCGAGGCGGCGAGACGGGCGAGATCGGTGCCGACATTGGGGTCGAACGGCGCGGCATAATCGAAGGCCATACTGCCGGCCGGATCGGTCGCCGCGAACGCGGACGACAGGGCCCGCTCGAGCGCCCAACCCGGACTGGCGCCCATGGCGTACATCTCGCTCGCCCGCTCGGTCAGCCCGAGCAGCGCCGGATCGCGCGGCGGGCCGAGGACATAGATGCGCAGGCCGGGGACGCCCTGAACGTCGATCGGCGGATCGCCCGGTTCGAAATAGCGCACATGCCCCTTGGCGAGCGCGGCCGCCGCGTCGCGAGAGGCGCGGACGCGCTCGCCCTTGACGCCGAAATTGAAGCCGAGCAGCGCGTCCAGCCCCTGGTGCAGACCCGCCAGATGCGGATCGAGCGGCCCGGCGGCGCCAAGACGCTGGCTGGACGATTGCAGCGCCGCGAGGGCCTGCTGCTTGAACTTGTCGAGTTCCCGTGCCTGTACGTCCGACGGATCCTCGGTCCAGGCCATCCAGACCTCGCCGACCGAGAAGCCCTTGAAGGCGTTCGCCGCGGTCAGGAAGGCCGAGACATGGTCCGTATGCTCGTGCGTGACGACGATGACGTCGAGGTGGTTCTTGGTCACCGCCGCGATGTCGGCGACGACCTTGTCCATCTTCGCAGAGCCGCCGGCGACGGAGGAATGAACGCCGCAATCGATCAGCATCCAGAAATCGCCGCCGCCGGCCTTCGGGAATCGCAGCAGATGGCTGTCGCCGATGCCCTGGCAGTAATGGCGTACGGTCACCGACGCGCCGGCGGAAGGTGCCTTGCCGGCCTTGGCCGACGTCGCCTTTTTAGCCATCCTCCGGCCCTCCATCATGGGTGTGCAGCAGCGCGAACGGCTCGCCGGGCGTCTCGCCGAAATAGAGCTGGCGAAGCGGCGAAAGCGCGTTGCCCGATGCCGTCTGGCGCTGCCGCTCCATACGGCTGGGGCTCGCGCTGTTCTTGACGATGCTGTAGCGGACCTCGCCGCTGCCCTTGCGTGTATCGAGGATCAGCGTCGTGCCGCCGCGGAACCAGAACCAGGGCCCGCCCTCATTGTCGGGATCGAGCGGGAGGCGGCGCCGCTGCTGGATCGTGGCGACGACCTCGACGCGGAAGGAGCCATCCGGCGCGACGCGGCGGGCCGGGCGAACGCTGAAGACCTCGAAATTGGTTTCGCCGGGCTTCGCGAGTTTGACGATATTGCCTTCCTGATCGTAGTGCGGCACGTCGGGAATGAGGCCGAACTGGGTGAGGAGCTTCGGGTCCTTGTCGAACTCGGCCTTCAGCGCGCGCCACATATTTCGGCAGTTCTTCTTGTTGAGTTCGAAGACCTGCGAACGATCGAGCTCACGATCCCAGCTGAGATCGAGCTCGGCCAGCACGCTGGGGAGCCATTTCGGCTTGGGGTCGTCCAGCGTCCCCCAGGCGAGCGTCTCCTCCGAGACAGTGCGCACATCGCGCGGCAGCAGGCCGCGCCGGCGGAACGACTCCATGAAGG
This sequence comes from Kaistia algarum, assembly GCF_026343945.1. Classification (NCBI taxonomy): domain Bacteria; kingdom Pseudomonadati; phylum Pseudomonadota; class Alphaproteobacteria; order Hyphomicrobiales; family Kaistiaceae; genus Kaistia; species Kaistia algarum. Next base: position 147,953 of record NZ_JAPKNJ010000005.1, read on the forward strand.
CGACGCGGTAATAGAAGCGGTCGTCGGGGACGAGATCGATGTCCGCCGTGATCAGGGCGCGCAGATATTCGCCGAAGGTAATGTCGACCGCCGGGCAATAGTCGAGCGCGCGAATGCACATGCGCAGGACATGGCGGGCCGCCTTGCAGCTTTCGTCCGTCAGGGCATCGACGAGGTCGGGGTGCAGCGCGCCCTCGGGCAGGATGCCGGTGCCATTGGTGGCGAGGCGGATCAAAAGCGCCGTCCGCCGTTCGACGATGCGCAGGAAGGCGTCATAGACCGCGGAAACGAGGATGGATCCGCGCGCATGCACCTCCGTGGTCGTCGCGTAGTCGAGCGCATGCACCTCGGCGGCGAGATAGTCGCGCAGCGGCCCGCCGCGCTGCGTGCCCTCGCCGAACTGCTTGGCGAGACCGCCGAGAAGTTCCGCCGCGCTGAGCTTCCCATGCGCCTGCGCGATCTGGAAACGCACCAGTTCGGGGATCGTGAAATGCTGGAACAGCGCCACGATGTCGGCGAAGGCTTCATGGAAGGCCGGGACGTCGGGGTTCGACGCCTCTTGGAAGCGGCGATGCAGGCCGTCGAGCAGGGCATGCGACATTTCGTGGGCGACGATGTCGCTGGAGAGGCAGGCGAAGACCATCGTCCCCGGCGCCGTCGCGTCGTCCTCCTTCGGCTGGGCGGGAAAATAGCCGAACAGCAGCGCGACCTTCTCGGGGCTGTAATAGGCATTCTCGGTGCGGAGCGCGTGCGGGTAGAGCCGCAGGCGCCCGACCTCGAGGCTCTCATAGTGCTCCTGGCCGCTATTGTCCTTCTTCACGACGAGGCGCGGCGCCCAGAGTGCCTTGCGGCCGAGCGCCTCCTCGAAATGGTCGATCGTAGTCATGGCGACCGCATAGACCATCTGCTGGTGAAAGCCGGGATTGCCCTCCGAAGGCGGCCAGCCGTCCTGCGCGAGCAGCTTCGGCTCGTCGAGATCGACGGGATCGTAGAGCCGGTTCGACGCCGGGTCGATGTCGACCACCTCCAGATATTCGCCGACGGGTCCGGGCTTCAGCTTCTCTTCCCAGCGTACCGTCAGCGTCGTCTCGTTGACCGCGACGGAATCGAGCGACTTGGCGACGCTCGGATCGAGCGCATAGACGCGAAGGCGCCGCTTCGGCGGCGGCAGCGCCTTCTGCTTGCGCTTGATCGGCACGACCGGAACCTGCAGACGGCCGAGCTTCGTCTCCAGGGCCGCCCTCAGCGGCCTCGAAGGATTGCCGGCATCGAGCGCCGCCTCGAGATAGCGGCGACGCTCGGCCTCCGGAATCTGGTCTTCCGGCAGGTCCGGATCGCCGATCGCAGCATCGACGGCGGCGACGCGCTGCGCCATCTGCGTCAGCTCGAGCGCCAGCATCTGGCCCCTTCCATCGCCCGACGCAGCGGCAAAGCTCGGATCCGTGCCGAGCAGGATGTCGAGCCAGCCGAGGCTCGCCTTGGCCGGCGGAAGCTTGACGAGCTTGGCGACCGCGACCGGCTGCTGCTGCAGCGCCGCGGCGGCCTTCATCACGCCCTGGCCGATCTTCTGCAGCGTCTCGGCGGCGTTCATCGCGGCCGTGCTCTTGGCCGCCGATGTGAAGAGCGCCCGGCGCGCCGCCTCGACGCGCATCCAGGCCTCGGGATATTGCGCCAGCGCTTGCCGGTGCTCGGCCAGCCACAGCGCCATGGCCGCGGCAATCTGCGGCGTCGCTGAGGACGTTCCGGCGCCGTCCATGTCGACGGCCTTGCCGCAATCGATCATCGCCCAGGGCACGTTCGGCGTAAAGGCGCCGAGCGCCGTCTGCATCTTGCTGTCCGGCCCGTAGCTGCCCTGCATCGTGCCGGCAGCAAGCTCGGCATAGGCCCTTCCGTCGGCCATCACGCCGCAGGCGGCGAGGACGCGCCGGTAACGCGCCGGATAGACGATCGAGCGCGGCATGGGCGACCCGGCATAGTTGTTGCCCGCCGCGGTCACCATGACCATTCCGGAATCATAGGCGAGGTTGATCGCATCGACGAGCGCGGCCGAGGTCAAGCCGCCCATGCTCATGGAGAGCACATGGGCGCCCTGCCGGATCGCATAATCGATGCCCTGCACCATCGTACCGGTAGAGAAGCGGACGACCCAGTCGGCGATGCGGATCGGGATCACGCGGGCATAGGGCGCCCCGCCGATGAAATCGTTGAAGCCCGGCCAGTTCGGCGAGGTGCCGTCGAGCTTTTTGCCGGCGAGCAGCGCCAGCGTCGCCGTGCCATGGCCGCGATTGCGGATCGAACTCATGCCGGTCGGCGTGTGGTCGGAGGCATCGCCCGGATCGGGATCGCCATCGACGAAGCTGTGCTGATGGGCCGTATCGAGGTTCAGCGGCCGAGTCACATGCTGCGGGTCGTAGCCCGTGTCGAGATGGGCGATGACGATCTGGGACAGCTTCTGCTCGAAGGCGGGGCCGAGGGCGGCGCGCGCCTTGGCGAGCTCGGAATAGCCATCGCCGAAGTTCCAGGCGATGCCGGGACCGACGGCCTTGCCGCCGGAGGGGTCCTGGTCGTCGAAGGCGCAGCGGTCCGCCGTAGCCGCCGCGGCGGCTCCGCTCACTTCCCGGGGAAGGGGAAGCCACTGCTGCTGGATATCGGGCTCGACGAACTGCACGTCCGCCGCGGCCGCCGCGGCAAAGCCCTGGCCTGGCAAGAGTAGCTGGTGGGCGTCGTCCCAGGGATTGCCGCCGCCCGCCCCCGGCGCCAAAAGCTGAAGCCAGGCTGAACCGGCCGAAGGCGCGAGACCTTTGCCCTTCGCCGATGGCGGCATAGTCAGGATCGTCCGGACGTCGACGCCGGCCGCGCCGAATGCCTTACCGGTCGCCGCGAGGAAGTTCTTCCCGTCGCCGCGCACCTTCACCAACAGCCGTGTATTCGCCATCGCCGTGCCTCCCGGACGATTTCGCTCGACTTCAGATCCTGCCGCCGCGAGCGCCGCCACCGGCGCGCCGCAAACCCCTCACTTCAGGAATGCCACCTCGAAATGCATGCCGTCCTTGCGGTTCTCGTAGTGTCCGCCCCACCAGAAGCCCCAGTCATTGGCGATCGGCACGAGTTCGCGCACGGAGCCCTTCTCGCCGACAAGGGCCGGCCGATGGCCGAGCTTGTTGAACTTCTCATTGATGTCGAAGGCGCTGCCGAAGGCGTGATTGCTGAGATTGGTGCGGCTGCCGCGCACGAAGCGGGGCACGAAGGAGCCGTCATAGATCAGCACCCGGTCGAGCAGCTTCGCCTTTTCCCAGGCCGCCCACATGCCCTGCAGCTGCGCGGCCGCGAGGCGGTGGAACTGCATCGTCTGCGGCGCCTTGGAACCCAGCGCCTTGCGGAGCTGCGGGATCGGCACGGCGACGATGTTGTCCTTTTCCCAACTGCCCAGGATGCGGATCGCCTCGGGATTGCCGGGCTGCGGCGCCGACACGAAGTCATAGTGGCCGAACACCGCCTCGCGCTGCGCGTTGGTGACGAGCGGCGGGAAGCTCGGGCGCGGCGGGAAATTCGAGCTCGTATCGTCGTTCGCCGGTTCCTCGATCAGTTCGAGGCCCATCGAGGCTGCCGCCAGCAGCGTCTCGCGGCCCGCTACACCGTCGGCCGTCAGTTTCGCCCGCTTCTGAAACGCCCGGGTCGCATCGCGCGTATGCTCGCCGAACCCGCCATCAAGGGCGCCCGGATCGAACCCCTGCCCTCGCAGGAAGGTCTGCCAGGCGAGGATCCTCGGTCCCGACATGCCGATCCGCAGTGCCGAAAGCGTCGCCGGCTGCGGCGCGTCGGCGGCCGGCAAGGCGGCAATCCCTGCGAGATGAAGGGAATTCGCGGCCATGATGCCGCCCGTCACGCCGGGCGCGCCCGCCATCGCCAAGGGCGCGGGGGCCGCAGCAAGCGCCGGGGCAGCAACTGCCGCCGGGGCGGCGGACGGAGCCAGAGCCGCCTCTGCCGTCATCGGAAAGGTCTTGGCAATGTCGAGCGCCTTGTTCCAGCGATTGACCAGCCCCTTCCAGAACTTGCTCTTCTCATCGCGATGGACGACGTCGCGTTCATAAGCTTCGCGTGCTGCGCGCAGCTTCTTCAGAAGAGCCGGGGCATCGCTCTCCGCGGCCGTCTCGGCATCGCGGGTCGTCTTGCCGACGGCGCCATCATCGGCAACGCCGAGCGCACGCTGCAGGATGCGGGCACCACCGCCGGCGCCGCGGTTGAAGACGCAGTCGCGCAGGTAGGATTCGATCGCCGGTATCCGGGTCCAGGCGGCGGCACGATCCGTGTCCTCGGCGATAAAATCGGTCGCGAGCGCTTCGGCCTCGGCGAATTTCTTCTGCGCGAGCAGCGCAACCAGCGCGTCGGCGACGGGCTTGTTATAGCGCTCGTTGATGCCGCCGACCTCATAGGCGCCGCCGCCATCGCCGGCGGGGAGCTTATAGACCTTGAGATTTCCGTCGCGGTCACGCCTAGCTTCGAAATCAAGTATCGTCGCCGCCATGCGGTGGCGCTGTTCTGACGTCGCCATTCAGTCCCCCTCTGAACATTCACTCCGAATAGTTTTTAGTTGTTAGCATTAGATCGTAACTCGTCATAATAGTAAAGGAATACATGGGGCACTCTTGAGACTGCGACAGTGACCCGCCACGGCTTTATATTCCGGCTGCGGTTGGGGCCTCGTTTGGTACCTGATCTGATCCCAGGAAGCTGGACCGCTTTGAGTTAGAGTTTTCCGTGCCCTGATCCCTTGGCTGGGAGGAGCGGAAGACGATGAAAGCGAGCAAGTTTTCGGAACCGCGAGATGAGCGTTCGTTCTCAAACAGGGCGCCGACGGCGTGCCGGTGGCCGAGATCTGTCGCAAGGCCGGGATCAGCCAGGCGACCTACTTCAACTGGAAGAAGCACTACGACGGCATGACGCCGCCGGAGATGCGACGGTTGAAGCAGCTTGAGGACGAGAACGCCAAGCTGAAACGGATCGTGGCGGATCTGTCTCTCGACAAGGAGATGATGCAGGACGTCATCCGGCGAAAAATGTCGGGCCTGGTCTTAAGCGCAAGCTGGTGAGCGTGATCTGTCCGGAGTGGAAGGTGTCGATCCGACGGGCCTGTGGGGCCCTCGAGTTCGATCGCTCGACCTTCCACTACCGGTCACGCAAGCGCGATCAGGCCGGGATTGAGGCAAGGATCAAGGCCATCTGCGAGACCCGTGTGCGGTATGGCTACCGCCGCGTCCACGTCGTGCTCCAGCGCGAGGGCTGGGAGATCAACATCAAGCGAACGCACAGGATCTACAATGAGTTAGGTCTGCAATTCCGCAACACCCCCCCCAAGCGCCGGGTCAAGGCGAAGCTGCGCGAGGATCGTGCGCCGGCGACGCGACCGAACGATGTCTGGGCGATCGATTTTGTCCATGACCAGCTCGCCGCGGGCAAGAAGATCCGGGTCCTGACCGTGGTCGATACCTTCTCCCGGTTCTCCCCGGTGATCGACCCGCGATTCAGCTATCGGGCGGAAGACGTGGTCGCGACGCTCGAGCGGGTCTGCGCCCGGACGGGCTATCCGAAGACCATCCGGGTCGACCAGGGCAGCGAGTTCGTGTCGCGTGACCTGGACCTGTGGGCCTATGCGAAGGGCGTCACGTTCGACTTCTCCCGGCCCGGCAAGCCCACCGACAATGCCTTCATCGATGCTTTCAATGGACGCTTCCGGAGCGAGTGCCCGAACACACACTGGTTCCTGACCCTTGCCGACGCGCGGGAAAAGACGGAGGATTGGCTCAGATACTACAACTGCGATCGGCTGCACGGCGCCATCGGCCACAAGCCCCCGATCTCGCTGCAGAACCCCGGCGGTGCCGCCAGCCCACTGCCGTGAAAGAGGCCGGAAACTCTAGCCTCCGGCGGTCCAACAAAGGGGACCGGATCGCAATCTAGCTAATTCTTAGGGGTCTCGTTGCTAAGACACTGAGAAGGTCTCCGACAGATGGGCGTGATAGACACCCACACAATCGCCGTTTCCTTCGCGAACCAGCCATCTGACGGTCGATCCGGTATTCTCGAATTTCGATCCCGCACCAAGTCGCCATTGGCCTTTATAGTATCCCCTGCTGCCCAACGCGAATAGCCACAGGAGCGTTTTACCAAAATTTTCGAATAAACCATGATTTTAGCTAGTTTCAGTAAGATCGTTCCCATGACCGCTACTGTCAGTACACGAGGGAGGCGCCTTCCATGGCCACACCACGGATAGGAGACCACCAGCAGCTGCGGCAAACACGAAAGTGATCGTTCTCAAATTTGCTGCGATTAGTGCTCCAGCAGCCACGGCGACAATCCTCCGTTCTTATTCCGAACGGGTAAGATAGATCCATTTCTCATAAATATCATAATAACAAACGCCAGGATTGCATAAAACGCTAGACCTACAAACATTCCAAGGAAAAACGGATCTATTACCGCACTGTCTAATGCTCTAGTTCTCGCTTCTGTTCCTTAAAATATGCGATGTCCAAATCCGCATAGGCATCTTGGAGTCGATGAGAGCTTGAAGCCTTGTGCCGATCTTCTTCAGCCCTTCCGCAACATGCCCCCTGGAGTCGGTTGAAAGCCTACGGCCGCCTCCTGGAACGGAGTATGTAAGGAAGCGCGACAGATCAATCGCAACCTCCCTATTTTCCAAAGCGGAGGGAATGGCGGTGGGGAACGTACCCCGCCAGATGACAGGGATTAATACCAGAGGGGGAACTGTCGGGGATGATGCATATGTATCTTTCCGTCTGAGGTAGGCCTGGAACTCTCTTGCGACTCCTGTTCTCAACTCAAGAGCATCAACGCGGTGCTTATACTCCGTGGTACCCAGCAGAAGCATCGCGTCTGCCGTTTCGATTGGCTGCTCGTGTTCATCGATCCGTGCTCCGGGGAACAACTTTGAAGAAATTAGAAATTCAATTGGACGCCTGCAGTGTATCTGTATTTCGTCAAGCAAAACGTCGATGCTTGCCGTGTAGCAAGCCCGCCTGTCGCACGTTGGCAGAACCGAAGCGAAGGATCAGGCCAAAGTCTGCTCCATCCCGATGACCGCCTCCGAACGCGACAGATCAGCGAGCGAGGTCGGACCCGTCCGAACGGTGATCACGGCCCCAAGACTCTGGTCAATCGCGACCGCGGATTGCCCGACGGAGCCGGCAGCCACATTGATGAAGACGGACAGCTCGGTTTTCAGCCGGCCAGCATCCACCAAGGCACGCCAGGTGGTCACGCCGACGCGCCGAGCGCGTCATCATCCCCTCGACGAACAGGGTGATCATGTCGGGATCGAGCACGCGCGCGGCACCAATCTCGGGCGTAGAGGCTGGGATTCCCATGTCCATTAAGGCGTTGTGCACGACACCCGGATACACATGATTGTCGAAGATCTGGTCGACGGGATAAAGCTCGACCTTTGCCCGAACCTCCGGCACATCCATGCCACCGATATTGAAGGCCGCGACGTCGAACCCGGTTGTACCGGTATGGAAGTCGATCACGGCATCGGCGTTCGGCCGCAGCAAGAAGCAGAGTCAGGTGTTGGTCGCCGAACTGCCAAATGGCTGCAACGCCGTGGCGTATTGCCGGATCAATTGTCGGGAAAATTCCGTCGGGCGAAGCGCCGGTGCCCGGTCGTGGACGACAAGGCCTGCGCGCTCGGCGAACAGGCGCTTGCCGTGGCTGATCAGCGTCTCGATGGATTGCATGACGAAGACGACGGCGGGCAGCATCTGGCCGTAAGCGGCGGCGGCTTCCGCCTCGTCGCCGGCGCGAAAGGCCGAATAGGCGCGCACGGCATAGTCGATCACGTCCGGGGCCAGGATGAACCCGGCGCAACCGGCGCGCAGATTGTCGAGCAGTTCCAGGCCGCCGCGCCCGTTCAATATCGGCAGCTCGTTGCGGGTCGTCGCAATGAGGCCCGCAATATCGACGGCCGAGCTCTCGCCCTTCACCACGCGGATGTTGGGGCTGGCCTGCGTCAATTGCCTGAGATCATCGCCGCTGAGGCCGCGGCCGAGATAGGCGGGCGCGTTCTGGATCGCGACCGGAAGCGACGTCTCCTTCGCCACCCGCGAGAAGAAGTCGATATATTCCGAGGCCGCGAAATTGCCGACGACGGGCGGCTGCAGGATGACCCAGTCCGCGCCCTGGGCCTCGGCGAATTTCACCTGCTCGAGTTGCTCGCGCACCGACGTGCCGAAGATCGTGAAGCCGACGGGCACCCGGCCGGCGACATCTTCGGCGACCCACCGCATGGTCTGCAGCCGTTCGGCCAATGTGAGCTTGGCGACTTCCGTCGCCAGGCCGAGCGCGACGATACCGGCGACGCCGGAGCCGATGCACAGTTCGACCTGCCGCCGCATGGCCGCCCGGTCGAGCGTCTCCTCCGCATCGAAGAACGCATAGAGGATCGCGTGAATGCCGCCGAAGGTGGCCGTGCCAGCGCCTTGCGCCATGCTAGTCGCTCCGGCCGATCGAAACGCCGGTCTTGGCGTCGAAATAATGCAGGGCTTCCGGCCGGACCGCCAATCGGGCGGTCTCGCGCGGCGCAATGCGGGAGGTGCCGTCCAGACGCGCCTTGAACAGGCTCTGGTTTGCCGCGGTCGCGGTAAAATCGGTTTCGGGGTCGGCGCTGGTGCCGTCGAACTGATCGGCCCGGATGGTCGGCGTCTCCATCGGGAACACCAGCATGACCTCGCTGCCCAGCCTCTCGACCAGTTCGACCTGGGCGGTGATCGGGCTCCAGCCGGCCGCGCCGTCGAATTCGCGGAAATCCGTCGGCCTCATCCCGACGATGATGTCCTCGCCACGCCGATCGCTCAAATTGGCGTCGGCGGCGATTGGAAGCGTCACGGTGCCGATATGCAGTTCCCCCTCGCCGACCTTCGCCCTGGCGAAGTTCATCTCCGGCGAACCGATGAACCCGGCGACGAAGATGTTGGTCGGACGGGCGAACAGCCGCTCCGGCGTGTCGATCTGCTGCACGCGGCCGTTGCGCATGACGCAGACCCGGTGGCCGAGCGTCATCGCCTCGATCTGGTCGTGCGTCACATAGATGGTGGTCGTCTTCAATTGTTCGCGCAGACGGGCAAACTCGGTGCGCATATGGACGCGCAGTTTGGTGTCGAGATTGGAGAGCGGCTCGTCCATCAGGAAGACGGATGGGTCGCGCACCAGGGCACGCCCGATGGCGACGCGCTGGCGCTGGCCGCCGGACAATTGCGTCGGCCGCCGCGCCATCAGCGGCATCAGGCCGAGCGTTTCCGCCGCCGCCTTGATCCGCCGCTCCGCCTCGGGGCGAGCCGTTCCCCGGATCTTCAGGCCAAAGCTCAGATTCTGCTCGACCGTCATGTGCGGAAACAGAGCGTAGGTCTGGAAGATCATCGCGATGTCGCGGTCCTTCGGCGGCAGGTCGTTGATGCGCTTGCCGCCGACCGTGATCTCGCCGGACGAAATATCCTCCAGTCCTGCGACCATGCGCAGCAAGGTGGACTTGCCGCATCCCGACGGCCCGACGAGGACGACGAACTCGCCATCGGCGATCTCCAGCGAGACATTGCTGACCGCGTCGGCGCCGTTGGGGAACCGCTTCGTGACGCCCTGGATCGAAATATTGGCCATGGCCGATTTATCCCTTGATGGCGCCGAAGCTCAGCCCGCGAACGAGGCTCTTCTGCGCGGCGATGAGGAGGATGGCGATCGGCAGCACCAGCACGGTGGCTGCGGCCATCAGCGGCCCGATCTGCACATTCTGAAAGCCCATGAACGCAAGGATCGCGACGGGTCCGGTCTTGACCGCGCCGCCGGCGAGCGTGAAGGCGAATGCCAGCTCGTTCCATGAAAAGACGAAGACGAGGATCGCGGTGGCGGTCAGCCCGGCGCGAACCTGTGGCAGGGCAACGCTGAACAGGGTCCGGTAGGCGCCGGCCCCCTCCATGTAAGCCGCCTCAAGAATGTCGCGGGGCAATTCGCCGAAGAAGCTCCGCAGCATGAAGAACGCTAGAGCGAGGCTGACGATGACATGCATGATGACGAGGCCGGTCACCGTATCGAGCAGGCCGACGCTGCGGAATAGGATGAAATAGGGCAGCACCACCACGAAGGCCGGCATCATGCGGGTGCTGAGGATCCAGGCTTCGATGCTCTCGCGGCCCTTAAATTCGCGCGTCGCGCAGATGAACGCCGCGGGCACGGAGATTACGATGATGAGCGCCGTCGAGACGGTTCCGATAACGAGCGAGTTCAGCAGGGCCCGGATGAATTCGCCGTTCGCGAATACGGCCTGCATGTTCTGGAAGTCGATGGCCGCGAAGAGCGGCGGCGTGCCGGCCTGACCCTCCAGCGGCGACGTCAGCGCCACGCGCAGGATATAGACCAGCGGCGCCGCCCAGACGCAGCAGAAGGCGATGAGCACCAGAGTGCGGGCGAGTTCGGTCTTTCGGTTGGGGCGCATCGTCAGCTCCTCCTGCCGACAAGGTGCTTCATGAAGGGCTGCGTGAGCACGATAATCAGCACCAGCATGGTGAGGGCCAGCGCCGAGGCCTGTCCGAAATTGAGATTCTGGAAGGCGAGGCGATAGAGCAGCATGTTCAGCGTCTCGGTGGCATTGCCGGGCCCGCCGCCGGTAATCACCCAGAACGTGTCGAAGGTTCGAAACAGATCGATCCCGCGGAAGAGCACGACCACCAGCAGCAGCGGCCGCAGCATGGGCAGCGCCACATGCCAGACGCTCGACCAGTAGCCGGCGCCTTCCATGGAAGCGGCCTCGAACGGCTCCTTGGGAAGGGCTACCAGTCCGGCCAGCAGGATCAGGGTGACGAAGGGCGTCCACTGCCAGATATCGACGATGATCAGCGAAGGCAGGGCCAGTTGCGGCGAGGCGGTCCAGTCCAGCGGCGGCAGGCCGAAATAGCCGAGCAGCAGGTTGAGCGGCCCGCCCGCCGGATTGAAGATCAGCCGCCAGGCCAGCGCCAGCGCCACCGGCGTCAGGCCGAAGGGCAGGATCAGGATCGTCGTGTAAAGGCGCGAGCCGCCGATTGGCTTCCAAAGAGCGAGCGCGACCAGAAAGCCGACGACGAGCTCGATGGCCAGCGAGACGACCACGAAGATCCCGGTGACGGTAAGCGAGTGCAGAAAGGCCGCCTTGGTGACGACTGCGGTGATGTTGCGGGCGCCCGTGAAGCCGGTGTTGAGCGGCTGCGTCAGGTCCTTGGCATGCACCGCGTACCAGACATTGGCGAGGAACGGGTAGAGCGTTAGCGCCGCCAGCACCAGCAGGATTGGCAGCAGCATCAAGACCGGGGCGGCGCGGTCAAGCGTCATCGCACGCGCCCGCGGCCGGGTTGGCACCGTCATCGTCTCCTCCTCCTCAAGGATCAAGGCCGAGCGTTTTCCCAAGCCGCCGACGGTGATCCCGTTCTTTATATCTAATATTGTATGAGAATAAAATGTATCGATTGATGTTTCAGAGCGTCGGCATCCCATCGGACGGAGCCGCGGTTGTCCGGAGTTCCCGTTCCCTGACGATCTCCGGCCCGTCCGCCTTCAGTTCGGCGAGATCTCGAACGCCGGTGAGCGCCATGGCGACATCGAGTTCGGCCTTTATGTGAGAAATGACGGCGGCGACACCGGCCTCGCCGGCCGCCGCCAGGCCATAGGCGAAAGCCCGCCCCAGCAGGACGGCATCGGCGCCGAGCGCCAGCGCCTTGTAGACATCGGTCCCGCGGCGGATACCGCTGTCGAGAAGGATCTCGGTCTGGCGGCCCACGGTCTGGGCGATCGCCGGCAGGACGCTGATGCTGGAGCGGGCCGCATCCAGCTGCCGCCCGCCATGATTGCTGATGGCGATGCCTTCGACGCCGATCTCCACCGCCCGGCGTGCATCCGCAACGGACAGAATGCCCTTGATGACCAGGCGGCCCGGCCATTGCCGGCGCAGCCAGGCAAGATCTTCCCAGGAGAGGCCGGGATCGATCTGCTCCGACAGGCGGCTGGCCTGCGCCATAATTCCGCGGCCGAACTCGCTTCGCCCGGCAATATTGCCAAGCCTTGGGCTTCCCGCACGCCAGATATCCAGGCACCAGGCCGGGTGCATCGCCATGTCGACCAAGGCACGCAGAGGCAGGCGGGTGGCGGTGCGGAAGCCGTTGCGCGTATCGCGCTCGCGAATGCCCGACACATTGGCGTCCACGGTCAGGAACAGGGTCTCGACGCCGCAGGACTGCGCCATGGCCAGCATCGATTCCGTCAGCGCCCTGTCCTTGAAGACGTAGAGCTGGAAACAGGGCTTCGCGGCGCCCGCGGCGGCGATCTGGGCCAGGGAGTTCACGGAGAAGGTCGACAGGCAATAGGGGATGCCAGCCTTTTCCGCCGCGCGCGACGCCTGCAATTCGCCATTGCCCCGCATCATGCCGGAGAAGCCGACCGGACCCAGCATCATGGGCGCCGCCCAGGTGCCGCCGAGGAAATGGGCCGCCATGCTTCTGGACCGCACGTCGCGGAGGATCCGCTGCTCGAGAACCAGCGCGTCGAAATCGCTCCGATTGCGCCGAAGCGTAACCTCGCTGAACGAGCCGCCGTCGAGATAGTCGAAGAACATCCTGGGCAGGCGTCGCTTGGCCGCGCGACGCATGTCGTCGTTGCTGGCTGCCATCATCGGGACGGGTCGATCATGCCACGGCCCGCTGATGCTGCATGGTCTGGAGAGTCTCCTCCAGCGCCTTGTCGACCAGCGAGGCCATCGATGCCGAAGCCCCGGCGCTGTCGCGCCGCAGAATGGCTTCTAGGACGACGACATGGTCGGGGAGGGTTTCCTCATAGATGCGCGGATGGGCCGTCATCTTCAGTCTGGCCGACCACCGCAGCGTCGATTCGATGACGCTGGACAGGGCGAGCAAGGGCTCGTTGCGGGCCGCGACGAGAATGGCGTGGTGAAAGGCGACGTCGGCTTCCAGACCCTCGGCCGAGGATTCCTTGGTCGGCCGCATGGCTGCCATCGTCTGCCGGAGGATCACGGCGTCCTCATCCTCGTGCCGCGTGGCGGCCAAGGCCGCACCCGCGGGCTCGACGATACGCCTCAGTTCGAAAAGCGAACGGATGAACTCGGCGTCAGGCTTGACCTCGAAATACCAGGACAGCACGTCCGAATCGAGAATGTTCCAGGAGCTTCTGGGATTGACGGTCGTGCCCACCTTGGGCTTGGCGCTGACGAACCCCTTGGCCACCAGCGTGCGCATGCTCTCCCGATATGCCGTGCGGGAGACCTCCATCGCGGCGCTCAGATCATCCTCATTGGGCAGCACTTCGCCGGGCTTCAACTGTCCGCTGATGATCCGCACGGCCAGTTCGTGGGCGACGGAACCATGAAGGCGACGGCGGTTGATGCCGGTCGGCTTGCTGAACCGGCCGACATCGTCAAGGAAGCCCATCTCCACATCTCCCAGCACCGGATGACCCATGCAGTGTAGTCGCTTCTATTTACTCATACAATAATAGATGTATCATTGGATACGCTCTGGACGCGGGTCCGCTTCGCCACGCCATGACTCACGCGGTACGCTGCGTTGTGCGCTGCGTCCAGATGAAAAAGCATAGTCGGGTGGAACAGATGAGCGACAAGTCAAAGACCCGTTTCCGGTCGTCAGAATGGTTCGGCAAGAACGACAAAGATTCGTTCATCCACCGGAGCTGGATGCGCAATCAGGGAATACCATCGCGCATGTTCGATGGCCGACCCGTGATCGGCATTTGCAACACCTGGTCGGAACTCACCCCCTGCAATGCTCATTTTCGGACCATTGCTGAACATGTGAAGCGCGGCGTCATCGAGGCCGGCGGTTTTCCCCTCGAATTCCCCGTCACCTCGACCGGCGAATCCAACCTGCGCCCCACCGCCATGTTCTTGCGCAACCTCGTATCCATGGATGTCGAGGAATCGATTCGCGGCAATCCGCTCGACGGCATCGTGCTGCTGTGCGGCTGCGACAAGACCACGCCGGCCCTGGTGATGGGCGCCGCCAGCGTCGACCTGCCGACCATCGTGGTCTCCGGCGGACCGATGCTCAACGGCAAATATCGCGGCAAGGAAATCGGCTCGGGCACGGCCGTCTGGCAGCTCAGCGAAGAGGTCAAGAGCGGCAAGATCAGCGTCGAGGACTTCATGGACGCCGAAGCCGCCATGTCGCGGTCGCCCGGCCATTGCATGACGATGGGCACCGCGTCGACGATGGCGTCGATGGTCGAGGCGCTCGGCATCGCCCTGCCCCAGAACGCCGCCATTCCGGCCGTCGATTCCCGGCGCAACGTGCTCGCCAACACCGCCGGGCTTCGCATCGTCGACATGGTCCGCGAGGACCTCAAGCTGTCGAAGATCCTGACCAAGGCGGCCTTCGAAAATGCCATCCGGGTCAATGGCGCGATCGGCGGCTCCACCAACGCGGTGGTGCATCTCCTGGCCATCGCGGGTCGGGTCGGCGTCGATCTCACGCTGGCCGACTGGGACCGGCTCGGCCAAGACATTCCGACCATTCTCAACCTGCAGCCATCCGGCAAATATCTGATGGAGGATTTCTACTATGCCGGCGGCCTGCCCGCCGTCATGCGCCAGCTGGCGGAAGCCGGGCACCTGCACCGGGAGATCACGACCGTCACCGGCAAGTCGGTATGGGAGGGCATCGAGAAGGCGCCCAACTGGAACGCCGAGGTCATCCACTCCCTCGACGATCCGCTGACCGCCAGCGGCGGCATAGCGGTCCTGCGCGGCAACCTCGCTCCCGACGGCGCCATCATCAAGCCGTCGGCCGCCTCCGCGGAACTGATGACCCATCGCGGGCGGGCCGTGGTGTTCGAGAACATCGAGGACTATCACGACCGGATCAATGACGAGGCGCTCGACATCGACGAGACCTGCATCATGGTCCTGAAGAACTGCGGCCCCCTCGGATATCCGGGGTTCGCCGAGGTTGGAAACATGGGACTTCCGCCCAAAGTTTTGCGGAAGGGCGTGCGCGACATGGTCCGCATTTCCGACGGGCGCATGAGCGGAACGGCTTACGGCACGGTGATCCTGCATACCGCGCCCGAGGCCGCTAAGGGCGGCCCCCTCGCCGCGGTTCAAAATGGCGATTTCATCGAGGTCGATGTTGCGGCCCGGCGCGTCCATCTCGACATTTCCGATGAGGAACTGGCCCGCCGAATGAAGGCGTGGCAGCCCCCGCCGCCGCATTCGAAGAGCGGCTATACGCGCCTCTACACCGACCACGTCATGCAGGCCGATACCGGCGCGGATTTCGACATTCTCGTCGGGTCGCGCGGCTCCGCCGTGCCGCGCGAATCGCACTAGCGCCCGGTGAAATTCGCGGCCGCCATCGACACGGAGTTGCCCGCCAGGGCGCTCCGTGCCGATGCCGCGACCCGTTTCGAACCGGCGCTAGAACGAAGCCAGCATTCCCCCGTCGACCAGATGATTGGAGCCGGTGATGAAGGACGCATCGTCCGACAGCAGGAAGGCGACGGCCTTGGCGATCTCGATCGGTTGACCCAGCCGGTCGAGGGCATGTTCGGCCGCCCATTCGGCGATCTTGGCTTCCGGGTTTTCCGGGTTGAACGATGCGGCATTGGCGCGAAGCAAGGGCGTCTCGATGGCGCCGGGGCAGATCGCGACGACGCGGACCTTGTCCTTGCCGTGGTCGAGCGCCATCGCGCGGGTCATCGAGAGGACCGCTCCCTTGGTTGCGGCATAGGCGGCGACCTGCTGCGACGTCGCATGGGCGTGGATCGACGACATGTTCACCACCGCACCCCCACCATTGGCGACCAGATGCGGGATGACGTGCTTCGACAGGAGGAAGATGGCCTTCAAATTGATGCCCATCACCCGGTCCCAGTCGCTCTCCGGCATCTCTACCACGGTGCCGTGCAGTTCCAGCCCGGCGCAATTGAACAGCCCGCGAACGGGACCGAGGCCGGCCGCGAACGAAGCGACGGCAAGACATTCGGCGTTCCGCGTGAGATCGGCGGAAATCACATGGATTCCCCGGCCTTCGAGCGTCGCGAGACCCGCTGCATCGATATCGGCCGCGACGACCGTCGCACCGCATTTCACCAGATGCTGCGCCGTCGCCCGTCCGATTCCAGAGGCCGCGCCGGTCACGATCACCACGCCTTGCAACTGAGCCACTTTCGTCTCCTTCCCCGTTGATCTTTTGTAATATTCTATTATCCTCAGAGTAATAAGAGGGTCAATTGTCCACGGGTGATAGCGGGGGCGATCGACGGGAGGATTTGCCGGGCAGCGGCACGGGGCCAGCGTCCCTTGGACGGGCGCGGCCTTGGAGGAAAACAATGGACTACGACTACATCGTCGTCGGAGGCGGCAGCTCGGGATGCGTCACGGCGTGGCGTCTGGTCGAGAAGTATGGCGCGCGAGTTTTGATGCTCGAGGCCGGCCATCTCGACGACAGCATGCTGTTCAAGATGCCGGCCGGCTTCTTCAAGATGCTGGGCGGCAGCAAATATCTGAACATCTACGAATCCGAGCCGCAGCCGGCCCTCGGCGGTCGCACCTCCAAGGTGCCGCAGGCCAATGTCCTTGGCGGCGGCAGTTCCGTGAATGCGATGATCTACATGCGCGGCAAGCCGTCGGAATATGCCGAATGGGATGCCGCGGTCGGCAACAATGCCGGCTGGTCGTGGGAGCATATGCTTCCCTATTACACCCGCCTCGAAGGCAATGAGCGGCTGAACGGCCCGGCGCACGGCATTGACGGCCCGCTGAAGGTCTCGGACCACAAATATATCTGCGACATGGCCCATGTATTCCTGAAGACGATGCAGGGCATGGGCGTGCCCTACACGAACGACTTCAATGCCGGCACGCAGTATGGCGCCGGCTTCATGCAGCTGACGACCGACCACGGCAAGCGCTGCAGCGCCTCGGTCGCCTTCCTCGATCCGATCCGGAAGAACAAGAATTTCTCGCTGAAGACGGGCGCCAAGGTGACCCGGCTCCTGTTCGAGGGCGACAAGGTCGTCGGCGTCGAATACGCCCATAAGGGCCAGGTTCATCAGGCGCGCGCGGGACAGGAAGTGATCCTCTGCTCGGGCTCCTATGTGTCGCCGAAGATGCTGATGCTCTCGGGCATCGGCCCGGCCGCCGAACTCGAAAAGCACGGCATCAAGGTCAGGGTCGATCTCCCGGGAGTCGGCCAGAACCTGCAGGACCATCACGAGGTTCCGGTCAGCGCCTATACGAACGGCGCCTATGGCTATTTCGGCGAGGAACGCGGCCTCAAAATGTTGGTCAACGGGGTGCAATACCTGTTGTTCAACAGCGGTCCCGTCGCCTCGAACGGCGCGGAGACCTGCGCCTTCGTCAACCCAATCACCCGCGACAGCGACACGACGGTCAAGATCTACTGCGTCGCGATGATCTATCTCGACCGCGACGTGTTCGACGCCAAGCCCGGCCATGGCGTGACGTTCACCCTATGCCTGATGCGGCCCAAGGCGCGCGGCAATCTCAAGCTGAAGTCGGCGAACCCTCTGGACAACGTCGTCATCAACCCGAACTTCCTCGGTCACCCCGACGATTTGGCGACGGAGATCGCCGCGATCCGCTACGCCCGCGAGATCCTGGCCAGCCGTCCGATGAAGGATACGATTTCGCAGGAGGTTCTGCCGGGTCCCGACATCCAGACGGATGACGAACTCGCAGCCTTCTGCCGCCGCACGGTCAAGACCAACTACCACCCAGTCGGAACCTGCGCGATGGGCCTCGAATCCAACCCCATGTCGGTCGTGACGCCGGAACTGAAGGTCAAGGGCGTCCAGTCGCTGAGGATCTTCGACGCGTCGATCATGCCGAACATCCTGAGTTCGAACACCAACGCGCCGACCATGGCGATCGCCGACAAGGCGGTATCGATGATGATGGGAGAAGCGCCACTGCCGCCCGCGCAGATCTAGGGAGGGTTTGTCGGACCGGGCAGGACGATCGACACGGAGGAGACAGTATCAACATGGAGGAAACCGCAATGAACAAGAAGAACCAGTCGAATTTCATGATGCCGAACCGCCGGCAGGTCGTCGGCGGCCTCGGCGCCGCACTCGGACTGGGCGCCTTCGGACGCGCCTTCGCACAGTCCAATGCCGCGGACTGGAAGAAGTTCTCGGGCACCAACCTGCGCCTGCTTCTGGTGAACCATTGGTGGACCGACGCCATCAAGTCGCGCATCGCCGAATTCGAGGCGCTGACGGGCATGACGGTCACGCTCGATATCCTTACCGAGGATAACTACTACCAGAAGGCCGCCGTCGAACTCTCGGCCGGCACCAGCAATTACGACGCGCTCATGGTCGGCAATCTTCAGGCCGGGCAGTACATGTCCGCCGGCTGGCTCGCGCCTCTCGGCGACATCATCGGCAGCAACGCCATCATCGATTCGAGCTGGTACAATATGGACGACGTCTTCGCGTCGGGCCGCGCTGCCGGCACGATGCAGAACAAGCTGATGGCGCTGCCGATCAGCACCGAATGCGAAGTCGTCATGTATCGCACCGATCTTCTGGAAAAGGCCGGGATCGGCCCGATCGAGACGATGGACCAGTTGGTCAGCGCCGCATCCGCCCTCAACAAGGATGGCGTCTCGGGCATCGTCGGTCGCGGCCGTCGCGGCCTCGACATCGTCTGGGTCTGGACCGGCTATCTCCTCACCCAGGGCGGCGATTTCTTCAAGGACGGCAAGTCGGCCCTCGGCAGCGACGCCAGCAAGATGGCGGCCGACACCTATCTGAACAAGCTGCTCAAGCAGAACGGCCCGCAGGGTACGGCCAACATGTCGTGGCTGGAAGCTTCGGCCGTGTTCAAGGAAGGCAAGGCTGCCCTCTGGACCGACGCGAGCGGCCTGCTGGCGGTGACGCTGGACAAGAGCACGAGCAAGGTGGCCGACACGGTCGGCGCCTATGCGTGGCCGTCCTCCGGCAGCAACGCGCCGGCGCCGAACTACTGGTTCTGGCTGATCGGCATGCCCGCCAAGAGCAAGAACCCCGACGCGGCCTCGCTGTTCATCGCCTGGGCGACCTCGCCGGAAGTGTCGATGCAGGTCGGCCGCAAGACCGGGTCGCCGGTGGCGCGCGCTTCGGTGTGGGCCGACGAGGACTTCACCAAGTTCTTCCCGGGCAACACGGCGGCGCAGGTATCGAAGAGCCTCGCCAGCGTCCAGCCCGAACGGGTGCCGTTCTCCGATCCGAAGTTCCCGCAGGTCGTCGATGCGCTTTCGGTCGAACTGGTCAACATCCTGACCGGCTCGAAGGATGTCGACACGGGAATGAACGACGCCAATACGGCGGTCGACGAAGTCATGAACGGCTGATCGAGGCCCGTTCCCGATACTGGAAGCCCCGCCTCGCGCGGGGCTTCCTTTTCCCGCCTCAGGGCGTCGGCGCGTCGGCGCGCAGTAGGTTTTCGTGCTTCAGCTCCGCCCAGAAATCTCCCGGTATCGGATGTTCGATCAGGGCGACATTCGCCTCGACCTCGCTCGGCCGCACCGCTCCCGGCACCATGGCGCTGACCGCCGGATGGGCCAGCGGAAACTGGATCGCGGCAGCCGCCAGCGGCACGCCATGCCGCGCCGCGACGGCCTCGATCTGCGCGACGCGGTCGAGGATCGGCTGCGGCGCGGGCTTGTAATTGTACATCGCGCCCGGGCGCGCCCCGGTGGCCAGGATCCCCGAATTATAGGGTCCCGCCGTGAGAACGCCGATGCCGCGGCTCTCGCAGAGCGGCAACAACTCGTCGAGCGCCTGCGGTTGCAGCAGCGTATAGCGCCCGGCCAGCATGAAGCAGTCATAATCGCCGGCCGCCGCGAAATCGAGCAGCGGCCCGATCTCGTTGACGCCGACGCCGACGGCCTTGATCACGCCCTGCGAGCGCAGCTCGGCCAGCGCCCGGAACGCGCCGTCGCTCGCCTCCTTGAAGCGCTGCCGGTACCCTTCCTCGCCCCAGGTCTGGACATCGACATCGTGGATATGGGCGACGTCGATGCGGTTCATGCCGAGGCGCTGGAAGCTCTGGTCGATCGCCCGCATCGTGCCGTCATAGCTGTAATCGGCGACCAGCCGGAAATCGAGACCGCCCTTGAAGACGCTTCGATCGACCGAACTCCGGTCCTGCGGGACGAGATAGCGGCCGACCTTGGTGCACATGACGAAATCGTCCCGCTCATGCGGCTTCTGGCGCAGCACGGCGCCGAACCGATGCTCGGAAACGCCCATGCCGTAGAGCGGCGCAGTATCGAACAGCCGCGCGCCGAGCCGGTAGGCAGTCTCGATCGTCTCGGCGGCTCGCGATTCCGGTATGACCTCGTAGAGATCCCCGAGCGGGGCGCCGCCAAGGCCGAGCAACGTCGTTTCGATTCCGCTCTTCCCGAGCGAGCGCCTGTCCGTGGCTTTCACTGCAACCTCCCTTTCCTGCGATTGGCGAGAATGGTACATTACTCATATTATATTGGAAGTGTGTGAAACCAATCGCACCGATCCTGGGAGGAAGAATGCGCCTCGTACAGTTCTTGGGCACGGGGGACGAGCGCCGTGTCGCGGCCCTGGTGGACGGCGCGAAATCCTATCGCGCGGTGGCGGCGGAATCGGTGCGCGGTCTGGCGTTGGACGCTCATAGCGCCGGTCAATCCCTGGCCGAACACGTCCGGGACCGGTTGAGGGTGGAAGAAGTCGACGTCGAGACACTGCATCGGGAAAGGCGCCTGCTGCTGCCGCTCGATCATCCCGAACCCTCCCGCGTGACGATCGGCATCACCGGCCTCACCCATCTCGGCAGCGCCCAGCAGCGCGACGCCATGCACGCGAAGATGCAGGCGGAAACGCTCAGCGACAGCATGAAGATGTTCAAGCTCGGCGTCGAAGGCGGCAAGCCGGCACCGGGCGAGATCGGCGTGCAGCCGGAATGGGCCTATAAGGGCGACGGCGACTGGATGGTTCCGCCGGGCGCGCCGATCGAACAGCCGGACTATGCGGAGGATGGCGGCGAGGAGGCCGAGATCGTCGGCCTATATGTCATCGCCGATGACGGCACGGTCCTCCGTGTCGGCTATGCGCTCGGCAATGAATATTCCGACCATGTCATGGAACGTCGCAACTACCTCTACCTCGCCCATTCCAAGCTGAGGCAATGTTCGTTTGGACCGGAACTGCTTGTCGGCGAACTGCCGCAGGACGTGCACGGCCGCGTCAGCATCCTCCGCCAGGATCAGGCCGTCTGGTCATCGCCCTTCCTGTCGGGCGAAGCCAATATGAGCCACTCCATTTCGAACCTGGAGCGGCACCATTTCAAATATTCGGGCTTCCGGCGCGCCGGAGACGTCCATGTCTATTTCTACGGAGCCGGCATCCTCAGCTTCGGCGAGGTGGTCTTGCAGGCGGGTGACATCTGCAAGGTGGAGTCGCCGCTGTTCGGCCTGCCGCTGGTGAACCCGATCGTGAAGGGAACGCGGACCGAGCCAACGATCCTGGCACTCTGAGGAGGAAACCCATGGCTGAACCCAGCTCCGCGGCGCCAACCGCGGCGGAACGTGCCGAAGTGCTGGCGCGCTTCTGCGACGCCTTGCTGCCCGGTGACGATCTCTTTCCCTCAGCGACCGCCGTCGGCAGTCAGGGCGTGCTGGCGCTGCGCCTGCGCCGGCATCGCGGCGACCAAGCGGTCGAGGCCCTCATATCGGAATTGCTGGCCCGCGACGGGCTCGAGGCGCCGATGACGGCCGCGGCGCGTCTCGAGGAAGAAGCGCCGGCCATGTTCGATCTGGCGCGCGTCATCCTCACCTATGCCTATTACGAGGCGCCGGCCGTGATCGAGGCGATCCGCAGTCTCGGCCATCGATACAATGCCGCGCCGCAGCCCGAGGGATATGCGATGCGGCCGTTCGATCCCGCCATCGACACGCCGAACGTGCCGCGGGGCCATTTCGTCGCGACCGACGCCGTGGCGCGGGTCGATCTCAGCGCGCTCGAGTTCCTGGGGGAGGCCGGCCGATGAACTCGCATTGCGACGTACTGGTCGTGGGAGCCGGGGCGGCGGGCGCCCTGATCGCCAGGACGCTGGCGGAAGCCGGCCTCGATGTCGTGTGCCTCGACCAGGGCCCCTGGTTTCCGGCGGCCGAGAAGCCGCATTGGCACTCCGACTGGGAATGGCAGCGGGTGACCGACTGGTCGACGACGGTCAACAATCGCCAGCGCCCCAATGACTATCCGATCGATACGCAATCGGAAAACACGCTGATGTGGAACGGCGTCGGCGGGTCGACGGTCGTCTACACCGCGGTGTGGCCGCGCTTCCGGCCGAGCGATTTCCGCAAGGGCGTCGAGCACGGCTTGGCGCCGGACTGGCCGATTTCCTATGAGGACCTCGAGCCATTCTATGAGGCGACTGACGCCATGATCGGCGTCGGTGGCATGGTCGGCGATCCGGCCATCCCGCCGCGCGGTCCGTTTCAGGTCAGGCCTCCGGCGCACGGCAAGCTCAGCGAAAAGGCGGGAAGCGCATTCGATCGCCTGGGCTGGCATCGTTGGCCCATGCCGGTCGCCATCCTGGGCGAGGATTTCGACGGCCGGCCGGCCTGCAACAATTGCAGCGCCTGCCAGAGCGGCTGCCCGACCGGCGCCATGTATGACGTGTCGCTGTCGCTGATGCCGAAGGCGTTGGCCGCCGGGGTGCGCCTCATCCCCAATGCCCGCGTTGAGCGGATCGAGACAGGCCGCGGCGGCCGGGCCACCGGCGCGGTCTATGTCGATCGCATGACCAGCACCCGCCATCGCCAGACCGCTGATGTCGTCGTGCTTTGCGGCAACGGAATCGGCACACCGCGCCTGCTGCTTCTATCCTCGGACGCCCGCCATCCGAACGGCCTCGCCAATTCAAGCGGCCAGGTCGGCCGCAATTTGATGCATCACAGCGCGGCGATCGTCGATTGCTGGGTCGACGAGGCGCTCGACAGCCATATGGGTGTGATCAACGGCGCCCAGATCAGCGAAGAGTTTGCCGAGACCGATACGAGCCGCGGTTTCGTCAATGGCTTCACCTTGCACACGGTTCGCCATAACGGAGCCGGCTTTCAAGCTCTAGGCGCCCATAGCGGCAATCGCGGACCCTGGGGCGAGGCGCATCACGAGACGTTCCGCAAGCGCTTCTCGCGCGGCTTCTCCGTGCTCGTGGTCGGCGATGATCTGCCGGATCCGGAAAATCGCGTGACGCTCTCCAGCGATCTCGTCGATTCCAGCGGACTGCCGACGGCGAAAGTCGACTACCGTCTGGGGGAGAACGACAAGCGCCTGATCCGCTTCGGCATCGAGCGGGCCGTGGAAGTCTGCCACGCGGCAGATGGGTTCGATATCACCATCAACGATTTCCACGATCCGGTGAAGGGCTATCAGCCGCCGACCTGGCACCTTCTCGGCACCGCGCGCATGGGCTTCGATCCATCGGACTCCGTCGTCAATCTCTGGCATCAGGCGTGGGACGTGCCGAACCTGTTCATCGTCGACGGCAGCTCGATGCCGACCGGCGCAGCCGTCAATCCCACGAGCACGATCAGCGCTTTGGCGTTGCGCGCGGCTAAGAAAATAGTGGCTGAATTTTCGACGTTAAGGTCGAGCACTATCGGCTTCCTGAAAGCCTGATTTTCGACGCCACCGGGACCATCCCCGCGCTAATCGCTCGGATATTCGGTTTGGAAAGTTTGCGTGATTCATTAGCAATACGTCGCCCAGGCGTCCATCAGCTCCCGCCGCTTTTCGACGGCGTCACCGCGCCGACAGGCTCACTCTGAGTGGCCTGCTGCCGGGTCTATGGACACCCGGTTAGGCTAATTGGACTGCCTCTGGTTCGGTAGACAGGCCCCGCCTATCCTTTGAGCATAGGAGGCAGCCCGTGAGTACACCGAGATTTACCCCCGAATTTAAGGAAGAAGCCGTCAAGCAAGTGCGCGATCGTGGCTACGGCGTGCCGGAAGTCGCGGGCTCTCGGGATCAGCCGGGGCAGCGTCTACTATCTGCCGCGCCCGGTTCCGGCGGCCGATCTGGCCTTGATGCGCCGGATCGACGAGTTGCATCTCGAATACCCCTTCGCCGGCAGCCGCATGTTGCAAGGCCTGCTGTTGGCGGAAGGTCACGTCACCGGGCGTCTTCACGTCGCCACGCTGATGAAGCGGATGGGGATCGAGGCGCTCTATCGCCGGCCGAACACCTCGAAGCCGGCGCTTGGGCACAAGATCTTCCCTTATCTGCTGCGGAAGCTGCCGGCGACGCGTCCCAATCAGGTCTGGGCGATGGACATCACCTATATTCCGATGGCTCGCGGCTTCGTCTATCTCGCGGCCGTCGTCGACTGGTTCAGCCGCAAGGTTCTGGCCTGGCGGCTTTCGATCACCATGGATACCGCCTTCTGCATCGAAGCCGTCGAGGAGGCGATGGCCCGCTTCGGCGCGCCGGATATCTTCAACACCGACCAGGGCTCGCAGTTCACCAGCCGCGCGTTCACCGCCCCGATGATCGGCGCCGGCATCCAGATCAGCATGGACGGCAAGGGCGCCTGGCGCGACAACGTCTTCGTCGAGCGCCTCTGGAAATCGGTCAAATACGAAGAGGTCTATCTGCGCGCCTATGCCAGCGTGTCCGACGCGCGCGCTTCGATCGGCCGGTATCTGACCTTCTACAACGGCCGGAGGCTCCATCAGAGCCTGGGACGGCAGACGCCCGATCAGGCCTACTTCAACGCGCTCCAGCCAATTCCGGCTGCGGCATAACCAAGGCCGAAATCCACTATCGACAGCCCGCAATCTGTTCAGACAAACCGAGCAGCTCTCTCGGCCTTCGACATCTCGCCGGAAGCGAAGGCGAACTCGCGGTGCCGCAAGGAGCTCGAGACACGGCCGTCGATCGGCACATTGTCAGGCGGCAAGCGCCGCGAGGTGCTGGGGCGACGACCTGGAGAGGCGCCGCCCCGCCCAATCACGCGCGGACGAGCAACTGGTCCGACGCCAGCCAGAAGGGGGGTAAGCAGAGCGGAATGTTGGAAAGCGGCAGGATCGACGGTTTGACGGTGACGCCCAGGGCGTCCGCCATAAAAGCGCGGCGAGCCTCGATTCTGGCATGCACCTCGGGATAGAGCGCCTTCAACTCGGCGCGAAGTTCCTCGTCAGCGAAGGTTACCGAATCTTCGCAGTTGAGCGCCCAGTTATCTGGCATCGGCACGGGGATGACGTCGATCTGGAAAGGCATGCCGGAGGCAATGCGCTCGGTCGAGCCAGGCCGCACCGGCGAATTGACCCATTCGTCGTAACCGACCAGATGTCCGGGATTGAGCGCGGAGCCCAGAGAGCCCTCCGCCAGCTTGCTGACTACGGCATCGAACAGATCGCCACCGGCGACACCAATCTCGGCTGTCTCGTACCAGGTGATGAGGCCGCGGAAATAGGCCTTCGCAATCTCCAGGAAGCCGTCGTCGCCGGCCGAGAACAGCCCGGCGCGCGAGGAAAGGCCGCCCCAATATCCGACGGCCGTCGTGACACCATCGCCCAGCTTCATCACGCGGCCCGTCGGGCTGCGCAGGCCGACGACCGGGGCACCGGCGCTCGCCGAGGCGAACATGGTGTGGCAGCTCAGCGCTTCGCCGGCATAGCCCATGCGCGAGGTGGCGAGATATTCGCTGTCGCCCTCGCGGACGCCGCTGACGATCCGCCAGACGGCGGCCGAGGCGCGCGCCGATCCCCATTCGCCGGCGGCGATCTGATGCACGTCGACGACGGCGCGAAGCCCGGTCTCCGGATGCATCAGGATCGGCGTCGCATCGCTCACCGCCGCCGGATCGCCGGCGACCTTGCGCAGCGTGTCTACGATGAAGGCCGGGGCCTGGAAGCTCGGCAGTTCGCCGTCCCACTCGTCGGCAGCCAGATATTTCCAGCCGGCAAGCCCGATGCAGTCGCCCTTGCGAAGGCCGATATCCTGAAGCACCACGGCGAGGTTCGGCCGGCTCGACCGGTCCTGGCCCATAAGGCTCATCGTCTGGCTGAGCACGATCTCGATACCGGGCAGGCCGGCGAGCGGCGCGTAGCTCTGGCTTTCATTGCCAACGACGAGGATGCGACGCTCGGAAGGCCCGAGCAGCAACAGCGCTTCCTCGAAACGCGGCTCGAAGCCGGTCAGGAAGGCCATGTTGGCGATATGTTCGCGATCGGCATAAACCACGACCCAGTCGGCGCCCGCCTTCTCGTAGAGCGCCTTGACTCGCGCCTCATAAATGGCGGCCGGTATCGGCGGCAGATCCAGCGGCACTCCGAAATCCGGGATCTGGATGGAGCGAAGGTTAATATCCATGTCGTTTCCTCTTATCTGCCGTTCGGAGTCGTGAAAATATTGGCTTCTGCCGACCATGTTGCGTCGGGATCGAGCGGGTAAGAGGGACGCGGTACGCGCCTCCATTCGAGCCGGGTCACGTCAAGATTGGCGGCGCCATCGCTCATCAGAAGGATGTGGCGGGCGGCGATATCCTCGAGCTGCGGATGCAGATAGCCGAGCTTGACGACATAGACCTTGTGCTGCGTCGGATGGATGCCCATCAAACTGAAATGCGCCGGCGTGGTGATGCCGATCGCGGCGCTGTGGAAGGTGACGAGCACGCCGCCGATCCGCACCTTGGCCCAGGCGGCGCCGAGCCGGAGATAGGGTTGAAAGCCATCGGGCTTCAGCGCCTCGCCGACCGCTTCGACAATCGCCTCCACCGGACGATGAGTCTTCGGCGCCGAGACATGCTCTGCCCCAAGATCCAGCGTTACCGTCGCGCCGACGCCCGCCGCGAGGCAGGCCGCGACGATCGCGGGCGCGGTGATGCCGGCGATGACGACGTCATCGAGTTCGGGAATATCGAGCGCCGCCTGGAGTACGGTGGTCAGGTCGCCGGCCGCCCCTGCCGTGGTGTTGTCGCCTGAATCCGAGACATAGACGGGGGTGAGGGCGCTGGCGGCGGCGCGCTTCAGACCCTCGAGCGTCGATGCCGTCTCCATCCGAAGCTGGAAGTCCTTGCGCCGGCTCCAGATCTCCTGCGCGAGTTCCGTGGCGGCCGAGCGGGCGAGATCGAGGTCGCTCTCGGCGGTCACGATCGCCGTCATGCCGATCCACGGCCGGTCGTTCCAGGCGAAGCCGACCAGGATGTTGGCCTCGATCAGGCCGTCGCGGGCATCATAGCCGGGCAGGCTGGCGTAGAGCTCGCGCCCGGGCGAGGCGGTCGTCACCGCCTGTTCGCCGGGAACCTGGATCGGAATCCGCACGGCCGCGATCTTCGGCTTGCGGCCGGTGCGCAGGATGTTCATGAGCTGGTCGGCGGCCCGATAGCCGGTCTCGTGGTCGTCCCGATGCGGCGCTGTGCGGAGCGCGGTTATGGCATCGACGATTTCCAGCATGCGCGGAGAGATGTGGCCGTGCAGGTCGAGCGCGACGGCGATTGGCACGTCGGGGCCAACCACGTCCCGCACCGCCTCGACGAAGTCGGTATCGGCGTGGCGGTCGAGACCATGCACTTCCATGGCGCCATGATTGGCGAAGACGAGCCCGTCAAGGGGCAGGGCCGCCTCGACCATTGCGACCGTTTCGGCTTTCACGGCATCATAGACCGCCTTGGTAAAGCCGCCGCCCGGCAACGCCGTCGCCCAGAGCAGTGGCACGATCGCGACATCGTCGTCCTTTGACAGGCGCTCATCCATGCCGCGGATCATCCAGAGCCCGGATTCCAGCATGTCCTGACCCCTATGGATCTCCATGGTGTCGGTCGGCACGGGGGAGCGCAGCAGGGCCTCGTATGAAATGCCCAGGATGGCAATACGCTTCATCGAAATGGGTTCCTTTGATCGGAATGGGATGGCCGACGTCACCAGGGTGTCGCCTCCGGCTTGTCCAGGCTCGTGAAGCCTTCGAGCGCCAGCGCGACGCCGGCACGCAGGATCGGATCGACACTGAGGGTGGAAACAGTGATCTCCACCTGTTCCAGCGTCACCGGCATCGTGTTCTGCCGCAGGGAGCGGCGTAGCCCGCGCCGGAAGTAGGGCTCCAGCACCGCAAGCGTGCCGGCCAGAACGATCGCTGGTGGATTGAACGAATTGATGATGTCGGAAACAGCGACACCGAGAAATTCGCCGGCTTCCTCCAGGATATCGAGCACCGTCGCGTCGCCGGATTCGGCCTTGAAGCGCAGATCCTCGATCGAACGGATCTCCGCATCGTAGGGCGTGAGCCGCTCCACCAACTGACCGGTCGAGATGTAAGCCGAGACGCAGCCCATCGAGCCACAACTGCAGATGCGGCCATCCTTGACCACTTTGATATGGCCAAGTTCGGCGGCATACCCGTTCTTGCCGCGATAAAGCCGGCCATTGAGGAACATGCCGCCGCCAATGCCCGATCCGCCTTGCAACATCACGAAATCGTCCAGCTCGGTACAAGCGCCGAACATGTGCTCGGCAAGAGCCGCAGCATTGGTGTCGTTGTCGACATAGATCGGGGCGCTGACGCTTTCGCGGAGCAGGTCCTGTATCGGAACGTCGGTCCAGTGAAGCTGCGGCGAATGCGCGAGCCGCCCCCCCGAGCGGACAAGGCCAGGGAGGCAGACGCCGACGCCACGGATTTCCTCGGGGGATCGGTCGATCTTGGCGCAGAGCGTGGCGATCGACTGGCGGACCGAAGCTGCCAGTTCTGTCGGGTGCGCCGGCAGCGGCGCGTCAAACCGGTCCAGCGGCTTGCCGCCGATGGTCGACGCTACCGTGCGCAACACGCCGAGCTCCAGATGGACGCCGACCAGAAGGCCTTGATGCTCGGAAAGCCGCAGCTTTTCCAAAGGCCTTCCGCGCTGGCCCTCGGACTGGCCCTGGAAGCGCTCGACCAGTTCAAGCTCTTCAAAACGCTTGATGATGACGGAGACCGTGGACTTGTCGCAGCCTGTCAGCTCGCAGAGTTCACGCTGCGAAATTCCCGGACGCACTCGGAGCGCATGAAAAATCTGCGAAGCGTGCAACTGGCGGACATAGGAAGGATGCATGGCTGCGTTGTCCGCCTTTAAGATGGAGTGTCAAACTAATTGTACGAGTCGAATGTTTTGGGCGTCAAGCGCTGGATCGAACCATCGAGGTAGCGGTCCTGGCTGTGGCGAAATGAAGGGCGCGAATCAGGCTGATATATGCCACGTTTGTTCCATTTTGATACAGATTTAGGCAGTCTTGCCAGGAATCCTGCCTTGACTGGTTTATTATACATCAGTTGCCGCTCGGTGAGGGGCGAGCGATCATGGTCAGCCGTTTCAACCCATTGACATTTCCCTGAAGACATCGCTAGTTTTTGTTTGAATATAAGAAAAAAGAGGCTCGGGAACCGGGCGCTTGAACGACCGGCGAAATCATCGCCTGGCGTAACGATGGACCATGTGCCGGCATCCGCCCCGGCTGTTCAGAGGGAAGCAGGACAATGAAGTTGCGAATAATGAAGCGGGCCGCCGCCCTGATGGTGGCCGCGATGGTCCTGGCGCCGGTGGCAAGGGCCACCGAAGTCAATGAAATCTGGACCTATTGGGGCGCCGGCTCCGAGCAGGCCGCCATCGATGCGCTGATCGCTGAATCGAACAAGGAATTTCCGAATTCGCCGATCAAGCACAAGATTGTCACGGGCAACAACGCCGAGATGCGGCAGGCGCTTCAGCTTGCGTTCCTCGGCGGCAATCCCCCCGTCGCCTATCAGAGCGGCATGGGCCTTGACCTGAAGAGCTTTGTCGATGGCGGCCGTCTGGCCTCGATCGAGGACGTCTGGGCCGAGGCCAAGGGTGACGACGTGTTCCCGCCCGGCCTGCAGCGCGCCCTGAAATTCGACGGCAAGCCCTACGGCATTCCCGTCAACATGGCCGTCATCAGCAACGTCTTCTACAACAAGAAGATCTTCGCCGAACTCGGCCTGACGCCGCCCACGACGTGGGAGGAGTTCGACGCGGCCGCCGCCAAGATCAAGGGTGCCGGATATGAGGCGCTCGGCAATGCCGGCGGACCGGCCTGGACCCTCTACAATTTCTATGGGCCGCTGGTCACCACCATCGGCATCGACGGCTATTTCAAGCTCGCCAGCGGCGAGATGGCCTTCGACTCTCCTGAAATGCGCAAGGCCATGGAGCTCTTCACCAACAGCTTCGCCAAGAACTACATGGCGAACTGGACGGGCTACAAATGGACCGAGACCGCCGACCAGTTCGCGCAGGGCAAGGTCGGCATGTACATGAACGGCGACTGGACGTCGGCCTACCTGAAGGAAAAGGGCATGAAGCCCGGCGAGGACTACGACTTCTTCCCGGCTCCGGGCACCGGCGGCGCGGCGATCATCCAGGTCGACGTCGTGGCCCTGACGGCGGGAGCCTCTCCCGAAGCCACGGCGGCCGGCAAGGATTTCCTGCGCGCTGCAGCGGGTACGGCCGGCCAGGCCGCGTTCAACGAGCACAAGGGATCGGTCGCCGCCAATCTGCAGACCCCGGATACCGTCTATGACTATATCGGCAAGAAAACGGCGGTGGAGCTGAAGGAAGCGGGCGAGAAGAACCTCATCCTCCCGAACCTCTACTTCCTGCTGCCGCCCGACCTGTCGGTGGAATTCGGCACGCAGCTGGAAGGCTACGCCCAGAATCCGAGCCCCGAAGCCCTCGACACGATGCTGACCTCGATTGAAACGCTGCGGAAGCAGGCCAAGGAAGACGGCAAGTTCGTCGCCTGGTAGGCCGCAGCCTGCACCAATCACGCATCCGTCCGCCGCTACAAAGCGGCGGACTTGGCCACTTTCTCGCCGGTCGATACCGGCGCCGTTGAGGTGAAGCGAGGACCGACATGACGCTCAAAGCCGGCCGCCGCTCAAGCTGGTCCCGCCAGCGCAACCTGACCTACGCGCTGTTCCTGGTGGGACCCGTCATCCTCTTCATCGTTTCCTATATCTACCCGGTCATCTACACGTTCGCGATCTCGCTTCGCGCCTGGGACGGCATTTCACCGACCAGCCGATTTGTCGGCTTCGCCAACTACGCGACGTTATTCTCCCAGGAGCGCTTCTTTCACGCGGTGTTCAACAACATACGCTGGCTAATATTCTACCTGACCGTGCCAACGCTGCTCGGCCTGGGCCTCGCCCTGCTCATCGACGGCAAGCTCAAGGGCGAGGGTGTGTTCAAGGTAATCTTCTTCATTCCCTATGTGATCACGCCGGTCGCGGTGTCGGCGATCTGGCGTTGGCTCTATCTGCCTTCGGGAGGTCTCGTCAACGCCACGCTGACGGCCGTCAACCTGACTTTCCTCACGCAGAACTGGCTCGGCAATCCGGGCATCGTCAATTTCTCGGTGATGGCTGCGGCGCTCTGGTGGATGACGGGCTTCGCCTTCATCATCTTTCTCTCAGGCCTGCGCGGCATACCGGTGGAATATGTCGAAGCGGCGCGGCTCGACGGTGCGTCTCCCTGGTCGATTTTCTGGCGGATCGAGGTCCCGTTGCTCTGGCCCTCGACGATCCTTGTCGTCGGGCTGTTCGGCATCGACGCAATGCGCGTCTTCGACATCGTCTGGTCGATGACTGGGGGCGGGCCGGCACGCGCCTCCGAAGTCCTGGCGACGCAGCTCTACGACGTTGCGTTCGGGCGTTTCCAGATGGGGCTCGCCAGCGCTATCGGCGTCTGCCAGCTTGCCCTCGCGGCCGTGCTGATCTTCCCCTACATCATCTATATTGCTGGCCGGGTGGAGGATCGCGGCGAATGAGCATGCTTGTCCTTCCCGCCATCCGGCCGCTCCGGGCGCTGCGCTACGGCGCTGTTCTGCTCGCCGCGTTCCTCTTTCTCCTGCCGCTCGGGGTCGCCCTGCTCGGCTCATTGAAGAGTCCGGTCGAGATCGCGACCGTCCTGTCCTTGCCGGCGCGGCCTTATGTCGAGAACTATGCGATCGGTTGGGCGCAACTGAGCCGCAGCCTGTTCAATAGCCTAGCAATCACGATTCCGGCCGTCATCCTGTCGGTATTCGTTGGTTGCGTCGCGGCCTTTCCACTGTCGCAGATGTCCGTCAAGCGCAGCCGCTTCATCTACTTCTTCCTGCTGACCGGCATGTTCGTGCCCTACCAGATCGTCCAGATACCGCTTTTCTTCGTGATGCGGACGATCGGCCTCTACAACACGATCCCGGGTCTCTGGCTGGTTCATGTCGCCTATGGCGTGCCGATCTGCACCTTCTTCATGCGCAACTTCTTCGCAACGGTTCCCCGTTCGATGTATGAGGCAGCGCAGATCGATGGTTGCGGTCCTGCGGGATATTTCTTCAGGATCCTGCTGCCGGCTTCGGCTTCCGGCCTCGCGGCGCTGGCCATCGTGCAGAGCCGGTCGGTGTGGAACGATCTGCTTTTCGCGGTAACGCTCACCAACAGCAACGACACGATGCCGGTCACCGCCAAGCTGAACAGCTTCGTGGGCTCCATCCAGGTCCAGTACGGTCCGCTCATGGCTTCGACGTTGATCTCGATCCTGCCGATGCTCGTTGCCTTCCTCTGTTTCCAGAAGGCCTTCGTCCGCGGCCTGCTCGGTGGCACTTCGAAATGAAGGGGTCCAGCCTGCGCTATTCGGCCTGCATCGAGATGCTCTTCGTCAAGGAAAGCTCCGATCCGGCGGAGCGTATCCGTCTCGCTCACGCGGCCGGGTTCGAGGCGTTCGAGTTCTGGCGCTGGACCGATAAGAACCTCGACGCGATCGAGACGGCCAAGAACGAGACGGGGATGGGGCTCGCCGGTATCGTCGCCGAGCCGATGCTGTCCCTCACCGATCCGGCCATGCATGAGCCTTTCCTCGCAGGGCTCGTCGATACGATCGCCGTCGCGCAACGGCTCGGCACAGCGATCCTGATCGCGCAGGCGGGCGACGACCTCCCCGGACGATCCCGCGAGGCGCAGCGCACCGCCCTGGTCACAGTGCTGAAGCGCGCGGCCGCCGTTCTCTCAGGCAGCGGCGTCCGGCTTGCTCTTGAACCGTTGAACACGCTGGTCGATCATGCCGGCTATTTCCTGGACTCGACGACCGAAGGTCTCGACATCGTCGACGAGGTCGGTCGGTCTGAAATCGGACTGCTCTACGATCTCTATCATTCCATGGTGATGGGCGAACGACCCGAGGTCGTGCTGGCGGACCGCGTCGACCGCATTCTCCATATCCATCTTGCCGATCACCCGGGTCGCGGCGAGCCGGGCAGCGCCGGCCTCGATCTCAAAGGCGGACTTCAATATCTGTTGGCCAACGGTTATGCAGGCACGGCCGGCCTCGAGTACCGTCCCTCCGGGACAACCCCCGCATCCATCGAGGCCACCCGGCGTTCGCTGGCGCTCTAGGCGCCGCGGATCGAACCGCGCTACTCGCCCATGGTGCAGATTTGACTGCGCCGTTGGCGCCAGAGAGCCGGCCTGAAAAACACTAGATGTTTGATCCCGGACTTTAATGGTTCACTTTCGACGGAGGAATCGAGGGATGCGCTATGGGCCAAGTTCTTCACGGAAGCGCCACGACGACTGAGGCAGTGACCGGGGGTGCTATCGCACGTGATCGGTAGCTGCAAAGGAGTCAACCTTGCTGTCCATCTTCGAACTTACGGCGCTGCTATTGACACTCTCTGCCGGTCTTGGCTGGATCAATCACAAATTCCTGCCGATGTCGCGTAGCGTCGGCCTGCTGACGATGAGTGTCTCCGCGTCGTTTATCCTGGTGGCGATCGACATTCTCTATCCAAGCCAGCATCTCTTCGAACCGCTGACCCAGGCGCTGCTGCATATAGACTTCACCGCAGTGGTGATGGAGGGGATGCTGGCTTTCCTGCTGTTCGCCGGTGCGCTGCACGTCGATCTCAAGACGCTGGCCAGCCGGGCCGTTCCGGTCATCATACTCGCGACCTTTGCGACCGTGGTGTCGACCTTCATTGTCGGCTTCCTGATGTGGCAGGCCGCGCGCCTGTTCGGGCAGCCGTTGACGCTTCCCTGGGCGCTGGTGTTCGGCGCGCTGATCAGTCCGACGGACCCAGTCGCGGTGATGAGTACGCTCAAAACGGTAAAGGTTCCGCCCAGCCTCGAGGTCGAGATGAAGGGCGAGGCGCTGTTCAACGATGGCGTCGGCATCGTCATCTTCACGATCCTGCTCGCCTTCGCGACGGGCCAGGGTGGCGAAGAGACGTCGTGGTTGGGTGTTACCGAGTTGCTGGTGGCAGAGGCAGGCGGCGGTCTCCTGCTCGGTATCGCGACGGGATATCTCGCCTATCGGGCGATGCGACTGATCGACGACTATTCGATCGAGGTGCTCATCACGCTCGCGCTCGTCACGGCAACCTATGCCCTCGCACGGCGCATCCATGTCAGCGGACCGTTGTCCGTCGTCGCGGCTGGCCTCCTGATCGGATATCGCGGCCCGCTCGATGCAATGAGCGACCGGACCCAGACCTATGTCTTCGGTCTTTGGACCCTCATCGACGAGGTCTTGAACTCTCTGCTGTTCCTCCTGATCGGACTGGAGGTGCTGATCCTGCGCTTCGAGCCGCGGGCCCTGCTGCTGGCTGCCATCGCTATTCCCATCGTCGTCGCGGCGCGTTTCATCGCTGTCGGCTTGCCAACGCTGGCACCGCTGGCCAGCCGGATCATGTCGCGCGGGAATGTGGCGTTCCTGACCTGGGCCGGAATTCGCGGCGGCATCTCGATCGCGCTGGCGCTATCGATACCCGAGGGAGAGGCACGGCCGTGGATCCTCGCCGCGACCTATGCCGCGGTCCTGTTCTCCGTCATCGTCCAGGGCTCGACGCTCGGCTGGGTCGCCCGCCGCACCGTGCTGGCTCGCAAGAGCGGCGTCTAGATCCGGTCGCGGCCGTCGACCACGCCGAGGCTGCCGAAAGGCGCCTGCTCGATCATCGCCATGAAACTGCGATGGCGGCCGACGATGTCTGCAAGGTCGGACGGGTTGGCGACCTCGCGCTCCGCATCCGCCCGGACGAGGTCGGCATGCCGGCGCAACGTCGCGCGGCGCGCTGGATCATGATCGCAACCGGCGACGGCGGTCAGCACATCGATTGCGCGCACCAACACGGAGACCTGCCCGGTCCCGCTCTGGCGGATCATGTGGAACATGGCATCGACGAGACCGTCATAGTCGACGCTCGGCACGACGAGGACGGGACGATCCTCATGCAGGATCACCCCGCTCGGAAGATGGAGCGGCGCCAGTTCACACAGCGCTGCGCCAAGCCTGTCGATGACGCTAACCGCCGTATAGGGATCGTTGATGCCCGGAGACAGCGCCCGGACCGCGACTTCGACGAGTTGGCGTATCGCATACTCAATGTCGGCGGAGCTGTCGCGCTTGACGGCCAGCGCGGTAGCCGCTCGGATCGCGTCCTCGCCGCCGTCAACCGGCGGCACCATGAGGGCGATCGGGCCACCGGGAAAGACGTAGTCGCCCGGCCGGACCAGCAGGCGCAGCGCCGTGCCCTTGTCGATCGCCCATTGTGCCAGTCCGGCGTCGTCCAACTGCTGGAGATAGCCGCGGCGACCGTCGCGAACCACCACCGCATCCTGCCAGAACGAGAGCGGCGGGGCAGCCGGCTGCTGCTCCTTTTCGGCGATGCGCTGGAAAGCCGCCGTCACGTCCTGGCTGACGAGCGCGATCACGGTGTCGACATTGATGCGCCCGGCCATGTGGCCGACGAAATAGATCAGCGTGGCGACGCAGACAAAGGCGAGGAGAATACCGACGGTCAACGACAGATGCGGGACGAACACCCCTTCATCCTGGGTCCGCACGGTCCGCAGGACCATCAGCGCGTAGGAAAAAGTGCCGAGAAAGGCACCGAGCGTGATCTGGTTGCCGCGATCCTTGGTGAAGTTCCGTAGCAAGCGGGGGCCCATCTGTCCGGCTGCCAACGAGAGAGCGGCGATGGTGATGGAGAAAACGGTACTGGCGACGCCGATGGACGAGGATGCCACCGCACCCAGGAGGGTTCGCGCGCCCGTTCCGCCGCCGTTATAGAGCCAGGCATTGTCGAGCAACCATGCAGGCAGCGCGCCGCTGCGATCAATGGCGATCAGTACGAGGGCCAGCCCTATCCCGCCGCATGTCATGGCGGCGGGAACGAGCCAGAAGGTGTCGGATAGGGACGCCAGAAACTGCCGCAGTCTTGCCTTCACGATATCCCCTGCAGCGTCGCTGTAACGGCAAAAACGGCCGCGTCTACTCTAGCCGCTCTTTGGTAGAGCATAGGCGATGATGGCATCACCCGCCTCAGTGCCCGTCGAGCCATGACCGCCCGCCACTACGACGAGATACTGCCGTCCGTCTGCGCCTTTATAAGTCGAAGGCGTCGCCTGGCCCCCGGCCGGCAGCCGGGCGCGCCACAGTTCTGCGCCCGTCTTCAGGTCATAGCCGCGCACATAGTCGTCGAGCGTACCGCTCAGGAAGGCCACGCCGCCCTTTGTGATGATCGGGCCGCCGATGCCTGGCACACCCATCTTGAACGGCAATGGGATCGGCGAGAGGTCACGCACAGTGCCGTTGACGTGCTTGTAAACCGTCTTGCCGGTCGTGAGGTCGACGCCGGCGACGTAACCCCAGGGGGGTGCTTGGCATGGCAGGCCGATCGGCGAGAGGAATGCGCTCATCTTGGCAGCGAACGGCGCACCGAAATTCTCATTGAACACGTCCTCCCCGGGCTTGGTGACAACACGATCGGTCTTGTTGGGACGCGGCACCATCTTGGAGGTGAAGGCGAGATAGACCGGCATACCGAACAACACCTCGCGGTTTGGATCGACCGCGACGGCGCCCCAGTTGAAGGCACCAAAATTGCCGGGATAAATCATCGAGCCCTTCTCTGTCGGCGGCGTAAAGCGCCCCTCGTAGTCGAGGGAACGGAATTCGATCCGGCAGGCGAGTTCGTCGAGGGGTGTCGCACCCCACATATCCTTTTCCTTCAGAGGCTCAGGCTTGAACGAGATCGTCGAGACCGGTTGCGTCGGAGCTGTGGTGTCCCCCTTGACAGCACCGGACGGTGCCGGCTCTTCGGTCACTGGCAGGACGGGCTCGCCAGTCTTGCGATTGAGCACGAAGATCTCGCCCTGCTTGGTAGGAGCCACGAGGGCCGGAACATCTTTTCCTCCAATGGTCAGATCGACCAGGCTCGGCTGCGCTGGGACGTCCATGTCCCAGAGGTCGTGGTGGACGGTCTGGAAAACCCAGGCCGGCTTGCCGGTCTTCACGTCGAGCGCCAGGATGGACGAAGAATACTTCTCGACGCTTGCGCTGCGCCCGACGCCATATTGATCGGGCGACTGGTTGCCCATCGGCAGGTAGATCAGGCCAAGCTTCGGATCATAACTGGAAACGCTCCAGGAATTCGGCGCGTTCGCGGTATAGGTCTGGCCATTGGCGATCGGCGTCGTCGCATCCGGGTTCTTAGAATCGAAGTTCCAGAGGAGATCGCCAGTGTTGACGTCGTAGGCCCGGATCACGCCCGACGGTGAGGTGGTGGAGACGTTGTCGTTCACCGCGCCACCGACGATCACCAGTTCGTCGGTCACGACCGGGGGCGAAGTCGAATAGACTGACCCAGGCGTCACATTCGGCATGTTCGCCCACAGATTGATCGTACCGTCGTCACCACCGAAGCCGGGGCAGATCTTGCCCGTCTCTGCGCTCAGTGAGATCAGGCGGCCATCCGATGTCGGCACGAACAGGCGCTTCACGCAGGAAGGATCGATAGCGGCCTGCGCCGCGACGTCCTCGTGATCGACGACCGGATTGACCGCACCGGGCTTGGCCTGGCCGGTGACGACATTCTGCGGCACGCCGGCCGCCTCGGTCGTGACCTCGGCCGCGCTCTCTGCGATCCGATGGTCATCAGGGGCCTGCGGCGCCCCCGGTCCGGGCGGCAGTGCGGGAGAGGCTGTCGCGAGGGCTGCACTTCCGCCGTAATAAGACACGCCCCGGCAGGTCAGATGTTGGGTCGTCTGCTTGGTCGTCTGTTTCAGCTGCGGATCGAAGCGCCATTTCTCCGCGCCGGAAACAGCGTCGAGCGCGATGACGAGGCTGTGCGGCGTGCAGATATAGACGGTGCCGTCGATCATCAATGGCGTGACTTCATAGGTGGCCTCTCCCGGATCGTTGGGACCGCGGATATCGCCGGTATGATAGGTCCAAGCAACCGCGAGCTTGTCCACATTGACGGGAGTAATCTGGTCGAGCGGCGAATAGCGGCGCCCGGCCTCTGTGCGTCCATAGGCGCGCCACTCGCCATCCGGGATGCCGCTATCGACCGGTCGCGTCGAGGCCATTTCCTGACTGGAAAAGGCTCCTGGCTGGTCATGCGGACTTTGGAACATCGAATAGACGGCGACGACAATTGCAACCAGAATCGACAAGGTTAGAACGCCGCTCGATGTGCCGTATCGTGCCCGGCGGTGGCCGCCCCGATGTAGCGACCAGACCATTGGCGGCATCAGCAACAGGACGCCGAAGGCGACCAGCAGGCTGCCTCGAGCCGATAGCGCCCACCAGTCGAAACCGACCTCGTAGATTGCCCAACCCAGAGTGAGCAGCAACGTCAAACCGTAGAGCGCCAGCCCCTCCGGTCGTCGATTGAACAGCATCCATGCCGATGCCAGTACGAGCGCCCCCAGGAGGATGAAAAACCACGAGCCGCCTACTGCAGCGAGCCAGATGCCGCCGACGAGCAGCGCCAAACCGAGAAGAGCAGTCAGAAGCGAAAGGAGAATGCGGTACATTGTGAACGTGCCATTCATTTGGCGTGACGCCTTACGTATAGCCATTCGAGGCAGCGGGAGGCTCGACGCTCAAGGCTACGCGTCCCAAACGTTCGAAGCCGCCGGACGTTCCACGGTTTCCCCCTGGCAGCAGGCCGGGACCGTCGATACTGGCTGCCAATCCCGTCGCTGGATCCTAGGCATCAAACCGGACTGGGCTCAGCATCCCGAACCGTCCCTGAGGCGTGCAGGTTGGCAGCCGATCATCCGCCGCCGGAGTCGGGGATAGCGAGGAGATGCCCGCAAGCCTTGCAGTGGACGGCGTCTGGCTCGTGACGCAGCAGTGCGCATTGCGGACAGCGGAAGGATACCTTGTAGGGCCGGAACAAGGCTTGGGCGAGCCGGACAAAAAGCGAAATACCAACGATCATCGTCACGATCGAGGTCAGCTTACCGGCAGTACCCGGGAGCGTAATATCGCCGAACCCCGTCGTCGTAACCGTGGCGACTGTGAAATAAAGGGCGTCGATCCATCCACCGATACCGGAGCCAGGCCCAGCGAAAACGGTATAGACGAAGCCGGTGATGACAAAAAGGCAGGTAACCAGGTTGATCCCCGCGCGGCCAACATCCTCCCACTCCTGATAGCCGTGCCGTCGGAGCGAGCGCCAGAACAGGCTCTTTTGAGACAAGGACCAAAGACGGAGGATGCGCAGGAAGCCCAGATTGGCGAGCCATAGCGGTGCCAGGAGTGTGGCGAGGACGACCAGATCGACCCACACGACCGGCTGCCGAAGCCAGCGCCCGAGATTGGTGGTGGCGGCCGCTCGTGCCGAGAAGTCGGCGGCGAGCAGTAGCGCAATCGCATAATCTACCCAAAGGAAGGCCCGCCATTCCTGAAGCACGGGGCTTAGGACAAAGAACCCGATAATAACCAAATCGATGCTGGCCAAGGCCCACTGAAATCGTGTCGCCCGCGTGTCAGTCCCGACATAAAGCTCGCGGAGCCGCCTGCGCCACCGCGCCCGCTTGGCGAACCCGGCACCGCCGTCAGACTCGGATCGGGTCTCGAGAATAGTTGAAACTGTCGTCTCTCCGCTGGCGCGTAGGTCAGCGGTCTGCGCTGGACCTACTTTGCTCGATTCGGTATCGATGATCTGCATAGGCCCATGAGGTTAGAGAAGCGGGTTTCTAGCCTGAATGTCGCGCGGCGCGTGTTGCAAGGGGGCACATGAATCTACGCTGCGCCGGTGCCGTTCGTGAAGGGTTGCGTCAGCACAGACGGAGGCAATACGCCTCTGCGGTTTGGTCCCTTGTAGCGACTTTCGACCGAAAACTAGCATAGTTCAACTGGATCTGCTCTCGGATGCATTGCTCCCGACGACGTTGAGTGTGCCGGAAACGTTGACATCTGTCGTGGCGCTAAGACCGGCATTGAGGTTGGCGGCCTCGGTATCGGCTAGAGCTTCGACGCCAGAGGGGCGTCTGTTTGCGCATTGTATGGGTTCTCGCCAGGTCCCTTTTGAATTCGACAATCGGATGCCGCAAAGCGGCAATTCCATGCCCGCTTAGCGGCAAGGCGGCGCCGCATAACGAAAATGCCGAACCGACAACCGACAATCCGATCCCGTAATCACGCAAGCGGATCCCGCCAACGTGCAGTCCGATCCCGGCTAACGACAACGCGATCCCGCCAAACGACAATCGATCTTCCCTGATAGCGACTGCGAACACCGCTCCAGAACCGCAAAATTGGCCCCCCAATTTAACGGGGGATCTCGGGAACCCACGGAGCGCGCCATTTTTTAGTGGGAGTCCCATCCGAGCCGAGAGAAAGACACTCTCTCGCGATTCTGCCGACGCGATTGGCGGCGAGAGTTTGCTGGACCGCGTTGAACAGCGTCTCGTCGATGATCGGATCGTGCTGACCCGTCCTTCCGACCCGCAGCACCGAGACCGAAGAACCGTGGGCCGGACCAATGCGTGCCGGTGATCTCGCGGGCGATCTCGGTCAGCGATCGGTAGCTATTGCCCGCATAGTTGAAGCCTGCATCGGTGACGGTGACGCTATGGGTCTTGCCATGCCATTCGCGGATCGGCGGCGCGCCGGGCAACAGCGCGGGTCGAGGGGATTTGCTTCGACGGTTCTCCGAAGCATCGTCACTCGACGATGCCGCATCCTCCTTCGAGGCTGCCTCGGCCGCGGCTCCGGCCACAGTGCGCGGCTTCCTCGCCGTCACCTTGGCGAGGCCGCCATGCTCCAGTTCCTGGTAGCGATGGCCGAACGTTGCCGACCTACCGCCGGCCGCATCGTTTTCCCGATATTGCCGGAACCCCTCTCTCCCCAAAGCGTTGGCAGCCACACCCATTCTCGACGTGAACAGGTTTCTCCGCATGCCCGAACGCCCCAAGATGCAGGATCCTCGCACGCAATATCCGAAGCCGCCATTTCCGACGCAGCCGCAACGGATGCCGGGGCTGGCAGGAAAGATGGACCCGCACCCAGATCATGGCGAAGACAGCTATGTCGGCTCTGGTAAGCTTGAGGGCCGCAGGGCACTGATTACGGGCGGCGATTCAGGAATCGGGCGCGCCGCCGCAATCGCCTTTGCGCGGGAAGGCGCTGATGTCGCCATCGCTTACCTCCCGGAGGAACAGTCTGACGCCGACGAGGTCCTGGCCCTGATCCGCCGCGAAGGTCGGAAGGCCGTCGGCCTCGCTGGCGATGTGAAGGACCAGTCCTGGTGCAATGAGTTGGTGAAGCGCACGCTGGCGGAGCTGGGCGGCGTCGACATTCTGGTGATCAACGCGGCGCGCCAACAGTATCGGGAGACGCTGGAAGACGTGTCGACCTATGATTTCGACAAGACGATGAAGACCAATCTCTACGCGCTCCATTGGATCGCGAAGATGGCCACCCCGCATATGCCGCCTGGCGCGTCGGTCATTACGACAGCGTCGATCCAGGCCTATGAGCCCTCGCCGATCCTGCTCGATTACGCCACCACCAAAGCAGGCATCGTTGCCTACACGAAGGCGCTGGCCAAGCAGCTCATCGAGAAGGGCATCCGGGTGAATGCAGTAGCGCCCGGCCCGGTCTGGACGGTCCTGCAGCCGAGCGGCGGTCAGCCGGACGAGAAAGTTAGGGAATTCGGCAAGGACAGCGACTTTGGTCGTCCCGCTCAGCCCGCCGAACTCGCGCCCATCTATGTGCTGCTGGCTTCCCAGGACGGAAGCTTCCTGAACGGAGAGGTTTTCGGGGTCACCGGCGGGAAAGGAATTGCCTGACTTGTCGGACGGAGACTGATGTCGCCGCCCGCCGCCGCCATAGCGCCCGCGATCGCCCCACCAATCCGGCCCAGCAAGAAGCTCAGCCTTGGTCTCGTAAGCCGCTTCAAGGCAGCTCGGGCGAGAGTGGCACGCAGGGCGGCGGTTCGACATGCACCCGGCAAGAGATGATCGCATCTATCGATGCTTGAGCATGACCCGCAGCGCCCGAACTCCACGACGCCGACGTTGGTACCGATTTCTGTGGGAACCGCCGTGCCCCTTCGCGCTTGTTTAGGCGAGAGTATTCCGACGTAGCGCGGTAAGGAGGCTGCCATGTCGAGAGGTGACAAGTCCAAATATACCGACAAGCAGGAACGCAAGGCCGACCATATCGCCGAAGGCTATGAGAAGCGCGGCGTTTCGGAACCGGAAGCCGTGCGTCGGGCCTGGGCCACGGTCAACAAAGACGATGGCGGCGGCAAGGCTCCCGGCGGCTCTGGCCGCGGCAAGGATACCGGCCATCCGGCGGCCCATGAGGGTGGCGAGAAGGGTGGCAAGGCGGCGGCATCACGGCCGGCTGCCGAGCGCTCGGCGTCTGCCCGGAAGGCGGCTGCGACGCGCAAGCGGAACGAAGCCGCCGCCTCGCATAGCTGACCCCCCGCCGCCGAAAGGCGAGCACGGAACCGACAACAGATAGAACGAGAGGCATGTCATGGATGCAAGC
Organism: Kaistia algarum; assembly: GCF_026343945.1. Taxonomy (NCBI): domain Bacteria; kingdom Pseudomonadati; phylum Pseudomonadota; class Alphaproteobacteria; order Hyphomicrobiales; family Kaistiaceae; genus Kaistia; species Kaistia algarum. Next base: position 190,821 of record NZ_JAPKNJ010000005.1, read on the forward strand.
AGAGAGGAGATTGAGCGCAAGGCCTATGAAATCTGGGACGCCGAAGGGCGCCCCCAAGGCCTCCATGAAATCCACTGGTCGAGGGCCGAGGAGATGCTCGTTGGTCTCACTGAACCCGCGGGCAGCCCGGAGCGTCCGCAGCCGGGCCAACCCGCAACGGCCCCCAATCAGGACACGTCGCTCGGTCCGGACGAGGATCTGCCCATCGGGCGAGTACCGGACACCGGCGACTAGGAGACAAACATGGCCGAACAGGACGATCTGCAGCAGGAAGGGGCGTTCCGGTCGCTCGGCGATGCTCCCGCAGACGGGATGCTCGTCGTCGGCCGCCTCGCCAATGGCGAAAGGCACCTGATGCGCTGGCGCTCGCCGGCGATCATCCTCAAGGAGGATGGTCCGGACGACCAGCGCGAACCCTATTGGGCCCGGTGGCACACCGATAAGGCGATCCACCCGGTCGAATGGGCGCCGACGCGTCTCACGATCGAAGACGTCCTCGACTGGGTTTGAGGCTTGCGTGCTCCGGCGAACCCGGGAGTTGATTCAGGGTCGGCGCTCATGGAGGTGAAGCGATGTTGGATGAGCGTGAGCGGGAAGGCACGGAGAGAAAGCCGTGGCGCGAGGCTGCTGAGGATGTCGTTTGCGTCGTCATCGGCAACGCCGTTCTCTTGTCGCTGGGTTTCCTCGTCTCCTGGCCGATCGTGACGGCCATCGGCAAGATCATCTTCTGACGCCCTACTGCGCGGCACGCCATGACGGGTCGAGCCCGCTGGCTTTGCGACTTCAAAATTCATTGCGGGCCGGACTGCGACGCCGGATCGGGGCTTCGCGCCCAGGCTCTTGGGAGCTGTTATGAGAACCGACTTTTCTGAAGCAGCCGCCGACCTGTCGACGGCGCATCGACGAAGCGCGCCGGACTATCGCTTCGGTCCCCGGATCGAACCTGACGGCGTTCGCTTTCGCCTCTGGGCGCCGACCGCCGAAGCGATCCGGCTGGTCCTTCCCGACCGCGACGCTATCGCCATGGAAAGCGTCGGCGACGGGTGGTTCGAGACAATCGTCGACGACGTCGAGCCGGGTCAGCGCTACCGCTTCGCCACCGGCGAGTCCCTTTTTCCCGACCCTGCCTCCCGCCAACAGGATACCGATGTCGATAGCTGGAGCGTGCTCGTCGCGCCCTTCGCGCCGCCCTCGCCGCGATCGCGCCGCGCTTGGCATGAAGTGGTCCTTGCGGAACTCCATGTCGGGACGGCGACGCCGGAGGGAACATTTCGCGCCCTGGCGGAAAAGCTGCCGCATTTCGTCGAAGCGGGCTACACCGCCATCGAATTGATGCCGATAGGCGATTTTCCCGGGAGCATCAACTGGGGCTATGACGGCGTCCTGCCCTTTGCGCCCGAAGCCGGCTACGGCACGCCTGCGGACCTGCGCGATCTGGTCGACCGGGCCCATTCACTCGGCCTCGCCGTGCTGCTCGACGTGGTCTACAACCATTTCGGACCGGTCGAGAACCACCTCCCCCTCTACGCCAACGCCTTCTTCGACGACCACGAGATGACGCCCTGGGGGCCGGCGGTCAATCTGGCCGATCCGACCGTGCGGCGGTTCTTCCTGGAGAATGTCCAGCTCTGGCTCGCCGACTATGATTTCGACGGCCTTCGCTTCGATGCGGTCCACGAATATCGCACCAGCGGTGCGCCTGAGTTCAAGCGGGAACTGGCGGCCGCTGCACGCGCCATCAAGCCGGACGCGCTCCTCGTGCTCGAAAATCTCGGCTATGAGGCCGACCTCGTGCGACGCGGCGAGGACGGTCGCCCCCTGCTCTTCGACGCGCATTGGAACGACGATGTCCACCATGCGCTGCATGTGCTGACCACCGAACAGAGCGGCGGCTACTATGGCGCCTTCGCAGCCGCGCCGATGGCGCGCGTCCGCCAGGCGCTGTCCCACGGCGTGCCCGGCCGCAGCGCGGAGACGGCGAGCCAGGGCGACGACGCCCATCTGCCGCCCGAGACCTTCGTGTCGTTCATCCAGAACCATGACCAGATCGGCAACCAGGCCGACGGTCGCCGGCTCGCCACCGATCTCGACGCTGAGCGGCTCGACTTCCTGCACTTCGTGATCATGCTCTCGCCGCAGATCCCCATGTTCTTCATGGGCGAGGAAGCGCATATGCGCGCGCCCTTTCCCTTCTTCGGCGATCTCAAGGGGCATCTGGTCGACGAGATCCGCGAAGGGCGGATCCAGCAGACGCAGGCCTTCTTCGGCGATATGGCCGGTGATTTGGAACTGCCCGACCCCGTTTCCGCCGATACGATGGCAATGGCCAAACTCGACTGGTTCGAGTTCGGTCAGCCCGAAAGGCGGGAGGCGCTCGCGCGCTTCCAGGAGCTTGGCCGATTGCGCGCCGAGCATATCCTGCCATTGACGGCGGGCCGCTATGCCGGTTCGGAAGCGATCGAGAACGCGACAAGCCTGGCCATACGGTGGCGCTATGAGACGGGCACCCTCGTTCTCGCCATGAATCCTTCGCCGCAGGCGGGCTCGATCGATATCGACGCGCTGCCGCCCTTTGCAACCACCGGCGAGGTAACGCTCGCGCCTGACCGGCTCAACTTTTCGCCATGGTCCGCATCGGCTTGGGTCGAGCCGGCTGCGGAACCGAACGCGTCTTGAACCGGGAGAGCACGATGGAACTCAGCGGAAAAGTCTCCCTCGTCACCGGGGCCGGCTCCGGCATCGGCCGGGCGTCAGCGCTTCGCCTTGCCGAGGCGGGCTCCGACGTGGCGGTGCTCAGCCGCACGGAACAGGAGATCGAGCAGCTAGCGGCGGAAATCACCGCGTTTGGCCGACGTGCGCTGGCCCTTACAGCCGACGTTTCCCGGGCGAGCGAAATGGAACACGCTTGCCGGCGGACTCACGAGGAACTCGGCGCCATCGACGTTGTGGTCGCCAATGCCGGGGTCAATGGCGTCTGGGCGCCGCTCCATGAACTCGCGCCGGAGGATTGGGATCAGACGATTGCCATCAATCTGCGCGGCACGTTTCTGACGCTGCGATATGCCGTTCCCCTCATGATCGGCCGTGGCGGCTCGATCATCATCACTTCGTCGATCAACGGAACCCGCACCTTCACCACCGCGGGCGCCTCGGCCTATGCGACAGCGAAGGCCGGACAACTGGCCTTCGGACAGATGGCGGCGCTGGAGCTTGCCAAGCATCGGATCCGCGCCAATGTCATCTGTCCCGGCGCGATCGATACGGAGATCGACGAGAATACCAAGGACAGCAATCGGGAGGCCGCTGCCGTGCCGGTCGAATATCCCGAGGGCCAAGTGCCGCTGACGGGCGGCAAGCCCGGCAACAGCGCGGAGGTTGCGGAGTTGGTGCTGTTCCTGGCGTCGGACCGGTCACGCCACATCACGGGCACGCCGATATCGATCGACGGCGGCCAGTCGCTGCTGGTCTAGCCTCGACAAGGCTGCCGCGACGCAGCCTGCCTCCTGGACGCATCAACGATGCGAACGTCCGCTGGCTTCCTCCTGATTGGGCTGGATAGCAATGGTCGAATCAGATCGCCGCTGTGAACAGGCGCGGAATGGAGGCCTCGGCTTCGATCGGCTAACTATCTAATTTTCATCATCAATTTTGGATACACTCGGGGTCATGATCGGCGCCGATCGATACCCCTGTAGACATAGAATTTCTCAAATATTCTCAGCGAGTTGGAGCCCTCCGGTGTGGGGTCCCACTTGGGCGCTTGTTCGCAGCCTACGCCGCCACTCTCATCACCACGCACAACCCGCCGAGGCTCCAATCGCCGCTGGATGACGAACCAGTGGCAGGTCACATGTCATGAAGCACGACTGTCGATGTGTCGGTCTCCCGGCCGTGTGCTGACGTTTCGGCTGATAGGTTTCGGGTT
>NZ_JAPKNJ010000006.1 GCF_026343945.1 Kaistia algarum
CTCGAGGTTCGCGAGTTGCTGTCGTCCTATGACTATCCGGGCGACGACATTCCGATCGTCAAGGGTTCGGCCGTCGTGGCGCTGAACGATGGCGATGCCAAGCTGGGCGAGGATGCGATCCTCGAACTGATGACGGCAGTGGACACCTATATCCCGCAGCCGGAGCGTCCGATCGACCAGCCGTTCCTGATGCCGATCGAAGACGTGTTCTCGATCTCGGGCCGTGGCACGGTGGTGACCGGGCGCGTCGAGCGCGGCATCGTCAAGGTCGGCGAGGAAGTCGAGATCGTCGGCATCCGCGACACGAAGAAGACGACGGTTACCGGCGTCGAGATGTTCCGCAAGCTGCTGGACCAGGGCCAGGCCGGCGACAATATCGGCGCGCTGATCCGCGGTGTCGACCGTGAAGGCGTGGAGCGCGGGCAGGTTCTGTGCAAGCCCGGCTCGGTGACGCCGCATACGGTGTTCAAGGCCGAGGCCTATATCCTGACGAAGGAAGAAGGCGGCCGTCATACGCCGTTCTTCACGAACTACCGTCCGCAGTTCTACTTCCGCACGACGGACGTGACGGGCGTCTGCACGCTTCCCGAAGGCGTCGAGATGGTGATGCCGGGCGACAATGTGTCGATGGAAGTGACGCTGATCGTCCCGATCGCGATGGAAGACAAGCTGCGCTTCGCCATCCGCGAGGGCGGCCGTACCGTCGGCGCCGGCGTCGTCGCCAGCATCATCAAGTAAGGCGGAGCCAGCCTTCTGGCTGGATCAACGGTTAAGAGGCGGGAGCAACAATGCTCCCGCCTTTTTTGTTGGGTTCATTGAAAAGTTGCGAGCCACTGCTACGGTGGGTTGCATGATCAACCGCCGATTTTTCTCCGCTCTGCTCGCCATGTGCCCTGCCTTTGTCCAGCGGGCCTTCGCTGCACGCGCCTCGTCTCCCGCAGAAGAGGACGCCATTGCATTCCTTAGAAGCCTGCGACAGATATTGCTCGAACAGGCCGAAACTCGAAGAAGCATTGCCGTCCTCGACCATTTCATCGACGATTTCGATGATGTGACTGATCGGCTCAAGCAAGTGAACCGAGGCGAAACGCGGGCGGTGGTGACTGACATATTTGACGAAGTGCTCTCCGCTGCGGGGCCGGTCGTCAAGATCGAAGGCGAGATACGAACATTTGACGTAGTCAGGCCAAACCTTCGTCCGCAGATATTCGCGACCGCGTATCTGGAGGGGCAGGGTGGGCTCCTCTATCGCCCCTTCACGTCCAAAAGCTCCGTCGTGATCGTAGAGGTGGGGGTCGGAATGAACCGCTTTGTCCGCGCCGAGGAAGCGGATGCATGGGGTCTCGACTTCGGCACGGCAGTAGCTGCGGCCGTCGAGAGCCTTGAAGCAGCATCCGAGGGCGTTCAAATCGAGTCGAGAAATCTGCCCGGCGGTGGCATTGTCGGCATGATTGGCTCCGGGGACGGCTTTGACAGTTCGCGCGCGCTCGTGCCGGCCTTCCGCCGGCAACTGCTTTCGCTAGCGGCAACGCCGCTGCAAGCCGCCATGCCCAACCGCGACATCCTGATGTTCTGGACGCCGGGTGTTGCGCCTTTCGAAGAGATGCGCTCGCTGGTCCGTGAGTTCTACGAGGAAGGTCCCTTTTCGCGGACCGACGAGATTTTCGACCTGAAAGCGGAAACCTTCAGGCCGATATAACTGAGCAAGTCCCGTCACGCCGCCGCCGCCCTTGGCCTTATCAACTGGCCGCTCTCCGCCTGCTCCATCGCATGCGCGATCCAGCCGACGCTGCGGCCGATGGCGAAGAGGGCGAGGGCGGCGTCGCGGGGCAGGGTGTAGTTCCGCTCCAGGATCACCAGGGCGACGTCGATTGATGGTAGTTCACCCGTGGCGGCCTCGACCGAGGCTAGGAGGGCTTCCTGCTCGGGCGCGAGCGGAATGGTCGCCAGCAAAGAGCGAGCGCGCGGATCGCCGTTTGGGTAGAGCCGGTGTCCGAAGCCAGGCACCGGCTCCCCACGGGCCAGTCTCGCTCTCACGGCCTCATTCGGATCGCCAATCCGCCCCACCTCGTCGAGGAAGGCCGCGACCCTTTGCGTCGCTCCGCCATGGATCGGCCCGGCCAAGGTGACGAGGCCGGCAATGATCGCGTGGGTAAGCGAAGCGCCGGTCGAGGCGGCGACGCGCACGGCGAAAGTCGAGGCGTTCAGTTCGTGGTCGGCGACGAGGACAAGCGCGCGGCGGATGGCGTCGGCGGCATCCGGGGCGCTCCAGGCCTCCGCGAGCGCGACATGAAGCGGGCCCATACCCAGCGGCCCGCCGGCAACAGCCGCCGCGATCCGGCCGACCCCGTGATTGGCGCGGCGGGCGAGGCGACCGCTGCGCTCGCCGAACAGCGTCGCGGGGAGGTCCGCTGCCAGCGCCGCGACGGCGCGGTCGATCGGCGAGCCTGCGAGCGATGGCGGCGATGGTCGCGCTTCGAAGTCCGGCGCCGGCATTTGCCACAGCAGCGCGGCGGCTTCCTCCAGCGTCGCCGTCTCCGACAGTTCCACGGCATCGCGGCCGCGATAGGTGAGGTGCCCGTCTGCGATGCTGGAGATGGACGTCGCCAGCACCGGTAGCCCCCAGTCAAGCGCGGTGGCGGCTGCGGCGGACGGCCGGGCCTGGCGGCGCTTCCGCTCGATCAGGGCGTCGATATCGGCTCTCTCATAGAGCCGAGCCCGCGGATCGTCCGGATGGGGCAGGGCGCGCACGAGGCCGCGGCTGACATAGGCATAAAGAGACGCCGGGCGGACGCCCAGCCGCTGGCTGGCTTCTTCGGCGGAGAGAAGGTGCGGCGCTTCCGGCAAGATGAAGCTTTCGTATTGATTGGTTGATTCAAGATTGATCGTGCAGTCCATCTATATGACTTTCTTGCCGTGTGCCAGGCAAGAAGGAGTATGAGCATGGACCATGGATCGGGCAGGGGGCTGGCGGGCGTCGTCGCTGCGGACACAGTGATGAGCCATGTCGACGGGGCGGGCGGGCGCCTGGTCATTCGGGGCCATCCGGTCGAACAACTCGCCGGATATGCTCCTTACGAAACCGCCGCGTCGCTGCTGCTGGACGGGTTCGCCGAGTGCGGCGATGAGGCGAGTTTCCGTACGGCGGTCGGCCGAGGGCGGGTCGAGGCTTATGGGCGATTTGCCGGACGCCTGCGCGACATGCCCGGCACCCTCGATCCCGTCGAGACGATGCGGCTGCTTCTGGCGGAGATCGGCGACAGCGATCCGCTCGCCGAACCGGCAGCACTTATCGGTGCGGCCGGTGTCGCCGCGGCGATGGCGATTCGGCATGCCGGCGGAGAGCCGATCTCACCGCCCGATGCTGCGGCGCCGCACGCGGCCGATCTGTTGCGGCTCATCCGCGGCGCGCGGCCCGACTCGCGCGAATCGGCCGCCTTTGAGGCCTATCTCGTCACGGTGATCGATCATGGCTTCAACGCCTCGACCTTCACGGCTCGCGTCGTCGCCTCGACGCAGGCGGGTCTGCCCTCGGCGGTGATCGCCGCGCTGTCGGCATTGAAGGGGCGCTTGCACGGCGGCGCGCCCGGCCCCGTCCTCGACATGCTCGATTCGATCGGGCGTCCGGAACATGCCGAGGATTGGATCGAGGCCCGAATCGCCGCCGGCGAACGAATCATGGGCTTCGGACACCGTGCCTACCGGGTCCGAGATCCCCGCGCCGACGTGCTCCGCTCCGTGCTCGCCGGACTGGGAACCGTCGACTCTGGCGATTCGGACAATTTCGCCGGCGAGGGGCGGCTTGCCTTTGCCGGTGCCGTCGAAAAGGCGGCACTCACAGTGCTGGCCCGCCGCAAGGCCGGGCGCCGGTTGGACGTCAATGTCGAATTCTATACCGCACTGCTTCTGGAGCGGCTCGGCATCCCGCGCACAGGCTTTACCGCCGTTTTCGCGGCGGCGCGGAGTGCCGGCTGGATCGCCCATGCGCTGGAGCAGCAGGCGGAAGGCAGCCTCATCCGCCCTGATGCGCGCTACATCGGCCCGGAGCCGCTCGCTCGCGCCGGGTGAGGGAGGATGGCGCGATGTGCGGGGATGATCCCCGGCCAGGCTTCAGAGCAGGGATTGCGTCCGGGACGCGAGGCGGCTATGTAATCGCCGCGCTCGGCATGTCCGGACGTGGAGGGGTATAGCTCAGCTGGTAGAGCGACGGTCTCCAAAACCGTAGGTCGTAGGTTCGAATCCTACTGCCCCTGCCAATTTAACACTTGAGGAATCGTTCGAACGGTTCTATGTAACGCTTCCCAGCGCGGTGCGCAGACTTTTGTTTGCGCGCCCGCAAGCCGTGAGCGGGTAATGGCCACCAAAACAAATCCTTTTACATTCCTCCAGCAAGTCCGGGCGGAGGTATCGAAAGTCGTTTGGCCGTCGCGCCGCGAGGCCGCGATTACGACTGTCATGGTTTTCGTCATGGCCATTGCCGCGTCGCTGTTCTTCACTCTCGCCGATTTCCTCCTGAGTTGGGGCGTCCAGTTCCTGCTCGGCGTCGGACGCTAGGCGGAGCACATTGATGGACAAGCGGTGGTATATCGTTCACGCCTATTCGAATTTCGAGAAGAAGGTCGCGGAATCGATCCGTGAGCAAGCCGAGCAGCGCGGGCTTGCCGACCTCTTCGACCAGATCCTTGTTCCGACCGAGAAGGTCGTCGAGGTGCGTCGCGGCCGCAAGGTCGACGCCGAGCGCAAGTTCTTCCCGGGCTATGTCCTGGTGAAGATGGCGCTTACGGACGACGCCTATCATTTGATCAAGAACACGCCGAAGGTCACCGGCTTCCTCGGTTCGGACAACAAGCCGATGCCGATTTCGGAAGGCGAGGCCAACCGGATCCTGCACCAGGTGCAGGAGGGCGTCGAGCGGCCGAAGCCGTCGGTCTCGTTCGAGGTCGGTGAGCAGGTCCGCGTCGCGGATGGCCCCTTCGCTTCGTTCAATGGCCTCGTCGAGGAAGTCGATGAGGTTCGCGCCCGGCTCAAGGTCGCGGTTTCGATTTTCGGGCGCGCCACTCCGGTGGAGCTCGAATACGGTCAGGTCGAGAAGATCTGATCGTCCGGGCGTGGGAGGATGCGGCGCTCGCCAAGCGTCGACACCGTACCACGCCATTCCTCGCCGGTTTTCGCCGGCACGGCCCGACGTGATGTCGGTCCACCTCGTCGGCGGGTCGCCGGCATGGGAAAGGAAGCAAAATGGCAAAGAAAGTTGCAGGCTACCTGAAGCTTCAGGTGAAGGCCGGCTCGGCTACTCCGTCGCCGCCGATCGGCCCCGCGCTCGGCCAGCGCGGTATCAACATCATGGAGTTCTGCAAGTCGTTCAACGCGCAGACCCAGGAAATGGAAAAGGGCTCGCCCGTTCCGGTGGTCATTACCTACTACCAGGACAAGTCCTTCACTTTTGTGATGAAGACGGCTCCGGTCAGCTTCTTCCTGAAGAAGGCCGCTGGCGTCGCCGCTGGTTCGAAGACTCCGGGCAAGGGCGCTCCTGCCGGGTCGGTCACGAAGGCTCAGTGCCTGGAGATCGCTTCGAAGAAGCTCAAGGATCTGAACGCCGAGAACGTCGAGGCCGCGGCCCTGATGATCGAAGGTTCCGCCCGGTCTATGGGCCTGCAGGTGGTTGACTGATCATGGCTCATCACGGAAAGCGCGTTCTGAAGTCCCGCGAGGGCATCGACCGTACCAAGCTCTACCCGATCTCCGAGGCCGTCTCGATGATCAAGAGCCGTGCGACCGCCAAGTTCGACGAGACGATCGAGGTTTCGCTCAATCTCGGCGTCGATCCGCGTCACGCCGACCAGATGGTCCGCGGCGTCTGCTCGCTCCCGAACGGCTCGGGCCGCACGGTCCGCGTCGCGGTGTTCGCGCGCGGTGCCAAGGCTGACGAGGCGAAGGCCGCCGGTGCCGACATCGTCGGCGCCGAAGATCTGCTGGAGATCGTCCAGGGTGGCACGATCGAGTTCGATCGCTGCATCGCGACCCCGGACATGATGCCGCTCGTCGGTCGCCTCGGTAAGGTGCTGGGCCCGCGCGGCCTGATGCCGAACCCGAAGGTCGGCACGGTGACGATGGACGTCACCACCGCCGTCAAGGGCGCCAAGGGTGGCTCGGTCGAGTTCCGCGTCGAGAAGGCTGGTATCATCCATGCCGGCATCGGCAAGGCGAGCTTCGACGCCGAGAAGCTGGTCGAGAACATCAAGGCGTTCACGGATGCCGTTCAGAAGGCTCGTCCTTCCGGCGCCAAGGGCACCTTCGTACAGCGTGTCGCCGTTTCGTCGACCATGGGCCCCGGCGTCCATGTCGATCCGTCTTCGGTGGTCGGCGCGTAAGCGTCGATACCATGAGTTTCGTCCGGGGAACCGGGCGATCGACGGCCGTCCGGGGTTCGCTCCGGTCGGCCGGTTACCTGTCCGAGACTGCAGGTGCCGGCGTCGCCGGCTTAATTCCCTGCATAGACGGGGGTGAAAAACGGATTCTCCGGCTTCGGCCGATGGATCAGTTCGATCCTCTTTTGCCCGGCGGCTCAACGGAGCTCGCGGGGGGACAGGCCAGGAAGCGTCGCGGCCGGATTTCCGGGCGTGACTGACGCAACCGGCGGTCCCGACCGCAAAGTCGGCCGCCAACTGGAGAGAGGCAAGTGGAAAAAGCGGAAAAGCGCGAACTTGTCTCGACGATGAACGAGGTCTTTCAGGAGGCCAATGTCGTCGTCGTGGCGCATTACGCTGGCCTCACCGTTGCCGAGCTCACTGCCCTTCGCGGCAAGGCTCGGCAGGTGGGAGTGAGCGTTAAGGTCGCAAAGAACCGCCTCGTCAAGCTCGCCCTTCAAGGCACGGACTCTGCCCACATTGCGGACCTGTTCACAGGCCCGACGCTGGTCGCTTATTCGAGCGATCCCGTGGCAGCGCCCAAGGTCGCTACCGATTTCGCCAAGACGAATGACAAGCTCGTCATTCTCGGTGGCGCGATGGGGAAGACCAATCTGGACCCGAACGGTGTCAAGGCTCTCGCCTCGCTGCCGTCGCTCGATGAACTTCGCGGTAAGCTGATCGGCCTGATTTCGGCCCCGGCTACCAAGATCGCGACAGTCGTCAGCGCGCCCGCGGCGCAGCTTGCCCGCGTGTTCGGTGCCTATGCCAAGAAGGATGAAGCGGCGTGAGGCCGTCATCCCGACACCTGAATTCGAACTGATAGGAAGAAGAAATGGCTGATCTTTCCAAGATTGTTGAAGAACTCTCGAGCCTGACGGTTCTCGAGGCTGCCGAGCTTTCGAAGCTCCTCGAAGAGAAGTGGGGCGTTTCGGCTGCTGCTCCGGTTGCGGCCGCTGCCGCTGCCGCGGCTCCCGCTGCCGTCGTCGAAGAGAAGACCGAGTTCGACGTCATCCTGACGGATGTCGGCCCGAACAAGATCAACGTCATCAAGGAAGTCCGCGCGATCACCGCCCTCGGCCTCAAGGAAGCCAAGGACCTGGTCGAAGCGGCTCCGAAGGCCGTCAAGGAAGCCGTGTCCAAGGACGAGGCTGCCAAGCTCAAGGCTCAGCTCGAAGGTGCTGGCGCCAAGGTCGACGTCAAGTAAGTCGATTGATTCTCGGCCGGCCCCGGATATCCGGGGCCGGTTCCATCAGGTCCTCAAGGACCGCTGTCCGGAAAGCCGCGCCCAAGCGCGGCTATACGGCTTTCCGGACAGCTGTTCTTCAACATAGAAGGAGCGAACATGGCCCAGGCATTCACCGGTCGTAAGCGCATCCGCAAGTTCTTCGGGTCGATCGGCGACGTCGCCGAGATGCCGAACCTCATCGAGGTTCAGAAGGCATCCTACGACCAGTTCCTCATGGTGGAGGAGCCGAAGGGTGGGCGTCCGGACGAAGGCCTTCAGGCCGTCTTCAAGTCGGTGTTCCCGATCTCCGACTTCTCGAACACGGCGCTGCTCGAGTTCGTCCGCTATGATTTCGACGCCCCGAAATATGACGTCGATGAGTGTCGCCAGCGCGGCATGACCTTCTCGGCGCCGCTGAAGGTGACGCTGCGCCTGATCGTGTTCGATGTCGACGAGGACACCGGCGCGAAGTCCGTCAAGGACATCAAGGAGCAGGAAGTGTACATGGGCGAAATGCCGCTCATGACTCTGAACGGCACCTTCATCGTCAATGGCACCGAGCGCGTCATCGTCTCGCAGATGCACCGCTCTCCGGGCGTGTTCTTCGACCACGACAAGGGCAAGACTCACTCGTCGGGCAAGCTGCTCTTCGCCGCGCGCATCATTCCGTATCGCGGTTCTTGGCTGGACATCGAGTTCGACGCCAAGGACATCGTCTATGCGCGCATCGACCGCCGCCGGAAGATCCCGGTGACGTCGCTGATGTTCGCTCTCGGCATGGACGGCGAGGAAATCCTCGACACGTTCTACAAGCAGATCTCCTACACGAAGGTGCCGGGCGGCTGGCGCATGCCTTACGACCCGGTGCGCATGCGCGGTGTCAAGGCTGCGATCGACCTGGTCGACGCCGACACCGGCGAAGTCGTGATCGAGGCCGGCAAGAAGCTCACCGCCCGCGCGGCGCGTGCCATTGCCGAGAAGGGCGTCAAGGCGCTCAAGGTCAGTTCCGAGGATCTCTTCGGCTCCTACATCGCCGAGGACATCGCCAATCCGCAGTCGGGTGAGATCTACGCCGAGGCCGGTGCCGAGATCACCGACAAGCTGCTGACCGTGCTCGAGACGGCCGGCTATGACGAGATCCCGGTGCTCGACATCGACCATGTCAATGTCGGCGCCTATATCCGCAACACGCTCGCGGTCGACAAGAACGAGACGCGCGAAGACGCGCTGTTCGACATCTATCGCGTGATGCGTCCCGGCGAGCCGCCGACGATGGATTCGGCTCAGGCCATGTTCCAGTCGCTGTTCTTCGACAGCGAGCGCTATGACCTTTCCGCGGTCGGCCGCGTGAAGATGAACATGCGCCTCGACCTGACCGCCGAGGATACCGTTCGCGTTCTGCGCGAGGCGGACATTCTGGCGGTGATCAAGATGCTGGTTGACCTCCGCGATGGCCGCGGCGAGATCGACGACATCGACAATCTCGGCAATCGCCGCGTCCGTTCGGTCGGCGAGCTCATGGAGAACCAGTACCGCGTCGGTCTGCTCCGCATGGAGCGCGCGATCAAGGAGCGCATGTCGTCGGTCGAGATCGGCAACGTCATGCCGCAGGATCTGATCAACGCCAAGCCGGCGGCTGCCGCCGTGCGCGAGTTCTTCGGCTCCTCGCAGCTTTCTCAGTTCATGGACCAGACCAATCCGCTCTCGGAGATCACGCATAAGCGTCGTCTCTCGGCGCTTGGCCCGGGCGGTCTGACCCGCGAGCGTGCCGGCTTCGAGGTGCGCGACGTGCACCCGACGCATTACGGCCGCATCTGCCCGATCGAGACGCCGGAAGGTCCGAATATCGGACTGATCAACTCGCTGGCGACGTTTGCGCGCGTCAACAAGTACGGCTTCATCGAGAGCCCGTATCGGCGCGTCCGGGACGGTCTCGCCACCGACGAGATCATCTATCTCTCGGCGATGGAGGAGTCGAAGTACTATGTCGCGCAGGCGAATATGGGCCTCGACAAAGCCGGTAAGCTGACGGAGGACCTGATCGTCTGCCGCCATGCCGGTGAGAACGTCATGGTCGGTCCGGAGCGCGTCGACTTCATGGACGTGTCGCCGAAGCAGCTCGTTTCTGTGGCGGCTTCGCTCATTCCGTTCCTGGAAAACGACGACGCCAACCGCGCCCTGATGGGCTCGAACATGATGCGCCAGGCGGTGCCTCTGGTTCGCGCCGAAGCGCCGTTCGTCGGCACCGGCATGGAAGCCGTCGTCGCCCGTGACTCGGGTGCCGCGATTGCCTCGCGCCGTGGCGGTATCGTCGACCAGGTCGATGCGACCCGTATCGTTATCCGCGCGACCGAGGATCTTGATCCTTCGAAGTCGGGTGTCGATATCTATAGGCTGATGAAGTTCCAGCGCTCGAACCAGTCGACCTGCATCAACCAGCGTCCGCTGGTGCGTGTCGGCGACCGTGTTGCCAAGGGCGACATCCTGGCCGACGGCCCCTCAACCGATCTCGGCGATCTGGCGCTCGGCCGGAACGTGCTCGTCGCGTTCATGCCGTGGAATGGCTACAACTTCGAGGATTCGATCCTGCTGTCCGAGCGGATCGTGTCGGACGACGTCTTCACCTCGATCCATATCGAGGAATTCGAGGTGATGGCGCGCGACACGAAGCTCGGACCGGAGGAAATCACACGCGATATTCCGAACGTTTCGGAAGAAGCGCTGAAGAACCTCGACGAAGCCGGCATCGTCTATATCGGCGCTGACGTGCAGGCGGGCGACATCCTCGTCGGTAAGATTACGCCGAAGGGCGAGAGCCCGATGACGCCGGAAGAAAAGCTCCTGCGCGCCATCTTCGGCGAAAAGGCTTCTGACGTTCGCGACACGTCGCTTCGCGTTCCGCCGGGCGTTACCGGCACGATCGTCGAGGTGCGCGTGTTCAACCGGCACGGCGTCGAGAAGGACGAGCGTGCGATGGCGATCGAGCGCGAGGAGATCGAACGCCTCGCCAAGGACCGCGACGACGAGCAGGCGATCCTGGACCGCAACGTCTATGGCCGCCTGGTCGATATGCTCGTCGGCAAGCCGGCGTCGAGCGGCCCGAAGAACTTCAAGCGCGAAACGGTCCTGAGCCGCGAGATCATCGAGGAATATCCTCGTAGTCAGTGGTGGCAGTTCGCCGTTGCCGACGAGAAGCTCATGGGCGAGATCGAGGCGCTGCGCGGCCAGTATGACGAAAGCCGCAAGCAGCTGGAGAAGCGCTTCATCGACAAGGTCGAGAAGCTGCAGCGCGGCGACGAGCTGCCTCCGGGCGTGATGAAGATGGTCAAGGTCTTCGTCGCCGTGAAGCGCAAGATCCAGCCGGGCGACAAGATGGCCGGCCGCCATGGCAACAAGGGCGTCGTGTCCCGCATCGTTCCGGTGCAGGACATGCCGTTCCTTGAGGATGGTACGCATGTCGACATCGTGCTCAATCCGCTCGGCGTGCCGAGCCGCATGAATGTCGGTCAGATCCTGGAGACGCATCTGGGCTGGGCTTGTGCCGGCATGGGCCTCAAGATCGGAAAGATGCTCGAGGACTACAAGAAGTCGGGCGATACCAAGCCGCTTCGCGTTCAGCTCGACGAGATCTATGGCGACAGCTCGAAGAACGAGAAGGTCGCTGAGTATGACGACGAATCCGTCGTGCGGCTCAGCCAGCATCTGAAGAAGGGCGTCTCGATCGCGACGCCGGTGTTCGACGGTGCGCGCGAGCCGGACATCGTTACGATGCTGAAGAAGGCGGGCCTCGATTCGTCGGGCCAGGTCGTCCTCTATGACGGCCGGACGGGCGAATCCTTCGACCGCAAGGTGACGGTGGGCTACATCTACATGCTCAAGCTGCACCATCTGGTCGACGACAAGATCCATGCGCGTTCGATCGGGCCGTACTCGCTCGTCACCCAGCAGCCGCTGGGCGGTAAGGCGCAGTTCGGCGGCCAGCGCTTCGGCGAAATGGAGGTGTGGGCGCTCGAAGCTTATGGCGCGGCCTATACCTTGCAGGAGATGTTGACGGTGAAGTCCGACGACGTCGCCGGCCGTACCAAGGTCTATGAGGCGATCGTCCGCGGCGACGACACGTTCGAGGCCGGTATCCCGGAATCGTTCAACGTTCTGGTCAAGGAAATGCGTTCGCTCGGCCTCGATGTCGAACTGAACCAGTCGAAGCGGGTCGACGGTAGTTCGATCGAGCAGCTTCCGGACGCGGCGGAGTAATCCGCCGCGCCTATCCGGAATGCAGGTAAGTCAATTGCGTTGGTCGGAAGCGAGACGATGGTCTCGCCCGATCAGCGCCAAAGGAGATCGGCGATGAATCAGGAAGTCGCGAACATCTTCAACCCGCTGGCCCAGCCGGCGCAGAACTTCGACCAGATCCGCATCCACATTGCGAGCCCGGAGAAAATTCTCTCGTGGTCGTATGGCGAGATCAAGAAGCCGGAGACGATCAACTACCGTACGTTCAAGCCCGAGCGTGACGGGCTGTTCTGTGCGCGGATCTTCGGACCGATCAAGGACTACGAGTGCTTGTGCGGCAAGTACAAGCGCATGAAGTACAAGGGCATCATCTGCGAGAAGTGCGGCGTCGAGGTGACTCTCGCCCGCGTTCGGCGCGACCGCATGGGCCATATCGAGCTCGCGGCGCCCGTGGCTCACATCTGGTTCCTGAAGTCGCTGCCCTCGCGCATCGGCATGCTGATGGACATGACGCTCAAGGATCTTGAGCGCATTCTCTATTTCGAGAACTACGTCGTTCTGGAGCCCGGCCTCACCCCGCTGAAGGAGCGTCAGCTCCTCTCCGAGGAGGAGTATCTGCGCGCCCAGGACGAGTATGGCGACGACAGTTTCACCGCCATGATCGGCGCGGAAGCCATCCGCGAGATGATGATGGCGCTCGACCTGCCGAAGCTGGCGCTCGACCTGCGCGAGGAAATCGCGACCTCGACCTCTGAGCTGAAGCCAAAGAAGCTCGGCAAGCGGCTGAAGCTCGTCGAGGCCTTCATCGAGTCCGGCAATCGCCCGGAATGGATGATCATGACCCAGATCCCGGTCATTCCGCCGGATCTGCGCCCGCTCGTTCCGCTGGATGGCGGCCGTTTCGCGACGTCCGATCTGAACGATCTCTATCGCCGCGTCATCAACCGCAACAATCGTTTGAAGCGGCTGATCGAACTGCGCGCGCCGGATATCATCATCCGCAACGAGAAGCGCATGCTGCAGGAGGCCGTCGACGCTCTGTTCGACAATGGTCGCCGTGGCCGTGTCATCACGGGCGCCAACAAGCGCCCGTTGAAGTCGCTGTCCGACATGCTCAAGGGCAAGCAGGGCCGCTTCCGCCAGAACCTGCTCGGCAAGCGCGTCGACTATTCCGGCCGTTCGGTCATCGTGGTCGGCCCGGAAATGAAGCTGCATCAGTGCGGCCTGCCGAAGAAGATGGCGCTCGAGCTGTTCAAGCCGTTCATCTATTCGCGTCTTGACGCCAAGGGCTTCTCCTCGACGGTGAAGCAGGCGAAGAAGCTCGTCGAAAAGGAGCGGCCGGAGGTCTGGGATATCCTGGACGAGGTCATCCGCGAGCATCCGATCCTGCTCAATCGCGCACCGACCTTGCACCGCCTCGGTATCCAGGCCTTCGAGCCCGTGCTGATCGAAGGCAAGGCGATCCAGCTGCATCCGCTCGTCTGCTCGGCCTTCAACGCCGATTTCGACGGCGACCAGATGGCCGTGCACATTCCGCTGTCGCTCGAAGCGCAGCTGGAAGCGCGCGTCCTGATGATGTCGACGAACAACATCCTGCATCCGGCCAATGGTCTGCCGATCATCGTGCCGTCGCAGGACATCGTCCTCGGCCTCTACTATCTGTCGATCATGGCAGAGAAGGAGCCGGGCGAGGGCATGAAGTTCGGTTCGATCGCTGAGATCGAGCATGCGCTCAGCGCCAAGGCGATCACGCTGCATACGAAGATCAAGGGTCGCTATCGCGGCATTGATGCCGATGGCAACGTCACGTCCAAGATCTATGACACGACGCCCGGACGCCTGCTGATCGGCGAACTGCTGCCCAAGCACCACAACCTGCCCTTCGACGTCGTCAACAAGCTGATGACCAAGAAGGAAATCTCGAACACGATCGACGCCGTCTACCGCCATTGCGGTCAGAAGGAGACGGTCATCTTCTGCGATCGCATCATGGCGCTCGGCTTCCGCGAGGCTTGCCGCGCGGGCATCTCGTTCGGCAAGGACGACATGGTGATCCCGGCCGCGAAGGCGAAGCTGGTCGAGGAGACGCAGGCGCTCGTGAAGGATTACGAGCAGCAGTACAATGACGGCCTGATCACCTATGGTGAGAAGTACAACAAGGTCGTCGATGCCTGGGCGAAGTGCGGTGATCGCGTCGCCGAGGAAATGATGAAGGGCATCTCCGCTGTCCAGAAGGACAAGGAGACGGGTCGTCAGAAGCCGATGAACTCGGTCTACATGATGAGCCATTCGGGTGCGCGTGGTTCGCCCACCCAGATGAAGCAGCTTGCCGGCATGCGCGGTCTGATGACCAAGCCGTCGGGCGAGATCATCGAGAACCCGATCATCTCGAACTTCAAGGAAGGCCTCACCGTTCTCGAGTACTTCAACTCGACCCACGGTGCCCGTAAGGGCCTCGCCGATACGGCTCTGAAGACGGCCAACTCCGGCTATCTGACGCGTCGTCTCGTCGACGTGGCGCAGGACTGCATCATCATCGAGCAGGATTGCGGCACGACGAACGGCCTCAAGATGCAGGCGGTCATCGATTCCGGCCAGGTCGTCGCTTCGCTCGGCCTGCGCATCCTCGGCCGCACGGCCGCGGAGGATATCGTGTCGAGCGTGACGGGCGAGGTTCTGATCCCCGCCGGCAAGCTCATCGAAGAGCGGGATTGCGAGAAGGTCGAGAAGGCCGGCGTCCAGGCGGCGAAGATCCGTTCGGTGCTGACCTGCGACACCAAGATCGGCGTCTGCGCGACCTGCTACGGCCGCGATCTGGCGCGCGGCACTCCCGTCAACATGGGCGAGGCCGTCGGCGTCATCGCGGCCCAGTCGATCGGCGAGCCGGGCACGCAGCTCACCATGCGTACGTTCCACATCGGCGGAACGGCGCAGGTGGTCGACTCGTCGTTCATCGAGTCGAGTTTCGAGGGCACGATCCAGATCCGCAATCGCAATATCGTTCGCGACAGCGAGGGCAAGCTCATCGCCCTCGGTCGCAACATGGCGATCGTCATCGTCGACAAGGATGGGACGGAGCGCGCGGTCAACCGCGTGACTTACGGCTCGCGCCTGCATGTTGACGAGGGCGACAGCGTCAAGCGCGGCCAGCGTCTGGCGGAGTGGGATCCCTACACCCGCCCGGTGCTGACCGAAGTCAACGGCACGATCGGCTACGAGGATCTGGTCGAAGGCATCTCGGTCACCGAGACGGCCGACGAGTCGACGGGCATCACGAAGCGCGTCGTCATCGACTGGCGCGCCAATCCGCGCGGCGGCGATCTGAAGCCGGCCATGGTCGTCAAGGGCAAGGACGGCAAGGTGCTGAAGCTCGCCCGCGGCGGCGAGGCCCGGTACCAGCTCTCGGTCGAGACCATTCTCTCGGTCGATCCTGGCTCGGACGTTCATGCCGGCGACGTGCTGGCGCGTATCCCGACGGAAGGCGCGAAGACGCGTGACATCACCGGCGGTCTGCCGCGTGTTGCCGAGCTCTTCGAGGCTCGCCGCCCCAAGGATCACGCCATCATCGCCGAGATGGACGGCACGGTCCGCTTCGGTCGTGACTACAAGAACAAGCGTCGCGTCATCGTCGAGCCTGTCGAGGGGTCGCTGGATGCGACGGGCGCGCCGCTGGAGCCGGTCGAGTATCTCATCCCGAAGGGCAAGCCTTTCCATCTTCAGGAAGGCGATGCCGTCGAGAAGGGCGACTACATCATGGACGGCAATCCGGCGCCGCACGACATCCTGGCGATCAAGGGCGTGGAGGCTCTCGCAGCCTATCTCGTCAACGAGATCCAGGACGTCTACCGGTTGCAGGGCGTGCAGATCAACGACAAGCACATCGAGGTGATCGTTCGCCAGATGCTGCAGAAGGTTGAGATCGTCGATGGTGGCGAGACGGAGTTCTTCTCCGGCGAGCAGGTCGACCAGCTCGAATTCGACGTCGTCAACGAGAAGGCCAAGTCGGAAGGCAAGAAGATCGCCATCGCCAATCCGGTTCTTCTCGGCATCACCAAGGCGAGCCTGCAAACGCGGTCGTTCTTCTCGGCGGCTTCCTTCCAGGAGACGACTCGCGTCCTCACCGAGGCGGCCGTCAACGGCAAGGTCGATCCGCTCGAGGGTCTCAAGGAGAACATCATCGTCGGCCGCCTAATCCCGGCGGGTACCGGCGGAACGATGGGCCGCATCCGCGAGATCGCGACCAAGCGCGATGCGCTGATCCTCGAAGAGCGCCGCCGCACCTCGGCTCCGAGCGAGCCGGTCGGCGGACTGCTCGGAAACCTGACCAACGCCGCGGAGTAAGCCGCGGCTGAAAAAGCGGGAGTGCGCCGATCGGCGCCCTCCGGATCGAAACAAGGCGCCTCGGGTTTTCCGGGGCGCCTTTTTCTTTGCGGTGGCGATCGCTCCCGGCACCGGGGATGTTCGGCGGAAGCACGCCGTGGTATGCACGCCGGGTTTCTCAGCCGGAAGGCATCATCTTGCGTAACCGCCGCGTCCGGGTCCGGGCCTTTTTCGTCATCCTCGCCAGTGCTGCGATGCTCAGCGCCTGTGGCGGCCGGCCGGAGGGCGTCCTCGAGCCGGTAGCGCTCACGGCGGCCGGAACGAGCCAGGTCGATATGGCTGTGGCGACGACGCGGATGCGTTCGGACAATCGCGCCGTGCTGTTCACTGGAGAGCGCGGACAGGCACTCGACTTCGCCAATATCGTCGTTTCGATCCCTCCGGCATCGGCGCGCAAGGTTGGCGACGTGCAATGGCCGAAGAAGCTGCCCGGCAATCCGGCCACGGACTTCGTGACGGTCAAGGCCGATGACATGACGCTTCCCGAGGCGAAGGCGTGGTTCAACAACCGCATCAAGAAGACGCCGGGCCGCCAGGCACTGGTCTTCATTCATGGTTTCAACAACCGTTTCGACGATGCCGTGTACCGCTATGCCCAGATCGTGCATGATTCCGGCGCGCCGGTCGTGCCGATCCTCTTCACCTGGCCTTCTCGCGGCAGCCTCCTCGACTATGGCTATGACCGGGAGAGCACGAACTACTCCCGTGACGCTCTCGAGAAGCTGCTGACCGCGCTCGCCAAGGATCCGAACGTTGACGAGGTATCCGTCCTCGCGCATTCGATGGGAAATTGGGTGACGCTGGAGGCGCTGCGCCAGATGGCGATCCGCAATGGCCGGGTGTTGCCCAAGATCAAGAATGTGATGCTGGCTTCACCAGACGTCGATGTCGATGTGTTCCGCAGCCAGATGGCCGATATCGGCAGCAAGGGTCCGCAGATCACGCTGTTCGTCTCGCAGGATGACCGCGCACTTGCGGCCTCTCGGCGTATCTGGGGCAATGTCGAACGGCTGGGCCAGATCGATCCGTCCAAGGAGCCCTATCTCACCGAACTGGAGAGGGACAAGATCACCGTCATCGATCTGACCAAGCTCCATACGGACGACAAGCTGAACCATGGCAAGTTCGCGGCAAGCCCGCAGGTCGTGCAGGCGATCGGCGCCCGCCTCGCGGAGGGGCAGGCGATAACGGATTCGAATGTGGGTCTCGGTGACCGCATCATCGCGGCTTCGACCGGCGCGGCGGCAACGGTCGGTGCTGCTGCGGGGCTCGTCGTTGCCGCACCCGTGGCGCTCGTCGATCCAAATACGCGCAAGAACTTCAACGGCAATGTCGAGGCGCTCGGCGATCAGGTCAGCGACACGGCCACGGCGACTGGCGACGCGATCCAGTCGACGACACAGGTGGGCCGATAGACCTTCATCTCCCAAGCGAGCGAGAGCTCGACGAACGCTCGCCCTTCGCATGAAAGGGCGGCTCCGCGCTGCCCTTTCCGTTTACCCTTCGCCGTTATACGGAGCTTCAACTGCCGTATATCGGCGGTCAACGGGGAGGGGAAAGCGATGAGAGGCTTCAAGGCGATCGTGGCGGCGGCGCTGGTTCTTGGCGCATCGGGTGCACTGGCGGAGGAGAGCTACAAGCCGTCCGTGAAGGTGCAACGTCTGCTGGACACCGAGACGACAACGAGCGGCGACGCGATCCAGTATCCCAAGATCGACGATCCGGAAGTGCAGAGCCTGCTGGTCGAAATTCCGCCTGGCGGCGAGACGGGTTGGCACGAGCACCCCTATCCCGCCTACGCGTATATTCTGCAGGGTGCGATCGAGGTGCAGATGGCGGATGGCCGGAAGCAGACCTTCAAGGCCGGCGATTCGTTCGCCGAAATGGTCAACCGGCCACATGACGGGCGAGTCGTCGGCAATGAGGCCGTGCGAATCCTCATGATCGTCACCGGCGAGAAGGGGAAGCCGTTCTCCGTGAAGGTGCCGCCCCCGCAATAGCGGGCCGATTCGGGACTCGCGAACCACCGCTACCGAGGTCGCGAAAGAAAATTGCTTCAGACGATCGGTTTGCGCAACAAAGACGCCGCTTACGCTCAGCCGTCGCAGCAATCTTCCCGTTCGGGCCTCGGCCAAAAGAAATGCGCACGGGGGTTGACGCGAAGGGGGCGAATAAGTAGGTTCCGCAAGCTTTCGGGCAGGTGGTAAGCCTAAATCGTTCGCTGGCG
The DNA here is from genome assembly GCF_026343945.1 of Kaistia algarum. Lineage (NCBI taxonomy): Bacteria > Pseudomonadati > Pseudomonadota > Alphaproteobacteria > Hyphomicrobiales > Kaistiaceae > Kaistia > Kaistia algarum. Next base: position 18,476 of record NZ_JAPKNJ010000006.1, read on the forward strand.
ACGCGCCGCGGAGTTCGGGTTTAAACGCTGTCTGGATCGAAAAAAGACGTTAGAAGCGACACGCATGATCGCGGCGCAAGCCGTGATCCTCTGCTCTTCGTAGCGCCTCCGCCCTAACGAGCGGAAATGGCGCCCTTCGTTTATGGGCTATACGGCTCTCAACGGTGGATGAAGAGCGAGCGATACAGGACCGTAGGCTAGCTGGAAGGCGACGCATGCCGACTATCAATCAGTTGATCCGCAAGCCGCGCCAGGCGCCGGCAAAGCGGAACAAGGTGCCCGCGCTGGAGCAGAACCCGCAGAAGCGCGGTGTTTGTACGCGCGTCTATACGACGACCCCGAAGAAGCCGAACTCGGCACTTCGTAAGGTCGCCAAGGTGCGTTTGACCAACCAGTTCGAGGTCATCGGCTATATTCCCGGTGAAGGTCACAATCTGCAGGAACACTCGGTCGTCATGATCCGTGGCGGTCGCGTCAAGGACTTGCCGGGCGTGCGCTACCACATTCTGCGCGGCGTTCTCGACACCCAGGGCGTCAAGAACCGTAAGCAGCGTCGTTCCAAGTACGGCGCGAAGCGTCCGAAGTAAGGGATTTCTGAATCATGTCCCGTCGCCATAGTGCAGAGAAGCGCGAGATCATCCCGGACCCCAAGTTCGGCGATATTGTCGTGACCAAGTTCATGAATGCCGTCATGTATGACGGCAAGAAGTCTGTTGCCGAAAGCATCGTCTACGGTGCTCTCGATGTGATCCAGGCCCGCACCAAGCAGGAGCCCGTCGTGGTGTTCCGCCAGGCGCTGGACAATGTCGCGCCGCATATCGAAGTGCGTTCGCGCCGCGTTGGTGGTGCTACCTATCAGGTTCCGGTCGAGGTCCGCACGGATCGTCGTCAGGCGCTGGCGATCCGCTGGCTGTTGACGGCTGCCCGGGCCCGCAATGAGAAGACCATGGTCGAGCGTCTGTCCGGCGAGCTGCTGGACGCGTCGAACAATCGTGGCAATGCGGTCAAGAAGCGCGAAGACACGCACCGGATGGCTGAAGCCAACCGCGCGTTCTCGCACTATCGCTGGTAACGATCGGACAAGGTGAGACCATAATGGCCCGCACGCACAAGATCGAAGACTACCGCAATTTCGGCATCATGGCGCACATCGATGCCGGCAAGACCACGACGACCGAGCGGATTCTCTACTATTCCGGCAAGAGCCATAAGATCGGCGAGGTCCACGACGGCGCTGCAACCATGGATTACATGGAGCAGGAGCAGGAACGCGGCATCACGATCACGTCGGCGGCTACGACCACCTTCTGGAACGGCAAGCGCCTGAACATCATCGATACGCCCGGCCACGTCGACTTCACGATCGAAGTCGAGCGTTCGCTGCGTGTTCTCGACGGCGCTGTCTGCGTTCTCGACTCCAACCAGGGTGTGGAGCCGCAGACCGAGACCGTCTGGCGCCAGGGCGACAAGTATCATGTGCCGCGCATTGTCTTCTGTAACAAGATGGACAAGACCGGCGCCAATTTCGACATGTGCATCGCGGACATCAAGACGCGCCTCGGTGCCCGTCCGGTTCCGATCCAGCTGCCGATCGGCGCCGAGCAGGACTTCAAGGGTATCGTCGACCTCGTCGAGATGAAGGCCATCGTCTGGCATGACGAGAGCCTCGGCGCGAAGTATGACGAGATCGAGATCCCTGCCGACATGCTCGACCGGGCCGTTGCGGCTCGCGCCGAGCTGATCGAGGCTGCCGTCGAACTCGACGACACGGCGATGGAAGCCTATCTCGAAGGCAACGAGCCGGACACCGCGACGCTGAAGCGGCTGATCCGCAAGGCCGTGCTGCATTCGACGTGGTTCCCGGTCCTTGCTGGCTCGGCGTTCAAGAACAAGGGCGTGCAGACGCTGCTCGACGCGGTTGTCGACTATCTGCCGTCCCCGGTCGACGTTCCGCCGACCAAGGGCATCGATCTGAAGACCGGCGAGGAAGTCGAGCGTCATTCGACCGACGACGAGCCGCTCTCGATGCTCGCGTTCAAGATCATCGAAGATCCGTTCGGCATCCTGACCTTTGCACGCATCTATTCGGGTGTGCTGCAGAAGGGCACGACGCTCCTCAACTCCACCAAGGAGAAGCGTGAGCGTATCGGCCGCATGGTCACGATGCATGCCAATTCGCGTGAAGACATCGATGAGGCCTTCGCTGGCGACATCGTGGCTCTGGTCGGCCTGAAGGAAGCCCGCACCGGCGACACGATCTGCGATCCGGCTCATCCGGTTCTGCTTGAGAAGATGGAATTCCCCGAGCCGGTCATCGAGATGTCCGTCGAGGCGGCCACCAAGACCGACCAGGAGAAGCTGGGCGTCGCACTTCAGAAGCTTGCTTCGGAAGATCCGTCGTTCCGGGTTTCGACCGACAGCGAGTCCGGCCAGACCATCATCAAGGGCATGGGCGAGCTGCACCTCGACATCAAGATCGATATCCTTCGCCGTGCGCCGTACAACATCAACGTGAATGTCGGTGCTCCGCAGGTCGCCTATCGCGAGACGATCCGCAAGAAGACGGAAATCGACTACACCCACAAGAAGCAGACCGGCGGTACGGGCCAGTTCGCCCGCGTCAAGTTCATCATCGAGCCGAACGAGATCGGCGCCGGTTACAGCTTCGAGAACAAGGTCGTCGGCGGTACGGTTCCCAAGGAATACGTCCCGGGCGTCGAAAAGGGCCTGAACTCGGTCATGACCTCGGGTCCGCTTGCGGGCTTCCCGGTCGTGGACGTCAAGATTGCCCTGATCGACGGCGCGTATCACGAGGTCGACTCCTCGGCGATCGCCTTCGAAATAGCCTCGCGTGCCGCTCTTCGTGAGGGCATCGAGAAGGCCAATCCGGCCCTTCTTGAGCCGATCATGAAGGTTGAAGTGGTCTCGCCGGAAGATTTCGTCGGCTCGGTCATCGGCGATCTGAACTCGCGCCGCGGCCAAATTCAGGGCCAGGACATGCGCGGCAACGCGAATGTCATCACCGCTTTCGTGCCGCTGGCGAACATGTTCTCGTATGTGAACAACCTGCGCTCCATGAGCCAGGGTCGCGCCAGCTACACGATGCAATTCGATCATTACGAGCAGGTTCCTCAGGCTGTCGCCCAGGAAGTCCAGGCCAAATACGCCTGACCTGACGCGCGAAACTGAACCAGCTTTAGAGACGACGGAGAACTCCGATGGGTAAAGAGAAATTCGAGCGCAATAAGCC
>NZ_JAPKNJ010000007.1 GCF_026343945.1 Kaistia algarum
AAGCTCTATGCCTACTGGATCGTGGTGAACTACCGCGAGGCCTACGGGATGCATGCCTCGAACGGCATCCTGTTCAACCATGAGAGCCCGCTGCGGGGCGAGACCTTCGTGACGCGCAAGATCACGCGCGCGGTCGCGGCGATCCATCTGGGTCGGCAGGAGAAGCTGTATCTGGGCAATCTCGACGCCAAGCGCGACTGGGGCCATGCCAAGGAATATGTGCGCGGCATGTGGCTGATGCTGCAGCAGGACAAGGCCGAGGACTATGTGCTGGCGACGGGCGAGACGCACACGGTGCGCTCCTTCGTCGAGAAGGCCTTCGCCGAGGTCGGAACCCAGATCGACTGGATCGGCACCGGGGTCGAGGAGAAGGGCCTGGACAAGGCGACCGGCAAGGTCCTGGTCGAAGTCGATCCGCGCTATTTCCGGCCGACGGAAGTCGACCTGCTGATCGGCGACCCGACCAAGGCGCATGAGAAGCTCGGCTGGCACCACGACACCGGCCTCGACGTCCTCGTCAAGGACATGGTCGCCGCAGACCTCGTCGTCATGGCCAACGCACCCGTGTTGCATAATGCCTGAGCATCGCACCCGCACGTCTTCCGTCGCCGCTGGGGCTCCTGTCTCCGGCGCCGGATGGCCGGCCGGTGACGAAAATGGAGTGGGGCCGTGAAGATCCTCATCCTCGGCCTCAACTATGCCCCGGAGAAGGTCGGCGTCGCCGTCTATACGAGCGGGATGGCCGAAGCGCTCGCGCGTTCCGGCCATGAGGTCGAGGTGGTCGTCGGCCAGCCCTATTACCCGGCCTGGAAGGTGGCGGAGGGCTACAGCCGCTGGCTTTACAAGCGTTCGACCGAGAACGGCGTCAAGATCCTGCGCTGCCCGCTTTATGTGCCGGCGCGCCCGAGCGCGCTTCGTCGCGTGCTGCACCATATGAGCTTTGGCCTCGCGGCGTTGTTCCCGATGCTGACGCGTGCCATCGCCAGCCGCCCCGACATCGTCTTCACGGTCGCGCCCGCCCTCATCTCCGCGCCGGTCGCCGCGATCGCCGCACGGCTCTCGGGTGCGAAGAGCTGGCTGCATATCCAGGATTTCGAACTGGAGGCTGCCTTCGCCACGGGCCTGATGTCAGAGCAGGGACTGCTTCCACGGCTCGCCTCGTGGTTCGAGCGAACCACCCTGTCGCGCTTCGACGTGGTGAGTTCGATTTCCGATCCGATGTGCCGCAAGCTCGCTGCGAAGGGGGTCGCGGCCGAGCGGATCGTCCAATTCCGCAACTGGTCCGACATCGACGCCGTGCGCCCGTTGGAGACGCTCTCGCCTTACGCCGAAGAGTGGGGCGTGCACTCGCCGCATGTCCTGCTTTATTCCGGCAACATCGCCAACAAGCAAGGCATCGAGGTCCTGGTCGATGCGGCGCGCCTTCTTGCCGATCGCAAGGACCTCACCTTCGTGGTCTGCGGCGACGGCCCCAACCGCGAACGGCTGGAGCGCCTCGCCGATGGCCTTCCCAATCTGCGTTTCTTCCCGCTTCAGCCCAAGGAGCGGCTTGGCGAACTGCTCGGGCTCGCCTCGATCCATGTCCTGCCGCAGATCGCCGGCGCCGCCGATCTCGTGCTGCCCTCGAAGCTGACCAATATGTTGAGCTCCGGCCGCCCGATCATTGCGACTGCCGATCCGGGCACGGCGCTGGCGATCGAAGTCGAAGGCTGCGGAGTTGTGACGCCGCCGGGAGACGCCGAGGCGCTGGCAAAGGCGATTACGAATTTGATGGAAGACGCGGCGCTGCATCACCAATGCGGACAGAATGCGCGTCGCCGCGCCGAGGAGCGTTGGGCCAAGCCGAGCATATTGCGGGGTTTCGAAGCGAAGCTGTCGGCTCTTGCTGGTCGCCATTCGCATACGGTCTCCGGCGCCGGGGACGTTCTGCCATGAAGCATGATTCCATCCGCAGGCGCGAAGACCGGAGCCCTGCATCGACGAGTCTTAGGCGCAACGGCCAACACCGAGAGCTCGGACGTGGGCGACGCCATGCCGAATACGAAGCGGAGTAGCAAGATGCCCAGAGTGTCTGTCGTTGTCCGCAGCTACAATGAGAGCGAGCACATCGGGAAGCTGATGCGCGGGCTCGCATCGCAAAGCCACCAGGACTACGAGGTCGTTCTCGTCGATTCCGGCTCGACCGACGATACGGTCGCAATCGCCGAGAGCCACGGTGCCCGTATCGTGCGGATCGACAAGTCGGAATTCTCCTTCGGGCGCGCGCTGAACATCGGCTGCGCCGCCGCGGAGGGTGAGATTCTCGTCTTCGCCAGCGCCCATGTCTATCCGCTGCGGACCGACTGGATCGCCTCGCTGATCGCGCCCTTCGAGAGCCCTGCGATCGCCCTCACCTATGGCCGGCAGGTCGGAAACAGCGTCAGCAAGTTCTCCGAGCATCAGGTGTTCGATGCCTGGTTTCCCGCCCATTCGGTGGCGCGGCAGGCCAGCTATTTCTGCAACAACGCCAATTGCGCCATCCGCCGCTCCGCCTGGGAGGAGCGACGCTACGACGAGACGCTGACCGGCCTCGAGGATCTCGCCTGGGCCAAGCTCGCACAGCAACAGGGCGGCCAGATTGCCTATGTCGCCGAGGCGGTGATCGCCCATGTCCATGACGAGACCTGGGCGCGTGTGCGCAATCGCTACCGCCGCGAGGCGATCGCGCTCCGACGCATCGAATCCAATATCCGCGTCTCGTTCCGCGACTTTCTCGGGCTTGCGGCTGCCAATATCGCCGAGGATATCCGTCGCGCCCGCAAGCAGCGTGTGCTCAAGCGCGAATGGCGCTCGATCCTGCTGTTCCGCTTCAACCAGTTCTACGGGACGTGGCGCGGGCAGACGACCCATACGCCGATCGACGCCGCGCTCCGCAACCGCTTCTACTATCCCGCGAGCCAGGCAGCGCCGCATGCCGCACCAGCCGAAAGCACCACGGCGGCGGCTCGCGAGCGCAGCATCCAATACGACTGACCGGCTCGCTTGTCGCTCGGGCGCCGGGGGGCCGGCCGAAATTCAAGACAGATCGTGCCGTAAATGAAGATCATCAATTTCATCGCTTCCGTCGACATGCGCCAAGGTGGCCCGGTCGAAGGACTGCGCATTACCGGCGAGGAATTGGGCCAGCGCGGCCATGTCGTCGAGGCCGCGAGCCTGGACGACCCGGCGGCGGATCATGTGGCCCGCTTTCCGGTCAAGACCCACGCGACGGGACCCGGAATGCTGCGTGGCCGCGTCGTGCCTGGCTTTTCCCGTTGGGTGCGCGAGCACGCGGACGACTACGACGTCGCCGTGGTTCACGGGCTATGGAACCCAGCATCCTTTGGGGGGCATGGGGCGCTGAAGCAGTCCGGCCTCCCCTATGTCGTCTTCTCCCACGGCATGATGGATCCGTGGTTCAACGAGAAATATCCACTCAAGAACGTCGCCAAACAGGCCTTCTGGCTGGCGATCCAGGGGCCGGTTCTGCGCGACGCGCACTCGGTGCTGTTCACCTCCGAGGAAGAGCGCCGCCTGGCGCGGACGTCCTTCCACCGTCATGATTATCGCGAGCGCGTCGTGGCGTTCGGGGCCGCCGACGCGCCGGATCGCCCGGCGGCTCAGGCAGAAGCCTTCGCCGCCGCGCTGCCGGAGCTCTCCGGCCGGCGCTATCTGCTGTTCCTGAGCCGCATCCACCCCAAGAAGGGCTGCGACCTGCTGGTTAAGGCGTTTGCCGCCACCGCAGATCTGCAGCCTGACCTCGACATCGTCATCGCAGGCCCGGATCAGGTCGGCTGGCGGGCCGAACTGGAGCCGCTTGCCGCTAGCTTCGGCATCGGCAGCCGGATCCACTGGCCGGGCATGCTGGAGGGGGATGCCAAATGGGGCGCCTTCCGGGGCGCCGATGCCTTCGTGCTGCCGTCGCATCAGGAGAATTTCGGTATCGTCGTGGCCGAGGCGATGGCTTGCCACACGCCGGTGCTGATCACCGACAAGGTCAATATCTGGCGGGAGATCGAGACATCGGGTGGCGGTCTCGTCGAGACGGACACCGAGGCCGGCATCGAGCGCATGTTGCGGGCATTTCTCGCGCTGCCGACCGCGGCGCGGCGAGAGATGGGCGAGCGCGCGCGCGAGGGCTATGAACGCTTCTTCGGCACGGGGGCCGCAGCCGAGGACCTTCTGAGCGTACTCCATGAAGCGATCGAGACCGGGACGCGATGAGCAGCAAGCTGAAGACCGAGACGGCAAAGGGCGTTCTCGACGCTTCCAAGAGCGGCGGCGTCCATGGCGGCGCCTATTTCTCGCTGAAGCATCGCCTGTTCCGCGCCGTCTGGAATGTCGTCTGGCTCGTCTTTGCCTCCTGGACGCCCCCTCCCCTGCATCCATGGCGGCGCTTCCTGCTGCGCCTCTTCGGGGCGAAGATCGGCAAGCGGACCCGCATCTATGGCAGTGCCCGCATCTGGTATCCGCCGAACCTGGAAATGGGCGACTATTCCGTGCTCGGCTGGAAGGTGAACTGCTACAGCCAGGGCAAGATCGTGCTGGAGGACTACGCCAATGTCGCTCAATACGTCCATCTGGTGACAGGATCGCACGACATCGACGATCCGAGCTTCCAGCTTTATACGAAGCCGATCCGCATCTGCCGGCACGCCTGGATTGCCTCGGACGCCTTTGTTGGCCCCGGCGTCACCGTCCATGAGGGCGCCGTGCTCGGCGGGCGCGCCGTTGCCTTCCGCGATCTCGACGCCTGGACCGTCTATGTCGGCAATCCGGCGCGGGTGGTCCGACCACGCAAGCGGTTCGACCTCTAGCCGGCATCCGGACTTCCGTCGGCTCCCCTCCTCTCTCGCGGAAACAGCACGATCCATGGGCGAAAAGATCCTTCTGACCGGCGGGTCCGGCTTCATCGGTTCCGAGATCGTCGATCTGGCGCTGGAGCGCGGCTTCAAGGTCCGCATTCTCGATATCCGCCCACCCCGCACGCCCGCGCATCTGGCGTTCTGGCGCAAGGTCGACATCCGTGACGCCGCAACGGTATCCGAGCAGATCGCCGAATTCGCGCCGGACCGTCTACTGCATCTGGCCAGCGACATCGACGTCACCATCCGGACCCTGGCCGAATTCAAGACGACGATCGACGGCACGGCGAATGTGCTGGCCGCAGCCGCCAGGCTGCCGGAACTGAAGCGCTTCATCCATGTTTCGACGCAGTTCGTCGTGCGTCCCGGTGTCGAACCGGAAGATGAGCGCTATCTGGAGCCCTACACGGTCTATGGCGAGGCGAAGGCGGAAACCGAGAAGCTGGTCTGGGCCGCCAATCTGCCGGCACCCTGGTTCATCCTGCGCCCGGTCATCATCTGGGGGCCGAACCACCCGACCTTCGCGCAGCAGATTTTCCGCCATATGGGAACGCGGCGCTATCTCCATCCGGTCGGACGCGAGCCGATCAACCGGGCCTTTGGCTATGTCACCAATGTGGCCGAGCAGATGATGATATTCGCCACGATGGATCCGGCGCTCGCGAGCCGGCATGTCTATTATGTCGGCGACGGCACGATCGACTATGATCTCTGGGCCGACGCTTTCTCGGTAGGCCTCACCGGCAAGCCGGCGCGCCGTATCCCGGTCTGGCTTCTGAAGCTCATGGGGACGGCGGGCGACGCGGTCAAGGCGACCGGCCTTCGCTCTCCCATCGATTCAGGGCGCGCGTTCCGCATGTCGACCGCCAGCAAGGTCGATCTGTCGCCGACACTGGAGATCACCGGTTCGCCGAAGATCGGTTTCGACGAGGGCGTCCGACGGACGCTGGAATGGCTGCGCCGACAGGGCGAAGCATGAGAGAAGAGGAACGGAGCAGGCCGATGCGAGCTGTGAACGGAGTGTGGACGGCGTGCAGCGTCGCCGGGCGTCTAGCCATTGCCCTGGCCGCGATCATGGTGCTGGCCGGTGCGGGTGCCATGGCTGCCACCACTTGTCCGCCAGCGGCGCTCTCGGTTGCCACGACGCCGGTGCCGATGCAGAACGTGGATAAATACACGATCTTCCTCGACCAGACGAAGAAGCTCGGCAATCCGGTGGACGTCGTTCTGTTCGGCGACAGCCTGATGGAGGGCTGGAGCGCGCTGACGCCGCCGCTCAAGAACTACAAGGTGATGAATCTCGGGCTCGGCAACGACACCACGCAGAACACGCTCTGGCGCCTGCAGCAGATCCAGTCGAACAAGCTCGACCCGAAGATCGTCATCATGACGCTCGGCACCAATAATCTCGGGCTCGGCGATCCGGCCTGCGGCATTGCCGAGGGCGTGCGTCAGGCGCTGAGCGGCACGCATGCGCTGTGGCCGAACGCGCAGATCCTCTATATCGCCATCCCGCCGCGCGGCCCGTTCTTCGACTTCCGCGACGATGTGCGGATCGCGGCGAACAACGAGATCAAGGCATTCGCGACGGAGAATCCCTGGGTCGAGTTCATTAACGTCGACAGCCGCATGACATGCGATTTCTACGGCAAGGTGGGCGACGTCGACCGGATGATCGGGTGGATGTGGCCGCCCGCAAGCCGCTGCCCCAACTACAAGTCCGACTCTCTGCATTGGAGTTCGGACGGCTATGCCATTCTCGGCCAGGTCATCGGCTCGAAGCGCGAGCCCTGACCGGCAGAGCGCAATCGCCTTCAGGCGAAGGCATTGGTCAGGATGAAGATGGCGGATTTCACGATCGCGTAGACGACCCCGGAGACCAGCACGACCGAGGTCGCCGTCAGCAACAGGCCGGCAATGATCCACACGCCGTCCCGCTCCAGCACACCAAGTGCCAGCATACAGATGGTCAGCGCCGGCAGCATGTTGCCAAGCGGAATCGGCAGGAACAGGATGATGGCGAGGGCGAAGCAGACCGCGCCGATCCCATATTCGAAGGGCGGCCGCGTAATCCCGCTGAGGCGCGGCTTGAGCAGCTTCTCCGCCCGTGCCAGCCAAGGCTCGGCCTTGTTCATCAGCGCCGCGAAATCCCGTCTCGCGATCGAGCGGTTGGCAATCAGCTTCGGCAACCAGGGTGGCCGCCCCAACGCCAGTTGAGCCGCCAGGAAGATGAGCGGCGCGCCCAGCACGGTCGACGTCCCCGGCGGGGTCGGCAGCACGTTCGGCAGCGCGAAGATAAGCAGCAGCGCGCCGATGGCGCGGTCCTTCATCGCCAGGAGCATATCGGCGATGGCGATCCTCTCGCGGCTGGGATCATCGGCGATCTCGCGCAGAAGTTCTGAAAGTCGGCGGGGCCGAACTGGGCCGGCTGCCGCCGAGCTGGATGGCTCTTCGAGGAGCATGCGAACGCGTTGATCCGTGATGCGGGCGCTTGGAGAGGTAAGCGTCCCTTAGCATGAAGCGGGGGCGGACACCATCCGCCCCCGAACTGTGAAACCGGCCGCCGCAGGGGCGCGAACCCAACCTATTCCTGCCGCTGTCCCGTGAGGCTCAGCAGCAACTGGAAGAGGTTGATGAAGTTCAGATAGAGCGAGAAGGCGCCGAAGACCGCCATCTTCTGCCGAGATTCCGCATCGAAATGCTCGGCATATTGTTCCTTGATCGACTGCGTGTCCCAGGCGGTGAGGCCGACGAAGACGACGACGCCGATCATCGAGATGGCGAATTGCAGCGCGGTCGAGCCGAGGAAGATGTTGACGATGCTCGCGATGATGACGCCGATCAGGCCCATGATCAGGAACGAGCCGAAGCGCGAGAGGTCCCGCTTGGTCGTGTAGCCGTAGAGGCTGGTGGCGCCGAACATCGCGGCGGCGATGAAGAAGGTGCGGGCGATGCTCGTCCCGGTGAACACCAGGAAGATCGACGCCATGGACAGGCCCATGACGGCGCAGAAGGCCCAGAACATCAACTGCGCCGACGAGGCCGACATCTGCTGGATGCGGAACGAGAAGAAGAGAACGAAAGCCAGCGGCGCCAGCATCACCACCCATTTGAGCGGCGACGAGAAGATCGGCACATAAAGTGCCGGCGTCGTGCCGACGATCAGGGCGACAATACCGGTCAGGACCAGTCCGAGACCCATATAATTGTAGATGCGCAGCATATGCTGGCGCAGCCCCTCATCGAAGAGGGCGCCGTCGACCCGGGCGCCTGCCTGCCAGCGCGATCCAAAATTCGGGGTGTTCATTCCGTGTCTCCCTGCTGTGTCCAAATCAGTTGAGTGAGCCGGCCAGTTGCTCGGCGGCCCGTTCGAGATCGCGCGACCCGGCAGCGGCGACCAGCGCATAGGCAACTTCGCCGCGCTGCCAATAAGCGGCGTTCAGATCGCCGTCATGCACCAGCGTTGCCGGAACGACATCGAAGATCCCCGGGCGCGCCGCGAACAGCGACAAGGTGCCGATCGCGCCACCGCGGATCGCCATCTCGACGCTCGGCCCGTTGCTCGACGGAAAGATCTGCGCGTCGGCGACCTTCCAGTCGGCCGGAAGCGCGGGCATGCCGATCGCCGTCGCGGCGCGGATCTCCGCCGGATCATAATTCGGCGCCACGGGCTGCGAATGCATGCCGGCCCGCAGCAGCGCGGTGCGGTGGGCGCGGATCGCTTCAGCGACATAGGCGGGCGGCGCCGCCGAAGCAGCTACCTTGCCGATGCCGAGCGAGCCGAAGCCGAGATGGGCCGCGCCCCAGCCGATGCCGACGAGGATCAACGCCGCGGCGACGCCGCGAAGCCTGCGGAAGAAGCGATCTCTCGAAAGGCCACGCTCCAGCCGGCGCGCCGCGTCCGCCGACCGCGAATCGATCCGTCGCGGCGCATCGCCGAGCGCCAGGCGCAGTTCGTCCCGGATGCGAAGATCGGCCATTATTTGCATAGCGGCTTGGGGATTGCCGGACAGCCATGCCTCGACCTCGATCCGGCGGGCAGCAGGCAGTTGATCCTCCAGATAGGACTGGAGATCGAACTCGGTCACATCTTCAACGCGACGATCCATCCGACCCTCCCACGACCCAGAGATGCGCCCGGCGTTCGTCGCCGGCTTTGCCGCCATTTTCCATGGCGCGAAGGCTGGCGCGGGCCCGGGAAAGCCGGGACATGAGCGTCCCGATCGGAACCTCCAGCGTCACGGCGGCCTCGGCAAAGGTGAACCCTTCGATGGCGACGAGGTGCAGCGCGGCCCGCTGCTCTTCCGGCAGCGCCATAAAGGCGCGGCGCACCTCCGCGAGGCGCATGTGATCATCCTGCGCCGGGGCGAGATGGGGATCCTGCAATTCGGCGACGCGCTCCATCCGCCGGGCCTCGGCGCTGCGGGAGCGCTGCCGGTCGATGAAGACATTGTGGAGGATCGACAGCAGCCACGGCCCCAGCTGCCGGCCTTCGCGATAGGAGCCGCGCTTCTCATAGGCCCGCAGCAGGGCCTCCTGCACGAGATCCTCGCTATCGATATCGCTACGCGTCAGCGACCGCGCATAGCGGCGCAGCGACACGAGATGACCGACCACATCGAAACGGCTAGTTTCTGCAACCATGCTTCATATACGGAACCGCGGCCGATCTTCATCCAACGTCAAAACGAAAAAGCGATGTCCCGGCGGGAAAGCGAGGCGAAGGCCCCCTGCCCTCGCCTTTCTCCAAGCCGCCAGCATATTGTCCTTTGGGCCGCCGTCGATCGAACGCTGTCGATAAAGACAATGTCATAGGGCGCGAACTATGATGGGTCCAAAGTGCATCGTTGCGGCGACACAGGGAGAACAGGATGTCGGAAGCCACGCTCAATCCTCTGGCGGGAAAGCCCGTTCCGCGCTCGCTGCTGGCCAACATCCCCCGGTTGATGACTGCCTATTTCGCGCTGACACCGGATCCAACGATCCCCACGCAGCGCGTCGCATTCGGCACGTCCGGTCATCGTGGCTCCGCCTTCGCCGCCGGCTTCAACGAGGCGCATATCCTGGCGATTACGCAGGCGGTCTGCCTCTATCGGGCCCAGGCGGGGATCACCGGGCCGCTCTTCATCGGTATGGACAGCCACGCCCTGTCCGAGGCGGCGCAGACCTCCGCCATCGAGGTCCTGGCTGCCAACGGCGTCGAGACCTTCATCGACGAGCATGGCGGCTATACGCCGACGCCGGTGATCTCGCATGCGATCCTGACCTATAATCGCGGCCGCACCGAGGGCCTGGCGGACGGGATCGTGATCAGCCCGTCCCACAATCCGCCAGACGAAGGCGGCTTCAAATATAACCCGACGAATGGCGGCCCCGCCGATGTCGATGTCACCGGCTGGATCGGCAAGGCAGCCAACGCGTTCCTCGCCGCGAAGCTCGAGGGCGTGAAGCGGATACCCTATGCCCGCGCCGTGAAAGCGGCCTGCATCCACCCCTATGACTTCATCACCCCCTATGTCGCCGACCTCGCCAATGTCGTCGATATGGAGGCCATCCGCGCGGCAGGCGTGCGGATCGGCATCGATCCGCTCGGCGGCGCGGCGGTGCGCTATTGGGAACCGACGATCGAACGCTACAAGATCGACGCCACCGTCGTGAACGACGTCGTCGATTCGACCTTCAGCTTCATGACGGCGGATTGGGACGGCAAAATCCGCATGGACTGTTCCTCGCCCTATGCCATGGCGCCGCTGATCGCGCTTCGGGACAAATTCGACGTCGCCTTCGCCAACGATACCGACGCCGACCGCCACGGCATCGTCACGCCCTCCGGCGGACTGATGAACCCGAACGCCTTCCTGGCCGCGTCAATCGCCTATCTGTGCGCCAACCGGCCGGAATGGAGCGTCGACAGCGCCTTCGGCAAGACGGCCGTCTCCAGCGGCATGATCGACCGCGTCACCGCCAAGATGGGGCGCAAGCTCGTCGAAGTCCCGGTGGGCTTCAAATGGTTCAGCCAGGGCCTGATCGACGGCACCCTCGCCTTTGGCGGCGAGGAAAGCGCCGGCGCTTCGTTCCTGCGCCGCGACGGCTCGGTGTGGACCACGGACAAGGACGGGCTGATCATGGGCCTGCTCGCGGCCGAGATCACCGCGCGAACCGGCGGGGACCCGAACCAGCTCTATCAGTCGACGACCGCCGATCTCGGCAAATCCTATTATGCGCGCATCGACGCCCCGGCGACCGTCGAGCAGAAGGCCATCCTCGGCAAGCTCGACCCGGCCAAGATCGACGCCAAGGAACTGGCGGGTGAGCCGGTTCTGGCCAGGCTGACGCGAGCGCCCGGCAACAATGAATCCATCGGCGGCATCAAGGTCGTCACCGAAAATGGCTGGTTCGCCGCGCGGCCTTCGGGGACGGAGAACGTCTACAAGATCTATGCGGAGAGCTTTCGCAGCGCCGAGCATCTCAAGCAGATACAGACCGACGCCCAGGCCGTCGTCGCGCGCGTATTCGAGGCGCCGTGAACGACGCCGCGACCGGGGCGCCGCGGTCCTCGCCGCTGGCCGAGGTGGAACGGAGCGGCGAGGATCGGCTCGCCGGTTCGGGCAATCTCTGCTGAAGCCGAGAATCGAACGGAGGCGGCGCTCTTCGGTCCGGGTCTTCCCGTAGCGCTACGACTCCGGCGGCCGTCGCGCGGGTCGAAAGGCGCTGCGATCGCAGGAATCCGCGTTCGCTGCGGCGCGCCCGCCAAACCAGGCGGCCGCCACCCTGACCGAAGCGCAACCGCCCGCTCGATGCCATCGGCCGGGCGGTCCTTGACGCGTTCTCATTCCAGCCTCCGACCACCGGCTGACCGGCTCGGAATGCCCATCGTCGCAGGCGTCCCCTCCACGCGTACCGCTCGATCACGCCTCTGTGCCGGCCGCGCTCGTGCAAGCCGTGCGCCGCACGGC
>NZ_JAPKNJ010000008.1 GCF_026343945.1 Kaistia algarum
CAGGCGCTAGTTCGAAGACCCTCCGGAGTCGTGATTTGAAGACGATACTCAAGCTGGAGCGGGCCGAGGCCCGCCTCATGATCGCTGCCGCGATCGAGAAGGCCGAGGCTCTCGGCGTACCCGAGACGGTGTGCATCGTCGACGAGGGGGGCTTCCCGATCGCGCTCGAGCGGATGGACAATGCCCGCATCACGGGCCCGCAGATCGCCTGGAACAAGGCCTGGACTGCGGCAGGCCACAAACGCTCGACGCATCTTTTCACGAGGTCGCCGAATGGTCCGGCGCTTCCGGGCAACGAAGCCTATGGCATCCAGCTCTCCTTCGAGGGGCGTTTCGCTGCCTTCGTCGGTGGCTTCCCGATCGTCGTCGACGATCAGGTGATCGGGGGCGTCGGTCTTTCGGGCGGCAATGGCGAGCAGGACATTGCCTGCGGTCTGGCAGCGCTGGCGGCGCTTGCCGCGGCGCTGGCGCCGTCGGGCAAGACCGTGCTCGTGGAGGCCGACATCAAGAAATAGGAGGGTTCGATTTCCGCCGTCCGCTCTCTCCATCTTTCCGTTCCAGGGTGTCCCTTGTTGCACCGCGTCACATTGCTCGACGGCGATCTAGCCTTCGATGTCGAGCCGCACGAGACATTGCTGGCCGCCGCGCTGCGGGCGGAAATCAATTTGCCGCACGACTGCAAGTCCGGCACGTGCGGGACATGCCGTTTCAAGCTGATTGAGGGCTCGGTCGACTATGCCGAGCCGCCCATGGGGTTGGAACCCGAGGAAGCGGAGGCCGGCTTCGGGCTTGCCTGCCAGGCGCGGCCGACGAGCGATCTCGTCGTCGAAGCCGAACTGATGCCCTCGCTGCTGCCGGAACCGATGCGCTGCCAGTCGCGCGTCGCCGCTGTCCAGCGCCTCACAGCGGACGTGGTTCATTTGAAGCTGGCCTTGCCGGTCGGGCTTAATCTCACCTTCCTGCCGGGACAGCACATCAACATTCTACTGGAGGACGGCTCGGCGCGCTCTTTCTCGATGGCGAGTCGCCCGGCCGCCGACGGCATGATCGATCTGCATGTGCGGCAGATTCCCGGCGGCCGGTTCACGTCCGGCCACCTTGGCGCGCTGAAGCCCGGCGATGCGCTGGATCTGGAATTGCCGCTCGGGTCGTTCTTCCTGCGCGACGATTTCCGCCCGCTGATCCTGGTAGCGACGGGCACCGGCCTAGCGCCGATCAAGAGCATCGTCGAGGCCCTGTTCGATGATCCGACGCCACCGCCGGTCGCGCTTTACTGGGGCATGCGAACGGAAGCGGACCTCTATCTGCACCGTGAGATCGAATCCTGGGCCGAGCGGCTCGAGGATTTTCGCTATATCCCCGTGCTGTCGCGCGCTGGCGAGGGCTGGCAGGGCCGGCGCGGCTATGTGCAGGACGCCGTTGTCGAGGACGTCGACGACCTTGAGGAGCACGCCGTCTATCTCTGTGGCTCGCCGGGCATGATTTCGTCGGCGAAGCACCTGCTGATCGCTCATGGCGCCAGCGTCAATCACATCTACGCCGACAGCTTCCTCTTCCAGCACAATCGCGGCGCCGACTGACCACCGGGCGACATCTCATGCCAAGGATCGTCGAGACCGCGAAGGGCAGCCTGGCCGGCGAGAGGATCGACGGGGTACGGCGCTTTCTCGGTATCCCCTACGCGGCCCCGCCGGTCGGTGCATTGCGGCTGGCATCGCCGCGGCCGCCGCTTCCCTGGTCCGGCACCCGTATGGCAACTTCGTTCGGACCGGCGCCGCCACAGATCCTCGTGGGCTCGCAGCTCTGGCTCAATGATCCCATCGAAGCGCAGGACGAGGATTGCCTGTATCTCAATGTATGGGCGGGCGAAGGCGCGTCCGGCGCTCCCGTGCTGGTCTGGTTCCATGGCGGTGCGACGCGCAACGGCCATGGCGGCATGGCTGCGATCGATGGCGCGTTCCTCGCCCGCCGCCATGGCCTCGTGGTCGTCACGGTCAACTATCGGCTCGGGGCGCTCGGCGGGCTCGGCCACCCCGCGTTGGCCGATCCGGTGACCGGATATGCGGCGAACTGGGGCCTGCAGGACAAGGTCGCGGCGCTGCGCTGGGTACGGGACGAGATCGCGTCTTTTGGTGGCGACCCAGCGCGCGTGACGATTGCCGGCCAGTCATCAGGCGCCACCGACGCGCTGCTGATCGCGCAGAACCCCGATTTCCGCTCGCTCTTCGCGCGCGTGATCGCGCAAAGCCCGCCGCTGTTCCAGCCGCCGATGCTGTCCGATCTCGCCGGCGCCACGGAATACACGGAGGCGTTTGCCGGCCTTCTCGGCACGGATGTGGCTGGCCTTCGCGACATCGACGGCGCAACGCTGGTTGCCCGCGAACAGGCCTTCCTGCGCAGTTCCCCGCTGGGCAGGCCGCGGACGGCGCCGACGCGCGACGGCGTCCTGGTCCGCGACTGGCCGGTGGCCGGCACGCTCGCCGATGTTCCCTTGCTGATCGGCTTCACGCGGGACGAGGCGGGCTTCTGGTACGATCTGAGCCTGCCCGACGGTACGGTTCTCTCCGCGCTGAAGCCGCCCGTCGACATGGCGGGCCTCGCCGCTGAAGTCGGCAGGCTGGTCGTCCGCCACTATCCCTATCCGGATGCGCCGCGGCCGATGGACATCATCGCAGCTTACCAAGCGGCGATGCCGGCGGCGAGCGTCGCCGCGCTGTTCCTCGCCATCTATACCGACCTCGTCTTCCGGGCGCCGATCATGGATTGCGCCTCGCGGCATGCGGCGCGTCGCCAGCCTGCCTTTCTCTATGAATTTGCCTGGCCACTGGCCCCGCCGTCGCGCAGCGCGCCGCACGCGGCCGAGGTTCCCTTCGTGTTCGGCAATGTCGGACACCCTCATTATGCCGGAAAGGTCGGCCGGCCCGCGGAGGCGGCCGCCACCTCGCATGCCTTGGCCGGGCTCTGGGCGTCCTTCGTCCATTCCGGCGACCCGGGAGGCGGATGGCCGGCCTGGAACTTGGCGCAGCCGCTCGCGGTCCTCGGCGCGGCGCAGGAGACGCTGCGCATTGGCGAACTCGAGCGTCGCGCCGCCCTGTCGCTGTGGAGTGCGTATGACATGGCCCCCGAGATGACAGAGCCGACCTGAATCGGCTATGTCATAACGAAGTGGCGCGAATGCTGTATCCAATATGGCGCGACCACAAGCAGGCGGCGCCGATCCGGCAACAGACTCATGAACATCACCCTTCTTGGAACCACCCATACACCGCTGACCAAGCTGGTCACGCAGGCGCTTCGCGCTCGCATCCTGAGCGGCGACATCCCGCTCGGCGAGCGCCTGATCGAGGGGCGGCTTTCCGATGAACTGGGCGTTTCGCGCATGCCGGTGCGCGAGGCGCTTCGCGAACTCGCGGCCGAAGGATTGGTCACGATTGAGCCGCGCCGTGGCGCTTCCGTGACGACCTTCACCGAGCAGCAGAAGCGGGAACTGGTCGAGGTGCGGGCGACACTCGAATCGCTGAACGCCAAGCTGGCCGCCAAGCGGCATGACCCCGAGCAGATCGCCGAGCTGCAGCGCATCCTCGATGAGGGCACAAGGCTGCTCGAAGTCGACGATCCGGCGCAGCTTTCGCGGCAGAATTTCGATTTCCACGAGGCCATCGGCAGCGTCGCGGGCAATTCGGTTCTGCAGGACACGATCCGCTCGCTACGCGACCGCACGGCGATGATCTTCGCCCCGATCAGCCGGAAGCGCGGCAAGGAAAACTGGCAGGAACATGCGGCCATTCTGCGCGCGGTGATCGAAGGCGATGCGGAACTCGCGGGCCTCCTTGCCGCCCGTCACGTCTACAATGCCGCGCAGCTTCAGCAGGGCGTCTGAGGCGACAGCGCCTCACCCCGCCGTGATCCGGCGCCAGGCCAGACCGGCGAGCGCGATGTCCTCCAGGCCGACGCCGACCGATTTGTAGAGCGTGATCGCCTCGCGCGAAGTCCGCCCGGGCACGAAACCGGCGACGAGTTCGCCGAGTTCGACGATCCGATCGGCGGGCAGAATAGCCGGATCCGCCAGGACCAGATCGCCAGCCTCGCGCAGGCTTTGCACCTTCCATTCGACGGCGACGATGGCGCAGCGCGCCAGCGCGGCGTCGTCCAGTTCGCGGGTAGTCGGCAGGCTCGATCCCACGGCGGCGACGAAGGATCCCGGACGCAGCATGCCGCCGCCGAACAGCGCCGTACGAGAGCGCGTCGCTGTGACGACAATGTCCGCGGTCTCGATCGCCTCTTCTGTCGAAACGAGCCGGGTCGCGACGCCGGACTGCTCCGCGATAGCCGTGGCCGTCGCCGGATCGGGCCGGGACGACACCAGGAGTATCTCGCCAATGGGATAGGCCGCGGCGAATTGGACGGCATGGGCGCGGCCCTGCGTCCCCGTTCCAAAGATTGCCAGGCGGCGGCTGTCCGGCCGGGCGAGATGCCGGGCGGCCAGCACCGAACAGGCGGGCGTTCGCAGACGCGTGATCGCATTGGCTTCAATCGAGGCCAGCGGAAGGCCGCTCTCGGTCGAGAACAGCACGATGACAAACGAAAACCGCCCTTCGATGGTCGTGTAGACCTTGGCGCCGGTGACGCCGAGGTCGGGAATCACGGCACCGAGCGTCGACAGCTTGACGCCGCCGGCTTCCGTCCGAAACCGCTCCTGCATGGTCGCTCGGCCATGACCATAGCTCGCAAAGGCAGCTTCCATGGCGGCCTGCGCATCGGTGATGCTAAGAGCCTCTGCTACCATTTCGTCGGTAATGTGCAACATGGCCGGTCTCTCTCCAATCAGGCGCGAAGCAGCCACACGCGCGTCAGGATACCGATCGCGCCGCAGCCGGACAAAGCGAGCAGCAGCAGGCGCACGGTCTCGCGCGGTACGATCCGCGTCAGTGGGTTGGAGGCGATGAAGCCCAGGATCATGAAGGGCAGCAAGCCGATGCCGAGCCAGAATTCCGCCGGGCCAAACAGGTGGACATAGGCCAGCATGGCCAGCGAACCGATGGCGCCGATCAGGAACACCACGGAAATCGTCGCCCGGAGGCGCGGCGGCGGAAGGTTCTGCATGACGAGGGCAAAGGGTGGCGCGCCGGACGAGGTGATCGTTCCCATGACGCCAGAGGCGAGGCCCGCGAGGACCATATTGCGCACCGAAGGCACCACGCGCCAGCCGGAAAGGCTGAACGCAATGCCGGTCAGGATCAGGATCGCGAAGAGCGTGGAGAACAGCGTGGTCGGCAGGACCGACAGCGTCAGGCCGGCGATGAGCGTACCGGCCAGACGGCCGCCGACAAGCGACCCGACGTCGGGCCACACGATCTCGGAACACTCGCGCACCATGCCGAGGATGGCGATTCCCGCGCCGAGAACCAGCAGCGGGCCAGGCACCAACTCGGGGAAGAACAGGACTGCGAGCGGGGCCGAGACCATGGCGAAGCCCATGCCTCCGATGCCCTGAAGCAACGCCGCGACGAAAACCATCCCCGCCGCTCCAGCGAAATGGCCGCCAGAGAAGCCTGGCGGAAACAGATCGGAGAGCACCGTCTCCATGGCTCAGGCGCCGAGATAGATGCTCTTGATCCGCGTATAGAAGTCCATCACCGTCGCACCGCCCTGTTCCTTGGCGGCCTGGTTGCTGGAATGCTTGAACCCGCCGAACGGCACGTTCAATCCGACGCCGGTGGTCGGGCCGTTGACCTTGACGATGCCGTGCCGGGTCAGGCGGGCAAAGCGAAGGACGGATGGCAGATCGCTGGTGACGAGCGAGACGGCGAGGCCATATTCGGTTTCGTCGGCGATCGCGATCGCCTCGTCGAGCGTGTCGATGGCCCGGACGGCGACGACGGGCCCGAAAATCTCTTCCCGCAGCAGGCGGCTTCCAGCCGGCAGGTCGGCGATCACCGCCGGGCTGACGAAATAGCCATGCGCCAAGGCGGGATCGGTCTCCCGCAGCGATTCCCCGCCCGTCACGATCCGCGCGCCCTCGTCGCGGGCGATCGCGATATAGGAGAGGACCTTGTCATATTGCGCCTTCGTCGCGAGCGGTCCCATCTTCGCGCCCTCGGCATCGCCGGGGCCGACCTTGATCGCCCGCGCGACGGAAGCCAGCTTCTCGACCAGCGCCTCATAGAGCGGCCTTGCCACCAGAACCCGGCTGGTGCCGGTACAGGCTTGGCCCGTCAGTCCAAAGGCGCCCCGTTCGATGATGGCGGCGGCCTTGGCGAGATCGGCATCGGCCAGAACGATGGTCGCGTTCTTGCCGCCCATTTCGAGCTGGCAGCGCGTGTCGGTCGAGACGGAAGACTGGATGTCGCGGCCAACGGCGTAGGAGCCGGTGAAAGTGATCGCGTCGATGCCGGAATGCGCCGTGATCGCTTTTCCAATGCTAGCGCCCCGGCCGTGCACAAGGGCCAGAAGCTTCGGTGGAACGCCTGCCTCCAGCAGCACCTCGACCAGGCGCTGGCCCATCAGCGGCGTCACCTCCGATGGCTTGAAGATCACGCCATTGCCAGCCGCCAGTGCCGGGGCGATCTTGCGTGCCGCCATCGACAGCGGAAAGTTCCATGGGGTGATGACCGCGACGACACCGACAGGTTCCCGGAGCGAGAACACGATCTGTCCGGCCTCGCTCGGATAGGTCTCGCCATGCGTGCGCAAGGCTTCGCCGGCATAGAGGCGGAAATTCGCCGCGATCCGGCGCGCCTCGTTGCGCGCCTCGCCGATCGTCTTGCCCTCTTCGCGCGTGAGTTCGGCGGCGATCTCATCGGCGCGCCGGCTCATGATGTCAGCCGCCTTGAACAGGACGTCGGCGCGAAGCTCGGGCGATGCAGCCGCCCAGGCCGGCCAAGCCTCCCCGACACAAGCCACGGCCCGTGCCACATCCTCCGCGCCGGAATCCGGAAACGTGCCGATGAGGTCGCGATCATCGGCCGGGCTGCGATCCTCGAAGGTGGCGCCGGACGTCGCCGCGATCCACTGGCCGTCAATATGGTTGAGGTGGGTCATGCGATAGGGAACTTTCAGAAGGCTGCGGTCAGCGAAATCGAGAGGCGAAGGAAGCCAGGGAGCCGTGCGGCGGCGCCCGGCCACTATTCACCGATGGGCTTGCCGTTCGGACCTCGCGGCAGCCACGAGACGGCGACATCGCCGCTGACGAAGGTCTGACAGGCCATGCGATAGCCGGCGGCGAGGTCGGTGTCGGTCAGATGCTTGCGCTCCTTCGCCTTCACCGCGTCGGTATGCTCAAGGCCTGCCTCGATCCGGCAACGGCAGGTTCCACAGATGCCGCCGCCACATTTGAAGGGAATGCCACCCTTCTCGCGCAGCGAGACCCGGAGCAGATTGCTGTTCGGCTCGGCAGTCGCCGTCTTTCCATCGTTCGTGATGAACGTGATGGTGATCATCGGCAGTCGTTTATCCTGGCTTCGTCGGATCGAGTGTCAGACGGGCTTCAGCACGATGTCCATGCTGCCGTAATGGGTGAGCGTGTTGAGTTCGCGGAGTGCGTCCTCGCGCGTGTCGAATTTCTCGAACAGCTTCGACGGCACGGAGTTCGTGATCTGGGGCGGCTCGTCCTCGACGATCGTGATCCGCGCATCGCTGCGCTGCAGCTCGGCAATGGTGAATTGCGCGCGCTTGGTGCCGTAGAACAAATAGTCATACGACTCCACCGGAACGACGCCGTCGGAGATCTCCGTTCTGAACTGGCCAGGCTTGCTCGTCAGGATCACATACATGTTCTTCGCTCCGAAAGCGGAACCGGGTGGATCCGCGCTGCGAAAGCAGCGCGGCGTTCTTTCGTTATTCCAGGGCTATTCCTGCACGAGTTCGATGTCGTGCTTGATCCAGAGCTGGCAGATGAGGCGGTAGCCCTCGTCGAGACGATCGCCCAACTGCTTCTTTTCCTTCCAGTTCGGCGGCGGCAGATGCTCCGCCCCGCCGATGACCCGGCTCGCGCAGGTGGCGCATTTCCCCATCCCGCATTTGTAGGCGAGAAAGGGAAACGGGAACTGCTTGATGCCGGCGCGCACCACCAGGTTGGAGTCTTCCTTGACCTCGCCCTGATGGGCCTCGCCGTTCTTGTGGATGATGACGACCGGCA
>NZ_JAPKNJ010000009.1:2500-5703 GCF_026343945.1 Kaistia algarum
TTTACGAGATTGGTTGCCGGGTAACCGGCGGCCGGTCTCACCGTCGTCGAGGTTTGTTGCGCGCCGAGCGTGACGGGCATCGATAATGAGAGTGATCAAGTGAAAGAAGGGCATTCGGTGGATGCCTTGGCGCTGAGAGGCGATGAAGGACGTGGTACGCTGCGATAAGTTACGGGGAGCCGCGAACAGGCTTTGATCCGTAAATTTCCGAATGGGGGAACCCACTCCGCAAGGAGTATCGTGCACTGAATACATAGGTGTACGAGGCAAACCCGGGGAACTGAAACATCTAAGTACCCGGAGGAAAGGACATCAACAGAGACTCCGCTAGTAGTGGCGAGCGAACGCGGACCAGGCCAGTGGCTTGAGAGAGACAACCGGAACCTGTCTGGAAAGCAGGGCATTATGGGTGATAGCCCCGTACGGGTAATGCGATCTCAAGTCCTTGAGTAAGGCGGGACACGTGAAATCCTGTCTGAACATGGGGGGACCACCCTCCAAGCCTAAGTACTCCTCAGCGACCGATAGTGAACAAGTACCGTGAGGGAAAGGTGAAAAGCACCCCGACAAGGGGAGTGAAACAGTTCCTGAAACCGGATGCCTACAAACAGTCGGAGCCTTGAGTTCTTCCTTCGGGAAGGGCTGGGTGACGGCGTACCTTTTGTATAATGGGTCAGCGACTTAATCTGACGAGCAAGCTTAAGCCGGTAGGTGTAGGCGCAGCGAAAGCGAGTCTGAACAGGGCGTTCAGTTCGTCGGATTAGACCCGAAACCGGGTGATCTAGCCATGAGCAGGCTGAAGGTGCGGTAACACGCACTGAAGGGCCGAACCCACGTCTGTTGAAAAAGACGGGGATGACTTGTGGCTAGGGGTGAAAGGCCAATCAAACTCGGAAATAGCTGGTTCTCCGCGAAATCTATTTAGGTAGAGCGTCGGACGAATACCTTGGGGGGTAGAGCACTGGATGGGCTAGGGGGATTTACCATCTTACCAAACCTAACCAAACTCCGAATACCCAAGAGTACTATCCGGCAGACAGACGGTGGGTGCTAACGTCCATCGTCAAAAGGGAAACAACCCTGACCGCCAGCTAAGGCCCCCAAATCATGGCTAAGTGTGAAAGGATGTGGGGATCCCAAAACAACCAGGATGTTGGCTTAGAAGCAGCCATCATTTAAAGAAAGCGTAACAGCTCACTGGTCTAAATAAGGGTTCCTGCGCCGACAATGTAACGGGGCTCAAGCCATGTGCCGAAGCTGCGGATGTGATCGCAAGATCACGTGGTAGCGGAGCGTTCCCTAGGCCTGCGAAGGGCGACTCGTGAGAGCGCCTGGAGGTATGGGAAGTGCGAATGCTGACATGAGTAACGACAAACAGTGTGAGAGACACTGTCGCCGAAAGTCCAAGGGTTCCTGCGTAAAGCTAATCTGCGCAGGGTTAGCCGGCTCCTAAGGCGAGGCCGAAAGGCGTAGTCGATGGGAATGGGGTGAATATTCCCCAGCCTGCGGGTAGTGACGAATCCCGTGTATTGTACGATCTTATTGGATTGATCGTGCCGTGAAGGGGTTCCAGGAAATAGCTCCCGCGTATAGACCGTACCCTAAACCGACACAGGTGGACTGGTAGAGCATACCAAGGCGCTTGAGAGAATGGTGCTGAAGGAACTCGGCAAATTGCCTCCGTAACTTCGGGAGAAGGAGGCCCTCGACTTGGGCAACCAGGTCGGGGGGGCACAGACTAGGGGGTAGCGACTGTTTACCTAAAACACAGGGCTCTGCGAAGCCGTAAGGCGACGTATAGGGTCTGACGCCTGCCCGGTGCCGGAAGGTTAAGAGGAGAGGTGCAAGCTTTGAATCGAAGCCCCGGTAAACGGCGGCCGTAACTATAACGGTCCTAAGGTAGCGAAATTCCTTGTCGGGTAAGTTCCGACCTGCACGAATGGCGTAACGACTTCCCCGCTGTCTCCAGCACCGACTCAGTGAAATTGAATTCCCCGTGAAGATGCGGGGTTCCCGCGGTCAGACGGAAAGACCCCATGAACCTTTACTACAACTTTGCACTGGCATTCGTGACGGTATGTGTAGGATAGGTGGTAGGCTTTGAAGCATGGGCGCTAGCTTGTGTGGAGCCATCCTTGAAATACCACCCTTACTGTTATGGATGTCTAACCGCGGCCCGTCATCCGGGTCCGGGACCGTGCATGGTGGGTAGTTTGACTGGGGCGGTCGCCTCCCAAAGTGTAACGGAGGCGCGCGATGGTGGGCTCAGAGCGGTCGGAAATCGCTCGTCGAGTGCAATGGCATAAGCCCGCCTGACTGCGAGACTGACAAGTCGAGCAGAGTCGAAAGACGGCCATAGTGATCCGGTGGTCCCACGTGGACGGGCCATCGCTCAACGGATAAAAGGTACTCTGGGGATAACAGGCTGATGATGCCCAAGAGTCCATATCGACGGCATCGTTTGGCACCTCGATGTCGACTCATCACATCCTGGGGCTGGAGAAGGTCCCAAGGGTTCGGCTGTTCGCCGATTAAAGTGGTACGTGAGTTGGGTTCAGAACGTCGTGAGACAGTTCGGTCCCTATCTGCCGTGGGTGTAGGAAAATTGAGAGGATCTGTCCTTAGTACGAGAGGACCGGGATGGACGTACCTCTGGTGGACCTGTTGTGGCGCCAGCCGCATTGCAGGGTAGCTACGTACGGACGGGATAACCGCTGAAAGCATCTAAGCGGGAAACCCACCTCAAAACGAGTTTTCCCTGAAGAGTCGTGGTAGACCACCACGTTGATAGGCCGGGTGTGGAAGTGCGGCAACGCATGTAGCTTACCGGTACTAATAACTCGTTCGGCTTGAACACTCTCATTAACAATGCCCGTCTCAAGGACGCGCAAAACCAAGACGACAACCAGCCTTCTTCTTCGAAATTCCCTGCGAAACAGGCGCCAAACGCGCCTCGCAGGATGTGCTTCGCCGGCCTGGTGGTCATGGCGAGGGGCCTGAACCCGATCCCATTCCGAACTCGGCCGTTAAACCCCTCCGCGCCAATGGTACTTTGTCTCAAGACACGGGAGAGTAGGTCGCCGCCAGGCCTGCAAAGCACATCCTCATTCCAGTGAAAATCTCTCTTCCCAATGCTCCAGCCCAATCCAACAAAAGCCCCGCGCCGGTGAAAACCAGCACGGGGCTTTCGTGCGTCAACGCAC
>NZ_JAPKNJ010000010.1 GCF_026343945.1 Kaistia algarum
TTCGGAAGAGGTTGCCTGGACGTAGTCGTTGTAGAGGGCGGTTGTGTAGAGGAGGCGCATCTGGGCGCCGATCTCGCAGATCTTGAGGCAGCGGGCCTGCAGTTCCAGGGTGCGGGCGTGTTCCAGCACGATCTGGTAGCCACGTTCGCCATGGATCTCGTCCGAGACGATGTGCAGGTCGAAGAACTCGACCTCCTCATCGGTGAAGCCATAGGTCTCGCGCAGCGTCGGCGTCTGCTTGCGGTAGATCGAGGGAACCTGCGATTCAAGCCCGACCACCAGCCCGGCCACCGCCACGATCGGGTCCTCGCGCATCGCCACCGCATAGCACCAGCTCTGCAGCCCGCGCGTCGTCGGCGACATGTTCTCCGGATCGGTGATGCGCTCGCGGCTCGTGCCGCAGGCCTCGCCGAAGCGGATCAGCAGGTCGGTGTGGCGGTCGCCGCCGATCTCTTCTTCATACATGTTGGCCAGAAGGAAGTCCTTGGCCTCGACATACTGCTCCGGCATGCGGGCATAGATATAGGCGAGGTAGTCGGCGAACGGGCCGACATAGTGATAATGGTTCTCGGCCCAGCGCGAGAGATGATCGCGCGACAGCGTCCCCGCCGCCCAGGCCTTGGAGAAGGGCGAGGTGTTGGCGCTCTTGCCACGGATCGCGCTTTCCAGCGCGCTGCGCAGCTCATCGGGGTTCAGCACGCGATCCAGCTTGGCGGCCTCGACCATGGCTCATCTCTCCTCTCGTGGGGCCGGCCAAAGCCGGGAGATACGGGATCCGGCCAGGGCCGGAACATTCGCGGCGCCGCGATCGCGACCCGATCATCAGCACTGCCGCCTTATCGGGATACTGTATCCAAAGCCGCTCCCCGCGCAAGGCCATTCTCGCAGCAACAAAGCCCCCAACCCGCCCATCCTCGCGCCATAAAGCCAACCTCGACGCCACAGCGCCGAAATGAACATGGGG